>CADAZX010000001.1 GCA_902792515.1 uncultured Ruminococcus sp.
TCAGCCGGACGCTTATTTGTTTGCGCCACTTAGGAGATTGTTCATCTAATCCATAAAAATCCTCCGTTTTAGACTTGACATTTAATAGTTAGTCTTTCAAAACACCGAATCGATTTCTTTCAAAACGCCGAATCGTTATATTTTGAGCGCTTTTTAGATTTGCTCAATCAATTCGTACATTTCCGGAATACCGTGAATCACAGTGTCATAAACAATCGTCATGTCGACATACCCGTAATTGTGTACTATTCTGTTTCTCATTCCCTTAATTGCAAGCCATGGAACTTCTCGATGTTCAGCCTTGAATCCATCCGAGAGTTTCATGTTATTCTCCGCAATCTGGATGATTCGAAACATAATTGAGTCAACAAGCACCTCATTCTCTTCTATTTCGGATTTAGTTTTTCCCTTGGTATGATCGATAACAAATCTCAAATCCGATTTTATTCTCTCCAAATAGTAGCGATCGTCCTTAAAGTTATCCATAAACCTTGATTCCGTCCTTCAGTATTTCGTGTAGAAGCTCCGGGTTGTTGTGCAGCTGAGTCTCGTCAAGCAGGTCGACTTTCTTGTTCAGGTTTTCGCGAAGCATCTCCGCCAGTTCGTAAAATCTTAAACCGTTAAGCGGAACCGACACCAGCAGGTCAACGTCACTTGTTTCAGTTGCAACACCCTTGGCGTAAGATCCGAACAAATAGCAATAATCCGCGTCGTATGCCGGAAGAACATTTTCGCAGACGTTTTTAATCTGCTCGATAGTAAGCAAACCGTGCTCTTCGTCCACAATTCCGTACGCCATCAAGCGGTCAACCATATACCTGTATTTGACCGAACTCTCCCTTGTCTCTTCGGCCTCATAGCGTTTGTATGTCCTCAAAGGAATTTGAAGATACCGTGAACAGTCGGCCTGCGTCAGACCTTTTTCCGTTCTCAGCGATTTCAGGGTCATAGCCATCACCTCGCGTATATTATACCACGCCGGCACCATGTTGTCAAGCGTTTTAGTGCCAAAATGGCACCAAATCGAAAAAATAAGAGTGCCAAAATGGCACTCTGTTAAATCAACTGTACTGCAAGGCACATATCCGTCTCTTAAGTTGTGCGTTTACGCCACGTTGGTTTTTTAGCGGTTATTCACTGCTGTTCGCCCAGCTGTTCCCCAAGCTTTTCGCCGCACCCGGCGCAGTAAAAATCGGTCCCGACCCTGTATTTCCGGCCGCATTTTCTGCAGTAGGCGACGCCCGGTTCCACGCCTGCTCCCGCGCCGGTCGAAGCACCCGTTGACGCACCGGTCGAGGCACCCGTAGACGCGCCCACGTTCCCGTTGTAGTCGACCTGCACGCCCCTCGATCTCAGATAGCCGTTCGTATTGGCCTGCGCCGCCTCTTCCTGCGTTTTGTAAACAGGCGAGCCGTCCGGGTTCACGGCGAAAATCTCATTGTGCCTGAGAGGCCGTCTGCAGCCGCCGCAATAAACAAACCCGTTCGGGAACCATGCCCTGAAGTCCAACTGCCTGTCGGTGTACTTCGTGCTCGTCCCGCAGTTCGGGCACCGCGTCACATATGTCAGTCCGCTCGACCATAGCGCTCTCTTGAAACTCATAACTTCCTCCTGATAAACAAAATACGCCTTGAGGCGTATCTTTAAAGCTCGTTGTTCGCGCAAAAACCGCGCAAACGCAGGCAAAACAAACACGGCATAAGCGCCACTAACCCATTAAAAAGCAACCGCTGCAGATGATCAGCAAGTACCTTTTACGGAGTTATCGGGTCGTCAGGCAGAATGATCGGGGAGTCGGTAATGACATCCTCGGCCTCGAGCATGATAACGGTGATTTCTATCTCTTTAAAAGCTTCTTTCATTTCAGGAACCCCCCGGAATTTTTGCCGAACCGCACAGCCAAAGAACCGCCCGCATCCGGACACATGGGAATTGTAACACATTCACGCACCCCGCGTCAACTGTTTTTGAACGGAAAATGCGGAAAAAGTGAAGAAAAAACGAAGAAAATCGGAGAAAACGTGCAGGAAACGCGCGCAGCCCCAAATTATCAAAGAAACCGCGGGAACACCCTTCATCAGGCGCCCCGCGGTCCTTTATTGATTAATCAGTCGAAAGCCGTATGATTAGAAAGCCTTCTTCTTGAGGATGACCAGCGCGACTGCAACAGCGGCAACGATGAAGAGAACCATCGTGGCGTCGCCGGTTACGGGCGTGGGCTCCGTTCCGGGATCGACCGGGGTCGGCTCAGAGCCGCCGGCCGGGTTGGTGACGAAGAAGTCAGCAGCGGAGTAGGTGTCGGGTGCCACAACAGTGAAGTTGAACATAACGCCGTTGGTGTTGATGTACTCGAACTTATCTTCGCTCACAGCCGCAGCGGTTGCCGGGAATACGACATAGGAAGTCTCCTGGCTGACGCCGGTAGCTTCGTCGTTGGTGATCTCAAGTCTGATGACATAGGTGCCCGGATCGAGGGGCGCGTCGAACTCGAGCGCAAACGCCGGGTTGTTGTCGCCGGCAGACTGCTGGGACTTGGACGCGACAGGCGCCTTCGAGAAGGTGGTGTCGATGTCGGTGTCGAACTTGTAAACTTCGAGCTTCCATGTTGCGAGAGGTCCGTTGGAGCCGTTGGAGGCCCAGTGGAACAGCGAAACGCCGCCGAGCTTAGCAGCAGTCGTGAACTTCACGGCCGCCCACTCGCCCTTCTCGTTCAGCCAGACAGCGTTGCCGGGGGCGCCGTCGTTGTCGGCGACAGCGATAGGCACGAACTTGTCACCCGTGGGAGCGGAGTTGCTGTAGGTCAGTGTGTGGAAAACTTCCTCGGCGCCCGCGGCAGTCTTCTTGTACATCTTGATGGCAACTTCGCCTTCCTGAACGGGAAGCGTGAAGTTGAAGCGGTAGGGATACGCGTGGCCGGTCTGGTCCTTAACTGCAACCAGGTTCGGGTCATCGATTTTCTGTCCCCAGGTGATTTCGCCGTCGTTGACCTGAATACCGAAGTCAGCCAGTTCTTCATCGTCGGACCACCAGCCCTGAGCGTGGAAATACTGGAACCCGCTGCCGTAGATGCTGCCCATGTCGCCCTGTGCCGCCTGATTGGTCAGGTTCGTCTCGCCCTCGTTGGGAACGTGCGCGGTCGCGTGCTGGCTGCCGTCAGCGTCATTGGTCAGGTACGCGCCATCGAAGCAGATGCCGCCGCCCGCGTATGACGAAATCGCGAACAGAGAAAGAACCATCGCAAGTGCAATTGCAACTGCAAAAACTTTCTTCATAAGAAAACCTCCTAAATGATTTGTATGGATTTTGAAATGTGCGGGGCGTGAACCGTCTTCGATTTATCCTCGAACGTGCGCGAACGCCGCCCTATACTCATAGAAAGTCTACCACACCCGCGCCCGCGTGTCAAGAACATATTGCGATTCAAAACGATTCAAAACAAGACTTTACTAATATCGGACGTTTTCATCGGACGTTTTCATTATCGAGGTGCGTTTGAATGGATATTTTGGTGAAAGAGCAATTGATGTGTACCCTATAGAGACCTTCTTCGGGAGACTGAAAAACGAGATGTCCTATGGGTGCGAGAAGGACTACCAATCCTATGAGGAGTTCTCCGTAGCCATGACCGAATACATTGACTATTACAAGAACGAGCGCATCCAGGCAAAAACAAAGTGGATACAACCTGTAAAGAACAGAATGGCATCCACCTGTTGAGCTTTGGTCATAAATCAATGTGTCCAAGAAACCGGGTACATACGTCTATTTATCGTTAAAGAACCGCGAAAAAGAATTTGTTCTATTGACAATAATTTTATTTATAATATAATAACAAAGAATAGATTTCTTTACTGCTATGCAATCGTTAAGTTTGGCTTCAACCGCATATTAGTTGTTCTCCAAGCTTAAGTAAAGGTTCTTTTCGGAGAAAAAGCCTGCTCGTTTCTGAATGAAAACGCAATGGAAATGATTACTGAGTGAAGATGCAATATTGCTTATAGCAAATCCATTTTGCAATGCGAGGTAAAATTAATGATTAACCAATTGATATTGTGGACAGTCGAAAACGGAATAAACATGATAGTATACTGGGCATTCATGGGTCTCGCATTTGTCATCGCATTCATTTACAACGTGGTGAACTGCAAGCATTTTGGCGTTTCCAGGCCAAAAACTATCGGCTTAACGCTAGTAGGCTTTGTAGTTTCCTATGTTTGGATGTGCTTCATAACATGGATCGACACAGGTTTTCAAACTTGGGGTGGCATCAATATCGTCAGAATTTTTATCTGGGTTCCTATAATAATTTGGCCTTTTTGTAAACTGTTTAAGGTGGACTGGAAAACATGGCTCGATTTTGCAGGGCCTTCAACTTTGTGTTTAATTCAAGGCGTCGCACATTTTGGATGCGCTTTCGCAGGTTGTTGCCATGGGTACAGGATGGATAACGGATTGTACAACCCAACCCTGCACTATAAAACCTTCCCAATCCAGTTCATAGAGGCGTTTGTCGCCCTTGCAATTGCATTTTTTCTCTTTATTAGGCATAAAAAACGAAATTATAGAGTGGATGGAACCACATATTCACTTATGATGGTTTTATTCGGATCAACAAGGTTTTTCCTTGAGTTTTTACGCGATAACAAGAAATTGTTTCTCGGGCTTTCCGATCTTGCAATACACGCATTTGTAATGTTCATAGTCGGTATTGCCTTTTATTTCAGCATTAAATCCTATGAGCATAAACACACAAAAAAGAAAAAGACAACGTAAATCGTTTGAAGGAGACTTAGTTATGTTAAAAGATGTATTTAAGCGGTTGACTTCTATCATAATCGTCACGTTTATGGTTCTGTCATTTGTTCCGGCATCACTGATGTTTATTTCACGTATTCCTGCTAAGGCAGCAGGTTCATTGCAAACCGGAATAGATGGGCTTTCTGCGTCATATGACAACGGAACATGGTCCATCTCTGGAACTACCATAACCGGGTCGGTCAAAACAAGCGAAAGCTCCGGTTGTACAGGAACCACTTATACACCGGTGACCGGCACGCTGACGTTTACCAACACTGGAAGCACAGATGCGATTTTGTCGTATTCCGCTGCTTTGACATCAGGTACCGGAAGTGTAACAGATGCCGGTAATGGTTCAGTTACGCTTGTTGCCGGCGCTACTACAACCGTTGTTGTCAGATCAAACAGCAGTGCGTCTGACACGTCTGTTGTGACGATAAGCGATATTAAATTCACTCCGGTTCAAGAAGTTACAGTTACGCCTGGCACCGCAGAAAATGGTTCTTTCACGATTGACGGAGGCACTTCAGCTGTAACAAAACTGTCAAACGAAGCGTTTGTCATTGTCGCAACTCCTGCCTCAGGCTTTCAGTTTTTAGGCTGGTATGACGAGACAAACAGCACATATTTCAGCTTTACTGCCAGCGACTCAGTCTATATTACGCAATCTAAGACTATAAAACCGATTTTTGTGGCAGCGTCGCTTCCGATTTTCGAAACCGACGGACAGTATTTCACAGATTTGAATGAAGCTGTTTCTTACGCGCAGAATAATAGCCAGCCCAAGATTACCCTTGTCGGAAACGGAACGCTTCCCGCAGGCAATTATTCGATTCCTAGTGGCATAACCCTTCTGATTCCCTTTGATGATGCGCATACAATGTACACGACTACGCCGATAGTTGAATACAATTCTTACACGAGACCGACTGCGTTTAAAACGCTTACGATGGCAAACGGCGCCTCAATTACAATTCAAAGCGGCGGCGCCATAAGCTTGAGCGGAAAATTGAGTTCAAAAGGACAATATGGAAGCTATAATGGTACGCCTACAGGTCCTGACGGCCGCATCAATATGCTATCCGGTAGTACGATAACCGTCAAGAGTGGAGGCAATCTTTATGTATGGGGCTATATTTACGGTTCCGGTTCTGTCGTCGCCGAATCCGGCGCAACGATTTACGAAGCGTTCCAGATCAAAGACTGGCGAGGAGGTTCCGCAACACTCAGCATTTCAAGTTACGCTTTTATTTTCAGCCAGTATTACGTTCAAAACATTGAGGTTCCATTAACGATTCACGCCGGGGCGACGGAAAAACTGTATTCTTCCGCAAATGCCAACAGCAGTGCATATCCCCTCGGCGCAACCTTTATCGGATCAGGCGGACTCTTCAACATTTCTTCTGGATATATCATTAAAGACTATATTGAAAGCACCGACCGTTTACGGGTTGATGTCTACGGGGATATCAACGTCTCGTCAATGAGTATTACCGGCATTCCTCTTATTGGTTCTGTTAGTACATCCGATTACGAACTGCCGATTAACGGTAACATTTCAATTAATATTCACACCGGAACTACGAATGTTAAGCAAGACCTAAAGTTGTTGCCTGGTGTTGAAATCACTATTGACAATGATGCTAATTTTAGTATTTCTTCCGGAAAAAAAGTTTATGTCTATGACAAAGACGACTGGGGTAATTTCACCGGAACGTACCCGCTTTATGTCATAGGGTACTCCGTAGCCAACGGAGCGACTACTATACGTACTCCAGCGAGTCTCAATGATGGTAAGATAGATGTTAACGGCACAGTAACTGTGTACGGCGACTTTTACACATCTGCAGGCGGCGCAGATATTACTTCTTCTGAAGGCACCGGAAAAATAGTGTTGAAACAAGCCCCCGCAACGGGAGATGTCACGTTGTATGAGATGGCTAATAATAGCACCAAAACACCAGTAACATTTAATGCTGCAACGCTTCACAACGGTTGTGCCGATCCAGCGTATACTGCAACAGCCGGTTCCGCTGCAAATACTACGTTTATATACTGCAAGATATGTGATCCTGATGGTATTTGGAAAAAAGAACACGACCACGATGATACTTTCACAGTAACCTGGAAGAATGACGACGGTACGGTTCTCGAAACCGATGAGAACGTTCCTTACGGCACTGTTCCGACCTACGACGGAGAGACTCCTGAAAAGGCCGCTACCGCTCAGTACACTTACACATTCGACAAGTGGACTCCGGATGTTGGTGCCATTGAAGGCGATACCGTCTACACCGCTACGTTCACTTCAACGGTCAACACCTATACAGTAACCTGGAAGAACGAAGACGGTACGGTTCTCGAAACCGACGAGAACGTTCCTTACGGTAGTGTTCCGACATACGACGGTGAGACTCCTGAAAAGGCCGCTACCGCTCAGTACACTTACACATTTGACAAGTGGACTCCGGCTGTTGCAACTATTGAAGGCAACACTGTCTACACAGCTACGTTCACTTCGACGGTCAACACCTACACCGTGACCTGGATTATTGACGGCGAGTCCGAAACCGAAACCTACGAATACGGTGCAACTCCGGTTCACGCAGATCCTGTCAAGGAAGCTGACGCTCAGTACACCTACACCTTCATCGCCTGGACTCCTGCGATTGAAACAGTTACCAAAGACGCAGCCTACACCGCTACGTTCTCTTCCACAGTCAACACTTACACAGTAACCTGGAAGAACGAAGACGGCACGGTTCTCGAAACTGATGAGAACGTTCCTTACGGTACAACTCCTTCCTACGACGGCGAGACTCCTGAAAAGGCCGCTACCGCTCAGTACACTTTCACATTCGACAAGTGGACTCCGGATATCACAGCTATTGAAGGCGATGTTACCTACACCGCTACGTTCACTTCAACTGTTAACAAGTACACGGTAACCTGGAAGAACGAAGACGGTACGGTTCTCGAAACCGACGAGGACGTTCCTTACGGCACTCTTCCGACCTACGACGGCGAGACTCCTGAAAAGGCCGCTACCGCTCAGTACACCTACACTTTTGCTACATGGAATCCTGAGATTTCCGAAGTTACCGGCAATGTTACCTACACCGCTACGTTCACTTCAACTGTTAATAAGTACACGGTAACCTGGAAGAACGAAGACGGCACGGTTCTCGAAACCGACGTAGATGTTCCTTACGGTACAACTCCTTCCTACGACGGCGAGGTTCCTGAAAAGGCCGCTACAGCTCAGTACACTTATGAATTCGACAAGTGGACTCCGGATATCACAACGGTTGAAGGCAATGTTACTTACACCGCGACCTTCACCTCCACGGTCAATACTTACACAGTAACTTGGAAGAACGAAGACGGCACGGTTCTCGAAACAGACGTAGATGTTCCTTACGGTACAACTCCTTCCTACGACGGCGAGGTCCCTGAAAAGGCCGCTACCGCTCAATACACCTACACATTTGCCGCATGGAATCCTGAGATTTCCGAAGTTACCGGCGATGTGACTTACACCGCAACCTTCACTTCCACAGTCAACACCTACACTGTAACCTGGAAGAACGAAGACGGCACGGTCCTCGAAACAGATGAGAACGTACCTTACGGCACTGTTCCGACCTACGACGGCGAAACTCCTGAAAAGGCCGCTACCGCTCAGTACACTTTCACATTTTATAAGTGGAACCCGGATGTCGCTGCCATTGAAGGCGACACTGTCTACACCGCAAGCTTCATTTCCACGGACAACACCTACACCGTAACCTGGAAGAACGAAGACGGTACGGTTCTCGAAACCGACGTGGATGTTCCTTACGGCGCTATTCCGACCTACGACGGAGAGACTCCCGAAAAGGCCGCTACCGCTCAGTACACTTACACATTCGACAAGTGGACTCCGGACGTTGCGGCCATTGAAGGCGACACCGTCTACACCGCTACGTTCACTTCCACGGTCAACACCTACACCGTAACCTGGAAGAATGAAGACGGCACGGTTCTCGAAACCGACGAGGACGTTCCTTACGGCACTGTTCCGACCTACGATGGTGAGACTCCTGAGAAGGCTGCTACCGCTCAGTACACCTACACGTTCGATAAGTGGACTCCGGACGTCGCTGCCATTGAAGGCGACACTGTCTACACCGCAACCTTCACTTCCACAGTCAATACTTACACAGTAACCTGGAAGAACGAAGACGGTTCGGTTCTCGAAACCGATGAAGATGTTCCTTATGGTACAACTCCTTCCTACGATGGTGAGACTCCTGAGAAGGCTGCTACCGCTCAGTACACTTACACATTCGACAAGTGGGCTCCGGACGTTGCTGCCATTGAAGGCGACATTGTCTACACCGCCACCTTCACTTCCACAGTCAACACTTACACCGTAACCTGGAAGAACGAAGACGGTTCGGTTCTCGAAACCGATGTGGACGTTCCTTACGGCACTGTTCCGACCTACGACGGCGAGGTTCCTGAAAAGGCCGCTACAGCTCAGTATACTTACACGTTTGATAAGTGGGCTCCGGATGTCGCTGCCATTGAAGGTGATGTCACCTACACCGCTACGTTCACTTCTACGGTCAACACCTATACAGTAACCTGGAAGAACGAAGACGGCGCAGTTCTCGAAACCGACAAGAATGTTCCTTACGGTACTGTTCCGACCTACAATGGCGAGACTCCTACCAAGGCCGCTACCGCTCAGTACACTTACACGTTTGATAAGTGGACTCCGGATGTCGCTGCCATTGGAGGCGACACTGTCTACACCGCCACCTTCACTTCCACAGTCAACATCTACACCGTGACTTGGATTATCGACGGAGAGTCCGAGACTGAAGAGTATGAATACGGTGCCACCCCGGCTCACGCCGATCCTGTTAAGGAAGCTGACGCCCAGTACACCTACACGTTCACCGGCTGGGATCCTGAGATTACCGACGTTACCGGTAACAAGACCTACACCGCCCAGTTCTCCTCTACCGTTAACAAGTACACGGTTAAATTCGTAAACGGCGAGGTTGAGCTTCAGAGCGAAGAACTCGAGTACGGCACAATGCCCGTATATAAAGGCGAGGAACCCACGAAAACCGCTGACGCTCAGTACACCTACGCTTTTGCGGGTTGGAATCCTGAAATTTCCGAAGTTAAAGGCGAAGTGACCTACACCGCTGTTTTCGACGCTACGGTTAACACTTACACGGTAAAATGGATTGTTGAAGGCGTCGAGACGACCGAGACCTACGAATACGGTCAGACTCCTTCCTACAAGGGCGAGACGCCTTCGAAACCTTCCACGACCGAGCTCGTTTACACGTTCACCGGCTGGGATTCTGAGATTGTTGAAGTTATAGGACCCGCGACCTACACGGCCGTTTTCGAATCATCCGCAAGACCTTACACGATCACCTGGAAGAACTTCGACGGCGAGATTATCAAGACCTCCGAGGTTCCTTACGGCACCGTTCCCGAGTTTGACGGTGAAGTTCCCGCGAAGCCCTACGACGGCACGCACGATTTCGTACTCGCCGGCTGGTACCCCGTTCTCGTTGCTGTTACCGGCGAGGCCACTTACACGGCAGAGTTTGCCGCGGTGACACCCAACGTTGAGACAATTGACGAGACGCTGAAAATCAACGCTCACACGATTGCGCTCTACAACGACCTCTCGATCATCTATAAGGTCAACGCTGCGCTGCTTGATGGATGCACTGATCCTTACATCATCGCCACGATCAACAACAAGGCGTACCGCATTGAAGGTGTCCGCACTTCTAGCGACGGCAAGGACCGCTACTGGTTCGAGCTGAAGAACATTCTGCCGCAGCAGGCCGCTACCACGGTTTACACAGTACTTTTCGCCACGAAGGACGGCGAGACCATTAAGAGCAAGATCGACGAGTACAGTATCAGAAACTACTGCAAGAACATTCTGAACAACGAAACGTACGCGACAGCGGACACTTACGCGAAGCTTCGCACGCTTCTCGTCGACCTCGTCAACTACGGCGCGGCGGCTCAGGAGTACATCAACTACAGAGTCGACGACCTCTGCAACAACTTCCTCACCGAAGCGCAGGTCGCCATGGCTACGCCGGAAGTTCCTGAACTCACGGACAGACTCAGCTCCACTGATTTCGAGTCGCCTGACGTAGTATTCAAAGGCATTACGATCCGCCTTGACGCGGCTGTTTCGATCCGCTACGGCTTCGACGCGGAGTACGCTGACGGTCTGGCTCCTGTCTTCACCAACAGCAACGGCAAGCAGTCGACCGCTCTAGTTCTCGATAACACGGATCCCAGATACTCCGGTGCTTACTGCACGTACTACAGCGGCTACAACTTCTCGCAGATGGACAACCCTGTAACGCTCACGGTCTACTCGGCAGAGGGCGAACCCGTCAGTAAGACGGTAACGTTCAGCATCAACTCGTACCTCTCCAGGCACGTCAACGATTCCAACGCAAAGGTCGCGAACATCTGCATAGCGCTTGCGAAGCTCGGCGCTTCCGCGAAGGCTTTCAACGGCTGACGAAAATGTAATTGAACACTTTCCGCGCTTTCGGTTTTGTTGTTGAAAGCTCGGAAGGCCGCGGGGCCGCCCCTGAATCGTTTCGGGGCGGCCCCTTTTTTGCCGCTTCGGGATCCGTCTTTTTTGCCGGGATTTTGGGGAAAGATTTCGGACCGGAAGGCGGAAATCGCCTTGCCAAGCGGGAGGGTTTGTTGTAGAATGTATAAAGTAAATAAATACGCACGCGCGCACACGCGAGCCTTGGTTTAGTTTTTTCATAGGCGGTTACGGGTGCGGGTTTTGCGGCCATTTTCGCCTGTTTTTCGGGCAGTTTTGGAAATGAGGTATTTTTATGTTTAGAAGCAACACTACTGACAAAAAAGCGGCAGTTCGTGGGCACGGAAAGAGCCTTTGGATCATTTTCGCGGTTTGTCTTCTCGCCGCGTTGTTTGTGATGGCCGGCACGATGATATTCGCCGACAACTACGATCCCGGAATCAGCGGGCTTACGGTTGTCGCAGGCGGTGACGCAAGCTGGTCATTCGCGAGCGGCAAGCTGACCGGCACCGTTTCGGCTCTCGTTGAACAGGGCTGTGCGGGAGAAAAGTTCACTCCGCAGACAGGCACGTACACGTTCACGAACGCTACGGCGGAGGAGCGCGTTCTGGGCTTTGACTACAATCTCGAGCTCAACGGCGGAACCGTCAGCGTAGACGGCACGTCCGTTACCAGTCCCGGTACGTTCAACAAGGTTATGCAGGCAAACGAGGACGTCGTTATTTCGATCACCTCGAACGCGGTCGACCACAAGTCCACGAGCATTGTGATTTCGAATATCATTTTCAATCCCGTCGGCAACGTCACCGTCACTTTTAGACCCGCCGTGAACGGCTCGTACACGGTCAACGGCGAAACGATCACTGCCGACACGGTTAAAACGTTCAGCAACACCGAGACGGTCGCCCTCTCCGCCACCGCCTCCTCCGGCTACAAGATCTTCGGCTGGAAGAACGAGACCGCCGGCGACTACTTCTCGGTTTTCGCCTCGCTCAGTAAGACTTTCTACGATAGCATCACAGTTTGCCCCGAGTTTATTGAAAACGCTTCGCCCGTTTTCAAAGCGGGCAATCAGCTGTTCGCGGATCTTAACGACGCCGTCGACTTCGCGGTTGCGGACGGTCATGACGTTGTAACTCTTGTATCAAGCGGTACGCTTCCAGCCGGAAATTACACGGTTCCCGCGGGCGTCACCCTGCTTCTCCCTATGGACGACAGTTTTAACGTCGTGAGAGGCGTTCCGAATATTGTTTACGGCTCGCACTCCAATCCGACCGCTTTCAGAATGCTGACAATGGCGGACGGCGCGAATCTGACTGTCGCGGGCGATTTAAGCGTTGCGGGCAAACTCTCCGCTACAGGGCAGATGGGCGGCTGGAACGGCACCCCCACAGGTCCTGCGGGACGCATCTCTATGAACGAAGGCAGCTCGATCACTCTCGAAAACGGCAGCAACCTCTACTGCTGGGGCTACATCTACGGCAGCGGCTCCGTTGTCGCCGAGGCCGGCTCCACAGTTTACGAGGCGTTCCAAATCAAGGACTGGCGCGGCGGTACGGCCTCCTCCGACGTCATCGACTACGCATTCCTTTTCAGCCAGTACTACATTCAAAACGTCGAGGTCCCGCTGACCATCTACTCCGGCGCCTCGGTAATGCTCTACTCTTCCGTTAACGCTTCCAGCGCGGCTTATCCCACCGGTGCGGGCTTTATCGGCACTTCCGGCTGCCTTTTCAACATCAGCAGCGGATATATCGTTAAAGATTATATTGAGGCTTCGGACAGGCTGCAGGTTGACGTCTACGGCGACATTTCCGTCTCTCCGATGACTCTCACCGGTCTCCCGATGATCGAGTCCATCAGCACGGCGGATACCATTCTTCCGATCACTTCGAACCTTTCCATTTATATTCACAGCGGCACGACCTCGATTGCCCAGAACATCGAACTTCTTCCGGGCGTTGAGTTTTGTGTTGACAGCGGCGCTGAGGTCGACGTAGCCGAGGGCAAAAACGTTTACGCCTACGACAACGACGACTGGCTGAATTTCACCGGCAACGCGAGGTTCTACGTTATCGGCTACTCTGTCGCTAACGGCACAACCACCAAAAGGACCGCTGCTTCCCTTGTCGACGCCCTGATCGACGTCAACGGCACGCTCAATGTCAGTGGCGGCCTCTACACCTCTCTCGGCGGCGCGAACATAACGAGCTCCGAGGGCACCGGCAAGGTCGTTTTCAGCAGCGCGGTAGCTTCCGAAGACGCTACGATCTACGAGATGCTGAACAACTCGACCCAGACCGAGGTCACCTTCAACCCCGCGCGCCTGCACAACGGCCCTGACCGCGCGGATGGAATTGACGAGTACACTGCCACTCTTGGCTCCGCCGCCGGCACGACCTTTAAATACTGTAAAACGTGCGACATCTGGGACGATTCCCACACCCACACGATCACCTGGGTGATTAACGGCGAAGCGGAGACTGAAGAGATCGAGATCGGCACCGTTCCCACCCACGAAACTCCTGTCAAGGCTTCTGACTCGCAGTTTGCGTACAACTTTGCCGCTTGGTTCCCGACTCCCGTTGAAGTCACCGGCGACGCTACGTACACGGCCGAGTTCGCGGGCTATGAAATCGCCCCCGCAACCGACGACGCGAACCTCAAGCTCAACGCGCGCACGCTCTACCTCTACAACGACCTCTCGATCGTCTACAAGATCAACGCCTCGACCATCACGGCCGGCGGGTTCACCGACCCGTACCTGATCTGCACGATCAACAACCGCGCGGTCCGCGTCAACGGCACGCTCAAGACAGACGAAGACCACGTCGACAAGTACTTCTTCGAGTTCAAGAACGTCAACCCGCAGCAGATGTCGACCTCCGTCTACACCTACGTCTACGCGACCAAAAACGGAGCCCTCACCCGCGGCACCGCGATGACCACGTACAGTGTCCGCAAGTACGCCGAAAACCAGCTCGCGAAAGCGACCACGCCCGCCGTTCTGCGCACGCTCCTGGTCGACCTCCTCAATTACGGAACCGCCGCCCAGGTCTACAGCAACCACCGCACCGTCGACCTCGCCAATTCGACCCTCACCGCCGAGCAGCTCGCTTACGGCTCCACCGAACTTCCCGAACTCGTTTCCGTTTCCGGCCAGGGCCCCGAGATCGACTCGCCTTCCGTCGCCTGGAAAGGCGTCACTCTGATGCTCGACAAAGCGGTCCAGATAAGGCTGGAAATCGAGTGCGCTGACATCTCCGGTCTCAAGGCCTCTGTAGTCACCGACTACGGCCGCACTTACGAGATCACCTCTGACAAGCTGGTTCCCGTTGGTTCATCCAGCCCGAGCCGCTACTACGTCTTCCTAAACGAGGTCAATTTCGCCCGCCTGCGCAGCCGCTACGACGTCACGTTCCTGAACGCCTCCGACGAGCCTGTCAGCAGAACGTACTCCTACAGCGCCGCCTCCTACGCGCTCAAGCGGTTCGAAAACCCCTCGACGCCCGAGAACCTCCTCGCGCTTGTCGACCGCCTCATGAAGTTCGGCGCCTCGGTTGAGGCGTACGTCGCAACTATGTAATTAATGGTTTTATAGTATAAGGGGGAGCCGCCCGGCCTTTGCGATCTGCGTTGGCCGGGCGGCGTTTTTTTGATTTAGGTTGGTGTTATTCTCCGGGTTGGTTGTTTTCTCCGGGTTGGTTGTTTTTTCCGGGTTGGCGGTATTCTCCGGATTGGTGGGCGGCGTTTTTCCTCTTGGTCGGCCGGGGCTTTTCGACTTGGGCGGGCGGCGTTTTCGTTTTTTTGTATTTCACTAAATTTACCTATGAGGTAAATTTACACTTGACAATTGACTGGCGGCGTTGTATAATAGAATTAACCTGTGAGGTAAATTCGGCCGGCCGGAGGTATTCTTTTATTGGAGATTGCGTACAAGAATAATAAAATCCGGAAAACTTGCGCCGATGCCTCGTTTGCGGGTAAAAAATACGGTCAGGCGATGGCGGAAAAGCTTCAGCAGCGAATTGCAGAGATCAAAGCTTCGGAAAGTGTCGAGTTTATGATTCTCTATCACATCGGACGCTGCCACCCCCTCACCGGCAACAGAACCGGCCAATACGCGGTAGATTTAATTCATCCCTACAGACTTGTTTTTGAAAAAACGGAGGCGGCGGTTCACATAGTGACAATACTTGAGGTTGTTGACTACCACTGATCAGCCCACTTATCAGCCCGTTCGAAGAGAGGAGAGATAGAAATGGTGAGAAGTAAAACAATAATTGCGACCCCGCCAGGTGCGACTGTCAAAGAGCAGCTCATAGACCGCGGAATGACGCAGAAGGAATTTGCTTCACGTATGGACATGTCCGAAAAGCACATCAGCAAGTTCATCAACGGTGAAGTCCGTTTGACCTCCGACGTTGCAATGCGTCTCGAAATCGTTCTCGGTATCCCCTCGTCTTTTTGGATGAATCTTGAAAGCATCTATCGCGAACGGCTCGTGATGGCCCAAATCGAGAGAGAAACCGAGGAGGACCTTGAAATCGTCAAAATGCTCCCATATGGCGAGATGGCAAGACACGGCTGGGTTCCCGATACAAGGAAGCCCATAGAACGCGTCATTAACTGCCGCAAGTTTTTCGAAGTTGTCCGTTTGAATCTACTTAACGAATCCCTGATTCCAAACATCGCGTACAGAAGAACCGGATCCATATCCGAAGCCGGTACCGGCAACCGTGCCGCAACCCGAAGCGACTATGCGCTGATTGCGTGGGCTCAAAAGGCCAAACTCTCCGCAAGGAAGATACGCACAGCGCAGATAGATATCGAAGCGCTCTCCTCTCGTCTTCCTTCAATTCGCGCCATGACTCTTGAGGAGCCCGACAAATTCTGCCCCGAACTCTGCGCATCAATGGCCGAGTGCGGCGTAGCACTTGTTTTTCTCCCGCATTTCGGCGGTTCTTTTCTTCACGGAGCGACTTTCCGCGACAACAACAAAATAGTTGTCGGGCTGACACTGCGCGGAAGGGATTCCGACAAATTCTGGTTCAGCCTTTTCCACGAGCTCGGCCACATAGTGCTCGGCCATACAGAGCATGAGGGCGGCACAACACCTTCGGATGAACGCGATGCAGACATTTTCGCCCGCGACATTTTGATTCCCGAAAATGATTTCAAGCGGTTTGTTCTCGCCGGTCGCTTTGACAAAGCCTCAGTTCTCGCCTTTTCTGAATCGATTTCAATTGCACCCGGAATCGTCGTCGGTCGCTTGCAGAAGGAAAAATATGTCGACTACGGCTACCTGGAGGAGTTGAAAACAAAATACTCTTTCGAGCCCGCAGGAGCCTGAAAGTCAGTTCACATCACGGCGTCCCCGCTCCGCATTTACTGCTCGCAGTTTCTGTCGTCCGGCACTGCTCCGGGTTCTGCTCCGTGGCACCACTTCGGGCACAACTACGTGGGCACTACTCCCGTTTCCGCGGAAATAAAAGAATCAGCGAAAGGCATTTATTCCACAGGTTATTCCACGGGTTATTCCACGGTGCTCTTGCCGCCGTTGAATTTCGGTTAATTAAATCATATAATATATTATGACATAAATGCTTGCCGGTTCGCATCAATCCTGATGAGTTCAAGGCGCTTTCCCGCAAAAGGAGTTGATCGTTTTGCTTCCATACATCAAAATCGGTTCGTTTTCGCTGCCGACCTACTACACGTTTATGTTTCTCGGCTACGTCGCGATGGTCGTGTTCATGATGCTTCCCGCGCGCCGCAAGCTCTACGGAATCGGCAAGCTAAAGGCGTTTTTGTTCGCGACCGCCGTTTTGTTCTGCGGCCTCCTCGGGTGCAAGATTCTGTACGTGATCGAGACCTGGCCCGAAACCCTCGAAAACGGTCTAACGCTCGGCGGCTTCTCCTTCTTCGGCGCCGCCCTCTTCGTGCCGCTCCTGATGATTCTCTTCGGTTTCGCGTTCAGAATGAAAATCCGCGACACACTCGACAACTGCGCGATAAACGTCCTTGCGATGCTCGGGACGATCAGGATCGGCTGCTTCCTGAACGGCTGCTGCGGCGGCAGACCCATCGAGATGTTCGGCCGCACGGTCACCTTCCCCACGCAGATTATTGAAGCGATTCTCGACATCGGCGTCCTCGTGTGGCTCCTGACGATCGAACTCCGCGGCGAAAAGTCGACCCGCGGCACCCTCTATCCGCTCTTCTTGACCACGTACGGCGTGTACCGCTTCGTGATTGAGTTCCTGCGCGACACGCCAAAGGACTGGCTAAAACTGTCCCACGGCCAGTGGTTCTCAATTATCGCCGTGATTGCCGGAATCGTCTGGCTGGCGCTCAAAACCCGCTCCGCGAAAGCCCAAGGCACCTCATCCGGCGCGAAACCCTCAAAGAACCGTAAATAATAACCGAAAAGGGCCTTCCGCAAAATCTGTCTGAAGAAGGCCCTGTTATATGCTGCGCGGCGCCGCTTGCCCTTTCACGATCAGCAAGCGGCGCCGCCCTATTTTTAGGGAAAAATTAAATCAACTACAAGCCTTGCCTGTCAAAACGCCAAGGCACGTTTTTCAAAAAAGCTACGGGTCAATTAAACCTCCCCCTCCAGACTGAACATCAAGGTCTCGCCGCGGGTCATTTTCACAACGATCTCGCTGACGTTTTCGCCGTAAAAACGTTTCTCGTACACCTCGAACGGGCTGCACGCCTTTTTGAGGTGTATCGTTTTTATGCCGGTGGTGGCGGCGTGGATCGTCAGAAAGCGTTCGTTGGCGAAAACGAAGTCGCCGTCGTCCTCATAGACGTGGCAGCCCGCGAGGCGGCCGACGGCGCGGTAGAAGTCCGCCGTGAGCCATTTCGCCGCGGTGAAGACGGTGGTGTGACCGTTTTCACGCCCGATACTGACGGCCGGCAGCTTTTCCTTGCAGAGAGTCGCCGCGGTCTCGAAGGCCGGGTCGTCGCACACGAACAGCGGGTAGACCACGGAAGTCTGGGTGCCGAGGTACATGGCGCAGCCGTCCTGGACCTGCTTCGTTATCTGGCCGTAGACGGTTCCGGGGTCGCAGTCGGTCGCGAGCGGGCCGTCAGGGGCGATCTTGAACTTCGCGTACGAAGGGCTGTCGATGCGGCGCACCTTCATGCCGGTCAGGTCCTCAACGTACTTTTCCGAAAGCTGCGGCGTGCCGTCAGGGTCGATAAAGCCCTGCGCGTAAATAAACAGAGCCGTTTTGCCGTCGCGGCGCACCTTTGCCTTTATTTCGCGCCGCTCCTTTTCCGTGAGGCTGAAGCAGTTCACAAACACATAGAGCTTGTACTCGGGAAGGTCGTCCCGGGCGATGTCGTTGTGGTAGTAAAAGTCGGCGGGAATGCCGGTGCGCGGTATCTCGAGGCAGCGGTTCAACTCGATCATCTGGAACAGAGTCGGCGCGGAAACGACGTGAACGGACTCCTCGTCGTAGAAGAAAGCGACTTCGTTGTGCTTCGTGCGGTCGCCGTCGTAGAAGGCGCGCGCGATTTCCTGCTGGCGCTTGATAAGTTCAAAAATCCGCGGGTGCTTGAAGCGGCCGCGCTCGTACTGGTCGAACCACCAGGCGTGGATGTCCTGGCAGATGTCGCGTCCGAAATCGCGCTTCATGGTGGCGAGACTGTCCTCGATGTCGTACTGCTCCATATAGTCGCGCGCCCCTGCCCTGTCGCCCTCGCAAACGGTTCTCGTGTCGTCCTCGGAGAAAAACATCCGGCCGCGCAGGCGGAAAGAGTCCTGCATCACACGCTGCGAAGCGTAGCCGCCTGGCTGACGTTCTATGTACACGTTCGGACAAGCGGTCATGTCCACAAAGCCGCTGTCGAGCATTTTAAGCGCACCGGCGCACATGCACATGTTGTAGTAGTCCAGGCAGCCGAAATAGCCGTAAAAGGCCCCTACGAGCGTCTCAGGGTATTCCCGCTTTATTTCGCGCGCGAAATATATAATCGAGTCCGCCGCTCCGAGGTGAAACGCCCTGTAAAAGTCCGCGGTGCACCTGTACTTATCGGTGTTCAAAAACGACCCGACGTTGTTGTCTGTCATGCGGTCCTGCCATCCGCCGTCAATCGGGAACCTCGAAACGATCGCGTCAACGTTCACGAACCCGCGCTCGAAAATGTCCGGAATGTGCGGGTTGTCGATATCCGCCTCCGGGTCGTTCCACGCCTTCCTCAGGTTCTCGACGTTCCCGTAGCGCTCGCGCAGGTACCCTGAAAACGTCTGTCTGAACGCGGGGCTGAAGTCTCCGTAAAGATCGCACGGCGAAGGTCCCGGACACTCGTATCCCATATAGCCGCCCTTGTAAATGGTCAGCTGGTTGCTCGGGTACCACTCTGACGTATTGCCGCCTGCGAGGAATACGCCGATGAAGTGATCCCTGTATGGCGTTTTGTCCAAATCGTGCAAAAAACCAAGCACGTGCCTCGTTGCCTCTTCGCGCCAGGCCTGCGAGTAGAGCGCGTACATGGCCGGGTAGTATCCGTTCCCGTAGCTCTCCGTTACCACGCGGCACGGAACCGTCCTGCCGTCCTGGTAGCGCATCATCTCGTCCGGATGGTTTTCGAGCCACTCAACCGACGGGTGCACGCCCAGCCTCAAAAAGATTTTCGCGTCCGGCACCGCCTCCAAAAGCGTCTTCGTGTCGTCCAGCAACTGCTGAAACGCCCCCTCGTAAAGCCACTCCGGGTCGCAAATCAAAAAGAAAACCTCTATCCCGGCTTCTCCGAGCGCTTTTAGATACTCCTTGTCACGCGTGTGCGCATAAGCCGTGAACGCCATCGGCGGAATTATCCTGCCGTCCACCTCGACAGCGGGGCTTCCGTTGTGGCTGACAATCCGTGATCTTATCATAAAAGCACCTGCTTTCAGGCAAAAATCATACAATACACGGGCGCTTTCCGGGCCGGGCCGGTGTCCCGGCGCGGGATGCGCAAGCCATCCCGCAAAAGGCCCGCTTTTCCGGAAAGCGCCCGTTTCCTCTTTACTTTATTTCAAAAACATAGCTGCCGCTTAAGAGTTCAAGCGTCACAACGCCGCCCTCTTCGCTCAAAACTTTAACGCCTTCGACCTCGCCGAGAGACTTGCCCTGCTCTGTAATTTTCGAAGCGTCGGCGGCAGAGAGCGTGAGCGTCGCCTTAGTGTTGCTGGGAACCGTACAGCTGTACTTGACGATTTTGTCGTTTTCTGCCTCCCACGAGCTCTCGATTGTGCCTCTTACCGAAACGTACTTGCCCTCCGCGTGCGTGAGTCCGCCTCCCGCCGTCGGATTCAGGAAGAAGTGCGCAAACGCCGGGCTGTTTTCGTCCGCTTTGATACCGATCAGCGAATTGTAGATCCACTCAGTGACAGATCCGTACGAATAGTGGTTGAATGAGTTCATTCCCGCGTCACCGAATCCGTCCGCGAGCGTGTAGCTGTTCCAGCGCTCCCAGATCGTCGTCGCACCCTGTAGGATCGGGTACTTCCATGAAGGATACTCCTCCTGCTGAAGTAGTTTAAACGCCGTGTCAGTGTGCCCGAAGCGGCAGAGCGCCGGAAGAAGCAGCGGGCAGCCGATAAAGCCTGTCGTGAGTTTGTATCCATTCCTGACGATCTTGTCGTTCAGCCTGTCCGCCATCGACTGGCGCTTCTCCTCGGGAAGAAGATCAAACGCGAGCGCGATCGCGTACGCAGTCTGCGTGTCGTATCTCAGCCTCGTGTCGGATTTCACGAACTTTTCGTTCCATGCAGTGCGGTACTTCTCGGCCCTGTCGTTAAACTTCTGAGCGTCTTCCGTCTTGCCAAGAAGCGTCGCCATTTTTGCGAGGAGGTAGTTGTCATACGCGCAGTAGGCAGTGTCCGTTACCGCTTTGTCTGTCGACTCACCGATCGAGAGCCAGTCGCCGTACGCGCTGACGCTCCTGATGTACTTGCTGCTCGTCTGCACGAGGTAGTTCGAGTAGCGCTTCATATTGTCGTAGTATTTTTCAATGTACGACATGTCTCCGTATCTTACGTACATGATCCACGGAATAATGATTCCCGCGTCGCCCCAGGCGTTGTTTCCTGCCCCGCCGTAGTTCGCGCGTCCCGTTTCCGGCGCCACGTCAGGGTATGCTCCGTCGCTATGCTGGCAGTTGTTGAGGTCGGTGATGTACTTGTCGAAAAACGCCTTCACGTTCATGTTGTAAGCGGCTGTTCCGGCGAAAATCTGAGCGTCTCCCGACCAGCCCATGCGTTCGTCGCGCTGCGGGCAGTCTGTCGGCGTCGAAAGGAAGTTGCCACGCTGACCCCAGTACGTGTTGAGAATCAGCTTGTTCAAAAGCTCGTCCGAAGTCGTAACGCTTCCGGTGTCCTCCATATCCGAATAGAGCACGAGCGCGGTAACGTTCTCAAGCGGCAACGGTTCGGAAAGTCCGGATATCTCAAGATACCTGAACCCGTGGAACGTAAACGTCGGCGTGTAGTTCTCGCCATCTTTACTGCCTTTAAAAGTATATCTGTCGGTCGCCTTCGCGGAACGCAGGTTGGCCACATAAATGCTGCCCTTCGGACCGTCGCTTCCCCTGCTTCCGTCATTGAGCATCTCCGCGTGGCGAAGTACTATCTCCGTTCCCGCCTTTGCGGTCATATTCTTGAGCTCCACAACGCCTGCGAGGTTCTGGCCGAAGTCGTAGATGTAGATGTTCTTCTTATATTTCGTAACCGAGACGGCGCCTACGCGGTCCATGACTTTGACCGTTCCCGAAACCTGCGGAACGAGCGTACCGATGTTGATGTCAGCCGCCTTGACCGTTGTTGCCTTCTGCCAGTTTTTCGCGTCGTATTGGGCCGTCGACCAGCCTTCCAGAGCGGCCTCGTCGCGCGCGTCGTAAGTTTCACCGTCGAAAATGTCGTTCGCCTTTATCGGCCCGACATCCGTAAGCTCCCAGTCGGATCCGGTTCCATACGTTTTCCTCGTGCCGTCCGCGTAGTCCACAACCAGCTTGCAGATGAATGCCGGCGCGGTTCCTCCGTACGGCGAGTACGCACCGATATACCAGCCTCTTCCAAGCACGGCGCCGATAACGTTCTCCGCGTTGCTTGCTATCGAATCCGTCACGTCGAAGCACTGGTACATGATTTCTTTCTGGTACTCGGACCTTCCCGGATCCAGCGCGCTGTCGCCTGCCTTAGCGCCGTTTACGTAGGCTTGATAAAGTCCCGCCGCCGACGCGAAAAGCTTTGCCGACGCGACGGTTCCCTCTGTCTTAAACTTGTATCTAACTGTAGGCGCCGACGCGCTTACGCCTGTCAGCGAAACGTTTTCGTACCACGGGGAGGCGCCGTACCTGTCCGCGAAATTCACCTTTTTATAGGCTTTTTCATCGGCATTTTCCGCAAACCACGAGCCCGAGGCTTTTTCCGCCGCAATCCAGCTTCCGTCCGTCACGATCTTGTCCTGCGTTCCGTCGGTGTAAACTATTTTTACCGAGACAAGCAGTCCGGCGTAACCGAGACTCGAGTTATTGACTCTCGCAGCAATAACGTTCGTGCCTTTTTTGAGTGTGCCGGTTATCTCCTCGGTAAGGCCGCTCATCCACGTGTCCGTTCCTTCCTCAACGTTGAAGACCTGTTTCCCGTTGACGTACAGTTCGCCGCAGTCGTCAGCCGTGAACGCGATAAATGCGCTTTCGATATCTTTTTTGATTTCAATCTTTTTCCGGAAATACTCCGTCTTCGCCGGAACCGTGCTCTGCGCGTCCCCGTTCATGAGCCATATCCAGTTTGCCCCTGAGATCGAAACTCCGCTGCCGGAGACAGTTATCCACTCCGCTCCGTCAAACCCGGTCTCGGTCAGCGCCGTATCGAACCACGCGGTCGGCGACACGTAGCTCTCGCCAGATTCACAAGTAACGGAAACGTTCCAGAAATATCTTGTCGCCTCTTTGAGAGTGCCTTCGCTTCCGCCGTATTTCACCGCGACGTTTTCCGCGGACTCGACCGTTCCGGAATCCCAGACCGCGTCGTCTGCAAGGAGTTTTGCCTCGCTCGACGCTACCTTCAGTCTGTATGATTTCTGAATCACTCCGCGTTTTTCGGTATTGAACGCCCACGAAAACACCGGTTTCCCCTCAATACATGACGGGTTGTTTTCATAGTTCACCCGAATGCCGCAGATCTCACTGTCCGGATCCGCGATCGGCGCTTTAGTCGGCGACGGCTTCGGGGTATTGTCTCCGCCCGGATTGTCCGGGGTGCACCCCGCGGCAAAGCCGAATATCATCAGTAATGCAAGAACTGTTGCGATAATTCTTTTCATCAGGTCCTCCTTGGAGTTTCTGTATTTTTATAATTTAGCTGTATCAACTGCCCGCCGCAAACAGGATTTTCCGTACATTAAACGGAGACAGTCTTTTCGGGAAAGTGGCGGTTTTTCCTTCTGCACGCCGCAGGGCATTTCCGGAAAAATCCCGCTATATCTTCTCTATTCTTATTCCCGTCACACCGTATTTCAGTTCGTTCTCAGGCGTATAATATGCGTACATATCGTCCGGCGAGGCCTCTTTTCCGTCTCCTGCGGATTCCCGCGTATATCCCAGCTCACCCGGTTCAAAGTAGCCGTAAAGCTCTTCAAACGTCGGAAAAACCGCAATCTCCTTTACGCGCGCAAAAACCGTCCTTCTGCCCTCCGTGCATGTAAACCTGATAATGTCTTCAGGCATCACACACCGCCTCTTCATGTCGAAAAGCCGGATCTCGACCGTCTTCCTTCCTGCCTCTATCAAACCGAACGGCTCGGGCGCCAGCTTCATGGAATGAATCGTCACCCTTCGCGCCGCACCCTGACATGATATCGCGTTATTTGATCCGTTCACGGCAAACCCTCCGATTCTTTTTTCTCATTATAACCGATTATGGCGTATTTTTCAATCTTTAAGACGGAGCAGTCCGTCTCCGGTTATTTCCAACTCCGCAACCGCCGGCCGTTCGCTGAAGTTTTTCCCGTAAAACGCCGTCGTGAAAAGTCTTCCGTCCCCCGCGAAGAACAGATTGTTGTGCCCTCCATAGGCCATCAAAAGTCTTCTCTCGCTGTAAGGACCGAAAAGCTTGTCCGAAACCGCGTAATAACTGTCGTAACTCCGGTACGGTTTGCCGTTTTCGTCATAATGTATCCCGTAGGTCGACGAGCACAGATAGTACAGCCCGTCAATTTTCAAAAGGTAGCATCCTTCGAATCCGACGTAGTTCCCGCTTTTGCTTTTGAGCCGCCGAACCTCACCTTTAAATCCCGACATATCCCCGTTCATTTCCGCAATAAGGCCGTCCGACCATATTCCGTACACCTTTCCGTTGTCCTCAACGAAAAAAGTCGAGTCGATGTAGTCGAAAACCGGTGCGTCCGAAGTGCTCACATAAGGCCCTTCAGGAAGTCCCGAAGTGCTTCTGAGAACCGCTCCTGACATGGAACCCCATCCCAGCGAATAGCAAATATAATATGTTCCGCGGATATAATGAAGTTCAGGTGCCCATATCGGCGACGACCCGTCGGTCAGAATATCCTTCTGCCACGTGGCGTCCTTTTCGAACACCCACACGGCTCCAAGGTCTTCCCATTCCGACAGTTCCGCGGACTTGTAGACGTGAATCTCTTTTGTGTTATGCCAATCCGCCGGATCGTTCGTGCCTGTCATGTAGAAAAACCCGTCCGGTCCCCTCATGATGTTCGGATCTCTCAAATGAATGTCCGCGACCGGCGAAATCTCCCGCGAGGTCACCCCTCCGAAAGACGGATAATTGACCGATATTTTGTACGGAGAGTCTGCCCGGAACGAAAACTCAGTGTTCTTTCTCAGCGAATACGCAACGTTGATTTTGTAGAAAACGTTTGCGTCAAACTTCATATCCCCGGAATACGGCTCCGTGTGAAGTTCGTTGTACGTCACGGTAATCACAGCGTCGTCAGCGCCTTCGACCTCAAGGCGACGCGGGCCGCTTTTTTCGAACATAAAATACGCCGAATATCTCACATATCCCGCCCCGCTTATTTCCGCATCATCGGGAATCAGGCACACATCTTCCGCAACACCCTTATAAAGCGGTTCCGGATTGTATTCAGTTTTGTAGAGCGACACTTCCGCTCCGGCCGAGTGCCTGAGGTAGCCGTCCATCAGCCGGAGTTCCTCTTCCGTATATCCGGTAACAGTTCTCATTCTTTTGTCCCTCCCGAGTATATCCTTATGCCCGCAGCCCGTGGCGGCAACCGCAACACACAGCGCGAGAATCAGCGCAGAAAAAACCGCAAAAATCTTCCGTGTACCATTTTCCACCGGCCGCACCTCCGTTCCGTCCTTATGGATTATTTTACTTTAAAACCGCCCGGAAATCAAAGCGAAATCAAAGCGATTGTTCTTTCTTCGCGCATTATTGCTCGTAATTATTTACATTCACCCTCTTCTGTGCTAAACTTCCTTTGAAGTAAACCCAGCAAAGGAGTTAACGAAATGACTAAACAAATCCGAATTACCGGTTGGAAGCTCACCGTCTGTCCCAACAGTCGCGTTGTGGGCGAAGGCTATTGCTTCAAGACTCCCTCCGACGTTGAAAAATCAGGTCTCGAGATCATCCCCGCATCTGTTCCGGGCAATTTTGAGCTCGACCTCATGAACGCCGGTAAACTTACGCGAGACATTTTTTTCGGCACGAACATCCTCAAACTGCAGGATCTGGAGTGCATGCACCTCTGGTATTTTACCGAGTTCGAGATAGAGCCGGAAAGCGTTCGTGACGGTCAGGATGTCTTTCTCAATTTTGAGGGAATCGACACGGTGTCGGAAATCTATCTCGACGGCGCTCTTCTAGGCACCACCGAAAACATGCTCATACCTCACGTTTTCCCCTTAAACAAGGTTAAATCCGGCATTCACAAGCTTCTTGTCCACATCATTCCCGTTTCTTTCTATGCGCGCCGTTTTGACCTCCAGACAAAAGCCTGGGCGATGAAATACACGCAGGACTCTCTTCTCGTCAGAAAGGCCGCCGCCATGTACGGCTGGGACATTATGCCACGCGCAATTACCGGAGGTCTCTGGCGTCCCGTGAGTATCGAATACCGTTCCCGCGAAAGAATCCGCGATTACTACCTGTCGACGCTGCACCTCAGCACCGGAGGCGCTTCGAATACCGCCGAACTGCTTCTCAAGCTCTCGGTTGACACCGATTTTGACGATCTTCGCGACCTCACCGTTACCGTGCGCGGAATTCACCGTGATCGTGACGGTAAAGAGGATTCCTCTTTCGGCGGATCCGCAACGATTTTTTCCGTGAACCAGGTTCTTTCCTTCCGCGTCGACAACGCCGCCCTCTGGTGGCCAAACCGCTACGGCAGCCCTGAACTTTACGACGTGGAAATCACCCTCTCACGCACGAAATACGAGAACGGAGAACGGCTTTTCGACGTGCCCGGAGAAACTCTCGACACGGTCGCTTTCAGGCACGGAATACGAACGGTCGAACTCGAACGCACCTCTCTCGCCGGCAAGGACGGCAGGTTTTTCTTCCGCATAAACGGCCGGAAGATTTTCGTACTCGGCACAAACTGGGTTCCCACCGATACTTTCCCGTCGAGAATCGACGACTACACCATACGCGGCCTTGAGCTTGCCCTCGACGTCGGGTGCAACATGATACGCTGCTGGGGAGGAAGTCCGTATCCGGGTGACGTTCTTTACGACTACTGCGACGAGCACGGCATTATGGTCTGGCAGGATTTTTCGATGGCTTGCGGTCTCTACCCTGACGACGAGCGGACCATGAACCTCATACGTGAGGAGGGCATTTCGGTGGTCAAATCTCTCCGTAACCGTGCATCACTCGTCCTGTGGTCAGGCGATAACGAAAACGATATTTTCGCAACGTTCCGCGGAGGCTCAATCAACGGGCGTCCCATAAACCGCCGCGACCCTAACCTTAACAAGCTTACACGCGAGGTCCTCGCGGAGGTCACCGACCGTTACGATGGCTTCCGCCCGTACATTCCCAGTTCTCCTTTTATCGACGAAGAGGTATTCAGAACCGCCGGTCTTCCCGCCGAAGACCATCTCTGGGGTCCTCGCGACTACTTCAAAGGCGATTACTACTACAAGAGTTCCATCGCTCACTTTGCGTCCGAAACCGGCTACCACGGCTGCCCTTCTCCCGATTCGCTTAGAAAATTCATCTCTGAGAAGTCTCTCGGCAACCGAGGCGACGGAAGGATCTGCACCGACCCCGAGTGGCTCGTCCACTCCGCAAGTATGGAGACCTCTCCCGGCGCTCCTTTCGCCTACCGCGTGCCGCTTATGACCCGCCAGGTCGAGCAGCTTTTCGGCACAGCCCCCGACGATATTGAAACGTACGCCCTCGAAAGCCAGATCTCTCAGGCGGAGGCCATGAAGTTCTTCATAGAGCATTTCCGCATCGGAAAGTGGTACAGAAGCGGCATCATCTGGTGGAACATTATCGACGGCTGGCCGCAGATTTCGGATGCCGTTGTCGACTGGTACGGAGTCAAAAAGCTCGCTTACGAGTATATCAAACGCTCCCAGCGCATGTTCTGCCTAATGTGCGACGAACCGGATCAGGACGGTAATATTGCGCTGTTCGCGGTCAACGACTACGCGTTCCCGGTTGAGTTTGAGTACACTCTTAAGGATGCTCTTAACGGCGAAGCCGTTCTCTCCGGAAAAGCCGTTTCGTCCGCCGACTCCTCGGAAAAGATCACATTGATTCGCGAAAATATGCCGCGGTATTGCGTGATCGATTGGCGTGGGACTGCTCTCCAAGGCGAATCCGGCTCTACTTTGGAGCTTGACGGGCGCAACCATTTTATCCGCAATCTCGAAAACCGGATCGATCTCGATTCTTACAGGAAGTTCATGAAATTCGCAGGCCTCTCCAATAGCATCAATGGTTTTTCGAAGTATTGAACTAAGCCCGTAGCAGCCTGTTTTCAGGCAGCGCCTCCTTTCCGAAAGGCAATTGCAATGAAAGTTACTAAGAAATCAAGGATAAGAACACTTTTGGCAGCGCTTGCCGTCATACTGGTATTCGTCTCCGTTTCCGCTTTGCCCGTTCCCGCTTCTGCCCGCGTTACGTCTTCGACGTCGCTTTGGAGCGGATACCGCGAACCCCTTTCCGAGGGTGTCAAAAACACTCTTATCAATGCGCTCTGCATGTACAACACGTTTTGGACACCTCTTCAGGATGTTTCACGGTGGGGCACACGGGAAGTCACTTACGGCAAATTTGTCGCGGGGCACACTTATCGCGGAATTCCGTACGGTCAGCCGGTCCACAAGGGAGTCTATATCGGAACTTCCAGACCTGTCAGCGATTTTATTTCAGCGGTCGCAGACCCCGACAGTCCCCTCTATGCCACACGCGGTGAAAACACCTGGTACTACACCGAGCTGGGCGGTGATATAAAGTACTCACCTTACTTTTCCAACGACTGCAGCGGCTTTGTTTCAGCGGCACTCCGCATCAAGCGCCATACCACCAGCACCATCGGCTCCAAGCCTGACATGTTTCCGGTCATCGGTACAAAGGTTTCCGACATGCGTCCCGGCGACCTGCTCAACACCCATGAGAACGGCCATGTTATTATGGTTTACGACGTGGTTTACAGCCATCGCGGAGGTAATGTCGTCAGCGTCGTCACAATCGAGCAGACACCCGATATCATCGTAATCAGGTCGTTCGGCAAGGGCGGAGTCAACGGTTCCCTGCAAGACCTCCAGAACAAAATCAACTCGGGAAAGTACTACGTCTGTCGCTACAAGGACATCGATAACGTCGAACTTATGGACGGTGCGTGGGATTATCTCCCCTCTGTCGTCAACTGCGTCAGCGAGCCCTCTTCAATTCTGAAAACCGACGGCACCGCTGAAGGAAAGGCTTATATAAACTTCGCCGAAAAGAGTTTCCGTCTTGAAGGATGGTCTCTCAGCCGCGAGAAAACTGTCGGCTTCGAGTACGAGATCAACGGTTCATTAGCAAAATCTCTTTCATCCGAGTATTGTTCCGATATCACGGCTCCGGTCTTCGGGTTCAATTATTTTGACGAATCATCTGGCCGCAACCGCTACTACGGGAACGTCGAAGTCTCCTGCCTTTCTTTAGGCGACGTAATCGACGTATACGCTAAAACCGCATCCGGCCGCCGGAAAACAGCCTCTCTGACCGTGGCGGAAGAGCCTTACATCCACCACTTCAGTTCTTCAATCGAGTCCCTGTACACAACGGCTTCTCAGGACAACGTGAACCATGCGGAAGTCACAGACTTTCAGCCCCTGGCAATAAACGGGTGGTGTGCCGCCGACAATCTCATCCGCTTTGAAATTCAGGTTGACGACGGTCTCTGGTATGCTGTCGGTCCCAATTTCAGGAGCGATGTCTGGGATTTTGTCGGCTGGGATTATCCGACCTGCCGCGACTGCAACGCCTTTTACTGCGGTATCGATCTCGGTACACTCCGCGGTTTGAATCACACCGTTACGCTGCGCGGAGTTACCGCTGACGGGGGTGTTTTCGACGTGCTGCTCTGTAAATGTACGCGTTTCGAAAATCAACCGCTCATAATCGGAATTGCCGCAGCTGTTCTCGCCTTCGTCGTTCTCCTTGCGGTTTTGATTCCTGTTCTTGTCGTTACCGCCGTGAAGAAAAAGCGTTTGAAGCAGCATTGCCAAAACGACACGCCCGAAGATAATTCTTCCGGAACGTCCGCGGGGAATTCATCCGACGATTCTGCAGGTAATACTCCCGGAACATCGGAAGGTAATTCATCCGGCACACCGGAGGCAGATTTGCCCGGATCAGGAAGCGATTCAGTTTGATTCCTTTTAAGCAAGAAAACAAGGGCCCGCGGCTCTTCGGAAAAATCTGAAGCCGCGGGCCCTGCCCTATACTCTCATTAGGCTTAGATTTCTAATCCCTGTCAATTATTGTGACTAAGCCGCTTTTCACATCGTAAACCGCACCGCAAATGTTTACGTCTTCCGTCTCAGGATTCTTTGAAAGTATCCCCGAGAGAACTTTCACGCCGTAACAGACATTCCGTCTCACCGCGGCGTCGTAATCCGTTTCATCTCCTATCGCCTTTTTAATCTCGTCCGTGATGGTTCTTACAAATCCTTCCCCGTCGCCTTCAAGCGCGGCGCCGACGGCGCCGCATTGCGTATGTCCCAGAATCACCGCCTGTTTGACGTGAAGATGTTCCGCCGCGTATTCGACGGACCCCGCCTCGTGCTCTCCAAGGACATTTCCGGCCACTCTTATGACGAAAAGGTCGCCGAGATCCGCCGAAAAAATCTTTTCAGGTATCACCCTCGAATCGGAGCATGTCACAACGATTGCGTACGGGTGCTGCCCCTCTTCGGCGTTTTTTACGCGTCTTTTTATTTCGTCGCCGTCAGCTCTTTCAAGGTACATTCTGTTCCCGTTCAGAAGCTTCTCGACGACATCCGTATTCTTTCCCAATTCAATCACCCCTCTCGAAATTGTTCATCGAACTGATTTCATACACATCAAGTCTGACATCGTGCGCAGGCATCTTAAAGCAGATTTTATAGCCCAACCCTCGTGCATAAAGCGCGTTGATACGTTCTCCGTCCAACTTGAATATGTAGTCCGTGTCGGTTCCGACGCAATCCTTTTTGTAGTACATCACCACTCTGCGACCCGCCCTGTAGCGCTTATGCGCGCCAAGAAAGCTGTCTGTACCGGTGTTGTATTCAACGTTGTACCTTTTGAACAAGTTCATACCGTTCACCTCGCGCGATCACACACGCTCTTTTCTCTTGATTTTGTATCTTTCAAACCTGTCCAGTATCTCCAGCATATCGGACGGAAGACGTTTTCTGCACTCGGATATCATCTCCTCCGGCACTCCGTAGTAAGCTTCCGCAATACTTCCGGCTATACATGTCAGCGTATCGCAATCACCGCCGAGCGAGACGGCCGTTCTGATAACATCTTCAAAGTTTTCGCCCTCCAGGAAAGCGGTTATCGCCTCCGGAACAGTCTCCATGCACGTTTCGACATGGTGATATCCGGGCCGGATTTCGTCGCACGTTCTCGTAAGATCGTAGCCGAATTCACTCGTGATATACTCCTTGATCTCCGTCTTGCTTTTGCCCGTTCTTGCGAGAAAAATCGCGCTTGCAACAGACTCTGCTCCTTTAATGCCCTCCGGGTGATTGTGCGTCACCTTGGCGCTGTCCCGCGCCGCGGTTCTCGTCTCTTCAATCGTCCCGAAAAGCCATCCCGCAGAAGAAACCCGCATAGCGGAGCCGTTCCCGTAGCTTTTGTAAGGTTTGGACGACGGTCCGAAAAGCCAGCCGTAAAATCTGCCGCCGTATCCCGCGTCCGGATACTTGTGCCCCCATTTTTTCATCGAGTGAATCAGCGCCTCTTCACGTCCGGCTGCATCTTCCCCCGCGTCCATCAGTGCCTCGGCAACCGCAATTGTCATAACCGAGTCGTCCGTGAATTCGATTGCGTCGTTAAACATCCGGAAGTTCTTCGTTTTCGCCCCTCTGTCAAATTCGTAAGGAGAGCCGATCATATCACCTAAAATCGCACCGTACATAAATCATTACCTCCGTTTTTGAATTTCGTCCGGGAATCCGGTCTTGTCAGCGCCGCGCTGTGAGCCGTTTCCGCCCGACGATGCCATTGTACACGTTTTCGAGGCGTTCGTGGTCGTTTGTCAAGCGACAAATTCGCGGTTTTCGCAATTTCTGAATTTTCGTCTGTCGTGTTGGAATTCAGGTAGCAGACCGGTTTAATTGCGAGCCAGTGCCGCGGTATGAGCCGTTTCCGTCCGACGATGCCATTGTACACGTTTTCGAAGCGGTTGTGGTCGTTTGCCAAGCGACAAATTCGCGGTTTCGCAATTTCGGAATTTCCGTCTGTCACCCGGGGATTTAGGCGGCAGATTGTCTGAATCACAAGCCCGACCCGCGAGCCGTTTCCGTCCGACGATGCCATTGTACACGTTTTCGAAGCGGTTGTGGTCGTTTGGCAAGCGACAAATTCGCGGTTTTCGAAATTTTCGCGTTTTCTCAGCACCCGAGCGCCGGCTGACCGTAGTTGAACAGTACCAGGTTGATTTTATTGATATCGTACACGCGGTTCGTTATGAAGTACGAGACGATCAGATCAAATTTGTTGCTCGGAGAGAGCGCCAGTCCGGCCCTTGCAAGGAGGTCTGCGGTCGCCGGGAGGTCGAGTTCGAGAGCGATGGCGAACGCCAGGGCGGTCATTTTGGTCGGTTTGTAGTCCTGTTTAAGACGCACGCGCGAAAAAACCTTTCTGTCGACGTTGGCTTTTTTGTAGAACTCCACGTCGCCGATTTTCCTCTCGTCCATTAGTTTAAAAAGCCGCGCGCGAAAATTGTCTTCTTTGTCGCTGAGGATCTCATCGAGCGTCTTGCCTCTTAAAGAGTATATAGTACCGGCGGCGTCTCCTTCGGAAACGGAAAAAGCGCCCTGATTGCGGCGGTTTGCGAGGGCTGCCCGGTAATTGAGATTGCGTGCGTATTCTTCCGAAAGAATTCTGTTCGCGGCATTTTCGTCGATATAGTGCTCGACGCCCGATGTAAGCCGTTCGGAAACGTCCAGCGCCTTTCTGCTCAGAACGACCAGTGTCACTTTCATCTCAGATTCAAGCAGGAACCGCCCGATTGCGTCAACGGCAGTTTCGACCGCGACCCCTTTCGGAAAGCCGCAGTTGCCGCCTGAAATCAGCGGAAACGCGACGCTCTCGCAGCCGAGTTTTTCCGCGAGGCGGAGCGAGTTTTCGTAACACGCTTTGAGAACGCCGGTCTCGCCGTGATCACCGTCGACCCAGACCGGACCGACCGTGTGAATAATATATTTGGCGTTAAGTCCGAACGCTGCGGTGGCGGCAGCTCCGCCCTGTTCGATGCGGCCGATTTTCCGTCTCGCTTCAAGCAGAAGTTCTGTTCCCGCGGCGTTGTAGATTGCGCTGTCGCAGCCGCTTCCTACAGTAGGTTCGGGGCTCGCGGAATTGACGACGGCGTCGGCTTTAACTTTTGAAATATCGTTGCGAATGATTATAAACGGCATAGTTTTCCCCCTCCGGTTCTGACGAGAATATACCACACGCGGACGTGTTTCGTCAACGGTTCACGTCAATCCGGCCTTTAGCTCCCGGGAAGTTTCAGGAGAATTTAAAGATTCGAACGTTCGGCCTCAGGCATACTTTTAAGCCGGTCCGCAGTTCGCCTGCCGTTCGTCTGCCTTTCGCCTGCCGTTCGCCAGTTCGCCTGACGCGTGTCGCCTGTCGCGCGAAAAAAAGCTGTTGACAGAGGCGCCGCGCACGTTGTATAATATCATCCGCAATTGAGGGCCACTAGCTCAGTTGGTTAGAGCAACCGGCTCATAACCGGTCGGTCCGGGGTTCGAGTCCCTGATGGCCCACCATGCCAAACGCAACCCCGAAAGAGGTTGCGTTTTTTCGTAAATGCCGCGTTTCGCGACATATTACGTCAATATTATCCGCGAGTTAAATATTCCCGGGGCGGCAAAGGAGGTGTTTTCTTGGCAACCGTTTTTGAAGTGAAAAATCTGTCGTGCGAGTTCGGCGCCGTAAAGGTGCTCGAGGACGTGTCGTTTACCGTTTTTACGGGCGACAGGGTCGGAATCATCGGCGACAACGGGTGCGGCAAGACGACACTTCTTAATATTCTGACGGGGCGGACCGACGACCTCAGTTTCGGAGGGTATGTTTTCAGTGCCGCGCGCGGGGCTCAAGCCGGTTATCTGTCCCAGCGGACAGGCGAAGATATGCGCGAAATAACTGTTTACGACGATTTTATGTCTGTTTTCGCGGAGCTGCCGGTTTTGGAGGCGGAAATCGAAAAGGCCGAGGCGGAGCTTGCGGCGGGCGGCGACTCGCACAGGCTTTCCGACAAAATTGCCTCTCTTTACGAGAAGTATACGGAAAAAGGCGGGCTTACGTACCGTTCGCGCGTTGCGGGAATGCTCTCCGGACTCGGTTTTGACGAGACCGCGCGCACGCTTCCCGTAAAAAGTCTGAGCGGCGGCCAAAAGATCAGGCTGGCGCTTGGCGAGCTGCTTCTGAAGTCGCCGGACGTTCTGCTTCTTGACGAGCCGACCAACCACCTTGACGAGGAGTCGATCGTTTTTCTCGAGGAGAGTTTGCGCGCGTATAAAGGGACCGTTCTGGCAGTCTCGCACGACCGCCATTTTCTCGACACCGTGACGGAAAAGACTCTTCTTATCGACCACGGCGTAGGCACCCTCTACAATGCGCCCTACAGTAAATATCTTGTGCTGCGCGAGCAGGACGAAGAGTATAAAAGGCGCATGTACGCGCGCCGTAAAAAAGAGATCGCGCACATTGAGGAAGTCATAGCCAAGCAGAAGCAGTGGAACCAGGAACACAATTATGTGACGATCGAAAACTGGAAGAAAAAACTTGCGCGCATCGAACTCGGCGAAAATCCCGACGCGGTGGCTGACGATTCTGTCGCGATCAAATTCGAGGTGGGCGAGCGCGGAGGGAACGAGGTCCTGACCGTCAAAAATCTCGGTTTCGGATTTCCCGGAAACGAGCTTTTCAAAGATCTTTCGTTTGAGATGCGGCGCGGCGACAGGCTCGTCATCCGCGGCAGGAACGGCGGCGGAAAATCGACGCTTCTTAAGATTATAACAGGTATGCTGAGTCCCACGGCCGGAACCGTCAGACTCGGCGCCAACATAAATATTTCGTACTACTCCCAGGATTTCGCGGAGATCGACCCCGAGAGCACGCCTTTTGAAGAGACGTTTATGACAGCCAACTACGACTACTACCACGGCGGCGGTCTTCCCAAGTTCCGCAACATCGCCTCAGTCAGAAACGCGCTGGCGGCGTTCGGGTTCACGGGCGACTCCGTTTTCCGGCCCAACAACCTGCTTTCCGGCGGCGAAAAGGCTCGGCTTGCGATGCTGAAACTCACCTACAATAAGGGGAATTTTCTGGTTTTTGACGAGCCGACCAACCACCTCGACATAAGGACCTGCGAAGTGCTTGAGGAGGCAATAAGAGCATTCCCGGGAACGGTTCTCTGTGTGTCCCACGACCGTTATTTTGTGGAAAAAATCGGTGCGAAGGTGCTCACCCTTGACGACTACGCGGTTTTCCCATCGTCGGCCCCGGGCTCCGGCTCCGCCTCAGACTCAACCTCATTCCCGCCCTCCGGTCAGCAGCCCGTTCCGGAAACCGCCGCGCCTTCCGCTTCAAAAGAAGCTTTTCTCAAGGCAAAAGAAGACCGCGCCAACGCGAAAAAGCTCGAAAAGCGCCTTGCATTCCTCGAAAGCAGGATCGCCGAACTCGAAAACACCCTCCGGGAGTGCGACGAAATTCTTTCCGACCCGGAAAAATCGGCCGACTTCGCGCTCGTCGAAAAAACGTATTCGGAGCGGCAGACGGCAGCGGCTCTTCTTGACGAGGCCGAAACAGAATACCTGAGTCTGCTTGATCAAAACGGTCTGTCTTAAGCACGACAACCGGGTAGAAATTAAAAAAACAGTTCCGTTCCGGTTTTCCGGTTTACGAAACTGTTTTTGTTTTAATAGCGGCCTGTTTTGTATTTCCCCCTTAAGCCTTTATATTTTACTTCAGGTTGCGCTTCCGCGCACAATATACTCCACCCGCGGGTTTTCCGCGCATTCAACCGTTACGTCTACCGTTCTGCCGTCGCCGAGCGAGACGTTTTTAATGCTTATCGTCTGCCCGTAGAGCTCCGCGGGAATGTTCGGCGACACCGTGAGAGTGCCTGTCCATGCGTCGTAGTTGATTCCGAAAATCTCTTCTATGATCAGTTCTATGTATTCGGAAGCGGTCCAGCCGTAGCGCAGCACCCCCTGCCCCTCGCCGGTCGACGGATTCACGAACTCGGCGTATTTTCCGTTGAAGGTCATTACCGTCTGGTAGGCGATATGAGCAGCCTCTTCCCGGAGCCCCGATTCGTGAAGGCCCTTCGCGATGATCTCGTTGCGCAGCGTCCAGATGTTGCCGCTCCAGCTCGTCCAACCCTTGTAGTCGCCTGTCGTCTCGCAGAATTCGGGGCTGTCAAAAGGCGCCGTCGTGATCCCGTACCTGTTGTAATACCCGTACTTGGAGTTGTCTTTCAAGACTTTAAGAAGCGCCGGAATGCGGTCCTTCGGAACGATCCCGCGCCTGAACGTGTCAAAAGCCGAGTTGTACTCTCTTTCGGTCATCAGGCGGTCCTCTTTAACGTTCCGCGTGTAATAAAAGCCCGTTTTTTCGTCGTAAAGCCACTTGTTTATAATATCGCGAAGCTCGTTAAAGATGCGAAAATATTTCCGCTCGTCCTCTTTCAGCCCGAGGTAGGACGCGAATTCGCGCAGAATATCCGCGCCCGCGCACACCTGCACGTTAAGGTCGACCTCCGCGAACGTCAGCTGTTCCCTGTGGTCCGCCGGGTCCGATTCCTCCATTATTCCGCAGACGAGGCCGGTTCTGCGGTCGCGCTTGCAGGGCGAGAGCCACCAGTCGAGATACGCCGCAAGCATATTATATATTTCGAAAATATAACCCCGGTCGGTAGTCCTTCCGCAGATGCGCCTTGCGACGTCAAAAATGACCGGAATCGCGCTCAGCTGTTCATCGAGGTCCTCAACGCGGTCGTTGCCCCACAGGGGAATGCGGCCGTTCGCTTTCTGGACGTACGTAAAATTTTTAAGCGCGTTTTCGCAGTATTTTTGATCGAGCCAGCAGTAGCCGTTCAGGGTCAGCGAACTGTCGCGTTCCCACCAGCAGTGCCCGTACTGGCCGCCCGGCCCCATATAAGGGTTTTTGAAGCCGTGGCTCGGTTCCTTTATGCACTCGCGCAGCACGTTAAAAGCGTCTTCAAACTCCTGCCAGGTAATTCCCGGAAAACTAAGCTCTATCATTTTTTTCTCCTTGCGCGCCCGTTAAGGCAGTTTACTGTGACTGTATCTTACTACATTCCGCGCATTTTATCAATGAGCCCGCGCGTTTTTTTCGTTTTTTTCCGGCGGCTTTACCGCTTTACCGCTTTAATAAAGCCCTTAATGGCTTATTTCATCACGCGCATCGAGTTCAGTATCGCGATCACCAGCACTCCGACGTCCGCGAAAACAGCCGGCCACATCGCGCTGATCCCGCACGCTGCAAGTATCAGAACGGCCATTTTGACGCCTATGGCAAGAATCACGTTCTGGCGCGCGATCCTGACGGTTTTCCGGGAAATGGCCACGGCCTCCGCGAGATTTCTCAAATCGTCGTTCATAACGACGCAGTCCGCCGCTTCAACCGCCGCGTCCTGCCCCATGCTTCCCATCGCGACGCCGACGTCAGCCAGCGCGAGAACAGGAGCGTCGTTGATACCGTCACCGACGTAAACCGTCGTCTTTTTTGTCTCCGAAATGATCTTCTCGAGCTCCTCAACCTTGTTTTCGGGAAGGAGCCTCGACTTGTAGCCGTCAAGTCCGACCTCTTCCGCAACGGCCGAGCACTCGCTCTCCGCGTCGCCCGAAAGCATCACAACGCTCTCGACTCCGAGCTTTTTGAAGCTTGAAACCGCCTCGCGGGAGCCCTGCTTCACAGTGTCGCCCAGAGTGAGCAGTCCGAGATATTTGCCGTTTTCGAAAACGTACACCGCCGTTCCGGACGTATTTTCCGGAAATCCGTCATTTCCCGGAAATCCGTTTATTTCCCGTTCCGGAGCGGTTCCCGTCGCCGCGGCATCCCCGTATTTTCCGCCGTATTTCGCTATTTCCCGCGCGAATCCTATATTTCCCGCGGCGAAAACGTCGTCGCCTGCCACCGCTGTCACGCCCTTGCCGGGGTACTCGCGGAATTCGATTTTTTCTCCGGAAACCGCCGCAATTCCTCTTTTCGCGCAATAGTTCTCGATCGCGGCCGCAAGAGGATGGTTCGAAGCTCTCTCGGCGACGCACGCGGCCTTAAGCAGCCTCTCCTCGGAAACGCCCACGGCACACGCAAGCGACTTGACCTCGAACGTTCCGGAGGTGATCGTTCCCGTCTTGTCCATAACGATATTTTTCGCGTCGGCAAGACGTTCCAGATACTCCGCTCCCTTGACGAGCACTCCGCTCTTCGAGGCCTTTCCGACTCCCGCGAAAAACGCCATCGGAATCGAAATTACGAGCGCACACGGACACGAAACGACCAAAAACACGATCGCACTGCGTATCCACCGCACCGGATCGCGCGTAATCAGCGACGGAATCAAAGCGATGAGGATTGCCGCGACAACAACGCACGGCGTGTAAATTCTTGCGAATTTTGTAATAAAGCGCTCGGTTTTCGATTTTTTCATCGACGCCTCTTCTACGAGCGCGATGACTTTTTCCTGGCTTGACTCGGCAAGAGGCTTCGTGGTCCTGATTACGAGCCTGCCGTCGGTGGAGATCGTCCCGCCGAAAACCGCGTCGCCCGGGGCAACGTTGACGGGATTCGACTCGCCGGTAAGACTCGACGTGTCTATGCCCGCAAATCCCTCGGTAACTGTGCCGTCGAGCGGTATTTTTTCGCCCGGACGCACTTCAATTAAAGAGCCGACGCCGACTTCCTCCGGGTCGCGGTCCGATATTTCCCCGTTTTCCAGCACGTGCGCCGTGTCGGTCCTGAGCGCCGCGATTGCGGAAATGCGCTTCCTGCTGCGGCCGACCGCGATATTCTGGAACAGCTCTCCGATTCCGTACAGAACGATGATCGCAACGCCCTCGACGTACTCGCCGATGAAAAACGCCGCGACCGACGCCACCGTCATCAAAAACTGCTCGTCAAGAAAATCCCCCGAAAAAATGCCCCGTACCGCGTTCTTTATAATATCGAACCCGGTAATAAGGTAAATGGCCGCGAAAACCGCGATCCTCGCCGCGAAAACGAACGGATTGGAGTAGTCAAGCGGAACAGTCGCGAAAAAAACCGCCGCCGCGATCAGCAGCACAGCGGAAACGGTCAGTTTTATCAGCTCTCTCTTTTGTTTTTTTGTCAGTTTCAGTTTATTTTCAGTGTCCATAAAACACCTGCCGTCAATTTGATTATTTCCCGGAAACGCGGGAAATGTAATGCGGCAGGAAATATTTCCGTTTTTTCCGGTTTCCAGCCGCGAAATTTAGTATCAGAGACTCACGGTGCAGTCGGGTTCGACCCTCTTGCAAATCTTTACGATTTCTTTGTAAATTCCGTTGAAATCTGCGGAATCGTCGTATTCAACAAGCATTTTTTCGGCCATAAAGCTGATTTTGCAGCTGGTTACGCCTTCAATGGCCGTCGCGGCCTTTTCGATTTTGGCGGCGCAGTTCGCGCAGCAGAGATCCTCGATTTTGATGTACTTTTTCATAGTCAACCCTCTTTTCTTTATTTTCCGGTTTTTTCCGCTATTTTCCGGTCTGTTTCCGTTCCCGCCTCAGGAGGCGTTCCCGGTTCACAGATCCGTGAAATGATCTTCGTTAAGATGTTCGACCGCCTGGTCGATCACCGTTTTTACGTGGTCGTCCGCCAGAAAATATATGACGGATTTTCCGTTGCGCTTCGATGAAACGAGCCTCGCCTGCTTCAAAGTTTTGAGCTGGTGGGAGACCGCCGAGACAGTCATATTCAGAGTGCCCGCGATGTCGCACACGCAGAGCTCGCTCTCGAAAAGCGCGTAAAGAATCTTGATTCTGGTGCTGTCCCCGAAAACGCGGAAAAAATCCGCGAGCGAAAACAGACTCTCCTCGGACGGCATGAGGTCGCGAACCTTCTGTTCAAGGTCGGCGTTTTTAATCTCACTGTCGCATATTTCAAGTCCGTTAAGTAAAACCATTTTGCACTCCCCGTTTTCGCCGGAAATGAATGATTCCCGTGCTTATTTCAACCGTTGTTATGTCTGTTTTGTTGAACATTTGAGCAGTTGTTCAAGTGTTCAATAGTATTCTACAACTCTTTCAAACCCCTGTCAACACTGTTTTCATCTTTTTTTTGATTTTTCCGTATTTTTCTATGTGCGCCGGAAAATCCACCGCATTTCCGGGAAATAAACAACATGAAACTGTTTGAAAAAGTCACCGCATATTTCCCGTCGCCACCGCATTTTTTCCGGCGAAACCGCATATTTCCCGGTGCCACCGCATTTTTTCCGGCGAAACCGCATATTTCCCAAACTCACCGCATATTTCCAAAACCGGCCGCATATTTCCCGGAAATACCCTGCGCCGCGTCTTACCGCCCAATGAGAGCCGGTTCATTTATTTAAATTCCCCAAAATCCGCCCCGTTTATTGAATTAAAGCAGTTTTTCGTGTAAAATATACGCGGAAAAAGAGAACGGTCCGCCGGGACAGGATTCCTAAGCAAACCCGGCGGCGAAAGGCATTTCCATGAAGTATTACCACGTGTCGGCCGCGATGCCGGAAAAAGAATACGGCGAACTCTTCGGCTTCGGAAAAAACTCTCCGGGGCAGCAGGCGCAGCGCTACAACAAGCTTCTCGCGAAAGGCCTCGCGGACCTCGGGAACGAAACCGTTGTTCTGTCCGTGCCCCCTCTCACCCGCGGCGTTCGCTTTCTCCGGAAAACAAAGCTGCCCGATGAATCCGAAAACGGTCTTAACTACCGCTTTTTCGAGGTTCTGAACGTGCCTGTTTTAAAGAATATTTTTGCCTATTTTCAGGGGAAAAAGATCGTCAAGAAACTTGTTTCGGAAAACGGTGCGGAAAATATCCGGATCTCCTGCGATCTGCTGTCGCTTTCCGCGTCTCTCGGAGTTTTGGCGGCGGCGCGCAAAGCCGGCGTGAAGACCGCGGGCATAGTTACCGATCTCCCGGCTTTTCTTTCGGGAAGACCGTCCTCCCGCCTCTACGGAAAAATGTTTTCGAAGGCCGCCGGAATGTGCGGCGGTATAGTCGCGGTAACGCAGCAGGCGGCTCAGAAACTGCTTTCCGACAGCGGGAACAGCGGAAAACCGTTCACCGTTATCGAGGGGATCGCGAGCCTGGACGACGTTTCCGGCGATGTAAAACCGCCCGAAAATCTCGATTTTTCCGGAAAAACTGTTCTATACGCAGGCGGGCTCGAGCCCGAATACGGTCTGTTGACGCTTATAGAGGCGTTTAAAGAGGCGGCGGTTCCCGGTTCGCGTCTTATTGTTTTCGGCGCCGGCACTCTATCAAAAGAAATCGAAAAAATCGCGGAAATCGACCCGTCCGTCGTTTACGGCGGCGTTGTTTCCAATTCGCAGGTGCGTGCGGCGGAGAAAAAAGTGTCGCTTCTCGTGAATCCGAGACCTTCGGGCGAGTTTACGGCCTACTCCTTCCCCTCGAAAAACATCGAGTACATGTCGTCGGGAACGCCCGTTCTCGCGTATATGCTGCCCGGAATTCCCTCCGAATACCGTAATTTCATGATGGTTCCCGAGGCTGAGGACGCAAGATCGCTCGCGAAAACGCTCAGGGATGCGCTGACCGCCCCCGGTGATATTCTCCGAAAAAAAGGCGAAGCGGCTGCATTATTCGTAAAATCCGAAAAAAGTCCGGCGAAACAGGCATCAAAGCTTGTCGGACTTTTCGACAGAATGTGAGGTGCGCGCAATGAAAAAAATCCTTTTTATCCACCACTGCGGCGACCTCGGAGGGGCCGGAATCAGCCTTGTCAGGACGATGAAAATGGCCTCGGAAGCGTTTGAGGTCAAGGCCTGCGTTCCCGCCGGAAGCCCTGTCGAGAAGCTCCTGCGCGAAAACGGTCTCGAGTCAATTCCCTACGATGTTCAGGCCGGCACCATTGAGTACTACAGCGGCGGACCGCGTTTTCCCGGCCGGACCTACGTAAAACAAGCCCTTAACAGGCCCGCCTTTGCCTCTTTTGTTAAAAAAATCATTAACTCGGAGCACCCTGACGCATGCGTTTTCAACTCGCTGACGCTCTCGTATCTCGTTCCCGCGGCGGTCAAAACGGGTGTGAAAACCGGAATTTTCGTCCGCGAGACGTTCCCGCACGGCGGCTCAAAAGCGATGCTCGCGAAATACAGAAGACTTCTTGGCGAAGCGTGCGCGGTTTTTTATATTTCCGGATTTGACAGGGACTTTTGGAAAATAACCTCTGCCGAAAACTTTGTAATAAGGAATTCCGTTCCCGAAGAGTTTTTCGCGCCTTCTGCTGACGCCGGAAATATTTCCGGGAAACCGTTTACGGTCCTTTACACCGGCGGCGCGAACCCGATCAAAGGCATCGAGGTCATTGCCCGCGCGGCGGAACTGTTTCCGGGAAATATCAGGCTTCTTGCAGCCGGCGATCCCGAGGAAAAGATGGCGCCGTATTTCAAAAACGCTTCGTGCCCTGTTGAGTATCTCGGTCTCGTGGAAAACATGAAACCGGTTTACGACTCGGCGGATATCGTCGCGATTCCGATCGTCACCCCTCACCAGGCAAGGCCGGTTTTTGAGGCGGGAGCGGCGGGAAAGCCTGTCGTTATTTCCGATTTTCCGGAAATATCTGAGTACGTGACTGACGGTTTCGGAGGGCTCAAGTTTAAACCCGGCGACAGCGCGATGCTCGCGGAAAAAATCGTTTTTATGGCGGAAAACCGCGGAAAATGCAGGAAAATGGGCGAAAACAACCGCCGCCTCGCTTTGGAAAACCACTCAGCGGAGAGCGTTTCGAAAGGTCTTGTCGCAGCTCTTTCGCGCCTGACCGGTACGCGCTGCCTCCACCTCACGAACGTTCCCAGCCCTTATCGCGTCGATTTTTACAACGAACTGTCCAAGTCCGAACAGACGGTCGTCTGCTTTGAGAGGAAGTCCGCGAAAGGACGCTCCGGTAGCTGGTTTGGAAGGTCAAATCCGCTTTTCGCTTACAAATACCTGCGCGGCGTTCCGCTCGGAGAGGACAAGGCCGTCTCTTTCGGCGTAAAAAAGCTCGTTCTGCGGCCCGATTTTGACAAGATCATTATCAGCGGCTACAGTTCCCCTGCCGAGATGCGCGCGATTTCGGTACTCAGGTCTCACCGCAGGCCGTATATTCTGAGCGCGGACGGCGGTATCATCAAGGACGGCGGCCGCGGATTCCGTTTCGCGGTCAAAAAACATTTCATTAAAGGCGCTGAAAAGTATCTTTCGCCCTCCTCCCCCGCCGACAGGTATTTCATCCACTACGGCGCGGAACCGGAAAGGATTATCAGGTACCCGTTCACCTCGCTATTCGAGGACGATATTTGCCCTTCGCCTGCCTCTTCCGAAGAAAAAAAGGCCCTCCGCAGGGAGTTCGGGCTTCCCGAAACAGGCAGAATCGCGTTCGCGTGCGGCAGGTTCATTCCCGGAAAAGGTTACGAGGAACTGATTTCGGCGGCTTGCGGCGTTAAAGACCTCACGGTCGTGATCGCGGGAGGCGAACCGACAGCGGAGTACTTAAAAATTATGGCGGAAAAGGACGTTCGAAACGTCCGGTTTGCCGGATTTTCGTCAAAGGAGACGCTCGAAAAGATGTACCGGGCGTGCGACTTTTTCGTCCATCCCACGAAAAGCGACGTCTGGGGGCTTGTGATCAACGAGGCGATGGCTGCAGGCCTTCCTGTCATCACGACCGATATGTGCGTCGCCGGCGTGACTCTGATCGGAGACAGTCTTGAGGAGCTCACGCGGAAAATAGCGAAAAACGACGGAAAAACGCGATTTGCGGCGGAAAATAACTGCACGGGCGCGATCATCAAGCCTTCGGATATCGGTATGCTGAAGGAGGCGCTGATCTTTTTCAGAGACCTTCCGGACGAAATTATCGCATCAATGGGCGAAAATTCCCTCCGTGTCATCAGAGACTACACGTTCGAAAAAATGGCCGCCGCGCACGCTTCAATAGATAACATTTCAAAGAAATAAATATTTCCCGGAAATAACAAAGACCGCCCGCACCCCGGAATCAAGCCGTGGCGCGGGCGGGATTTTTATACGTTTTTGAAAATCACGAACCGATCGAAAGGTGCGTGGAGAGCGTTTTGACCATTTTGTCGAACCGTTCGAGCGCTTCGGGGCTGACGCCCGTTTTCTTTTCGGCGCGGATCATGAGGTTTTTGGGCGTGTCGAGCGGTGAAATGTACTCGGCAACCGAGACGTCGTAGCCCATTGCCTCGAGGTAGTTCGCGCGAAGACCGTCGGTGAGCGCGTCGGCGATTCTGGCCTTGAGAATACCGTATTTTAGAACGGGCTCGAACCCCGGAAGGTTGTAGCCTGAGTTCATCTCACGATGGCAGCACGGGACGCAAACAATGTGCGAAATTCCGTTGTTTACGGCAAAATTGAGCGCTTTGTCGGTTGCCGTGTCGCAGGCGTGGAGCGTGAGCAGCAGGTCGAAATCCTCCTCCGGCTCGTAGTTCATGATGTCGGTCTGAATGAATTTCATGTTCCTGTAGCCGAGCTCCTCCGCCATTTTGCGCGAGCCTTCGATGACGACCGGGTTGAAGTCGAGGCCGGTGAAGTAGCAGCGGCGGCCCATGACCTCTTTGATATAATAGTTCAGAACGAACGAGAGGTACGACTTTCCGCACGCGCAGTCGATAATGCGGACAGGCTTCGTGCCGCCGTTTTTTGCAGCGAGCGACTCCAGAATCGGAACGATCAGCTCGACAAAGTGGTCGATCTGGTTGTATTTGCGGATGCGGTCGTTGCGGATCTTGCCGTTTTTGCCCATGATTCCGATGACCTGAAGAAGCCTTGCGGCGCTTCCGGCCTTGATCAGATACTCGCGGTTCCCGAGCACCGAGCCGCCGGCTCCCAGAACCGACCCTCCCGCTTGAGTTCCGAACGCGTCAAAATCCGAGTCGAAAACGTTGTCCGCTCCACCGGCGTCGGGAACGCTGCACACGTCGCAGCTGATTTTCGCGGCGCCGCTCCTTATATTGCCCGCGGCGCCGCTTTTCGTCCCCCTAATATCCGAAAACTCTTCCGCGCGCACCTCCGAATTGGTAAGCTTAACGTCTTTTCCGTCGCACGTTACCGAGACCTTGCGCCCCCTCTCGTTGTAAACGAGCAGCATCGCGTCGTATTTTTCCATCTCGTACGCGACAAAGTCGCAAAAACCCTGCACGTCGAGCGTTTTCTTTTCCCCGTTGAAAATAAAAAACAACCCGGGAGCGTTTTTTCCGTCTTCCGCGCCGTCAGCGAGCGTCGCCCTGAGCGAAAACGCCTTCGTGCCCGCCTTGAACTGTACGTCGACCGACTCAAAAAAGTCCTCACCGCCCTCGAGACGCGACATGCACGACTCGATCATAAAACGCGCCCTGTCTATAACCTTTTTTTTCATTTTTACCTCTTTTTAGCCAAAAATACGCTTTTTAAAACATGCGGAGCAGTTTTAAAGTGCCCCGAGTTTGTTAAGTTCTTCCCGCGTGAGTTCCCTGTACTCCCCCGGTTTGAGAGAGGTGTCAAGCGCCACTCCGCCGACCGATATCCGTTTCAGATAAGTCACTTTTTTGCCTCGCGCGAGAACCATCCTCTTCACCTGGTGGAACTTGCCCTCGTGAACCGTCACGACCGCTTCGGACGTTTTTGACTCGATTTCCGTCCGGAGAATCTCAAGGCTTGCGTCGAGGCATTTATAGCCGTCACCGAGCACCACGCCGTTTTCGAACGCCTCGCAGTCGTTTTCGTCGAGAACGCCCTCGGTCCTTATAAAATACTCCTTGCTCACGTTCCTCGCCGGCGAAATAACGTTGTGGATGAAATTTCCGTCGTTCGTGAGGATCAGAAAGCCCTCCGAATCCGCGTCAAGCCTTCCGGCCGGTGAGAGGTCGTAAAAACCGAAATCGTCGCCGACAAGGTCCGCGGCCACCTTCACCCCGGGAACGCCGTCCCCGCACGAGAGAATCCCCGCCGGCTTGTTCATCATCAGGTACACAAACTCCCTGTAGACGACCGTTTTGCCCGCGGCCTCCACTTTGTCGGCCGCTTCGTCCACGTCAAAGCCGCAGTCCTTCACGACCGAACCGTTGACGCGAACGGCCCCCTGCGCGATCAGCTTTTTGACGTCTTTCCTCGAACCGGCGCCCATATTCGCAAGCAGCCTGTCAAGTCTCATCAGCCGAACCGCCTCCATCCCTTCGGGTAAAGGTTTTTGACAGCGCCGCCGGAAATTCCGCCCAGTCCGAGCACGAAGCTCCTTCCCGACTCGCTTACCGCCACGCAGCACGGCGCCGAAAGCCTTTCCTCAGCCACCGCGGCGTTCCTGACGTACTCGCCGTACGCCTTCACGCGCACTTCAGGAATTCTTTTGTCGTCTGAAGCGTCGCCTTCTGTTTCCGGATCGTTTTCGGCTGTTTCCGGATCGTTTTCGCCTGTTTCCTGACCGTTACCGGCGTCAATAATGACCGTCTCGCCGCGAAGGTAGCGTTCCAGCGCGTCGCTCCCGTTGGCAAGCTCCACGCAGTACACAAAATCCTCCGGTTTCAACGTCAGCGCGAGCCTGTGCGACATTTTAAATTCGCCGCCCTTAACCTCGCCGCAGTAAACGCCGGCCATTTTCACCTTCAGTCCGTCGATATCCGGCGGCACTTCCGGCAGGTAGTAGAGGTTCTCGCCCATGTAAAAATAGCACCCGCGCGGCGGTTCGCACGTCATGTAAAACTCGAAAAACTCCTCGAGCTCCTGCGGGGGCCTGTCAAAATGGCGAAAACTCCTGTAGCGCTCTTTTTTGACGTTCTTGCCGTGCTTTTCTTTTTTGCGGCCGTCCGCGAAGTCGGAATATTTCCCGTTTTTCCGGTTTTTATTCCTGTCAGAATATTTCCCGGAAATATCCGCAAAGTCTCCGGAAATATCCGCAAAGTCTCCGGAAACGCCGCCGTTTTCCGCATTTATTTCCCGCTCCTGCAAGGAAATATTTCCCGCAGGGCCGGAAATGTCGTCTAAGGCCATTTTCTGCGATTTTCCGGCATTTTCCGCCTCCGGACAAGTAATTTCACCTTTTCTCAGGAAGGCCGTAAAATGGCCCTCTCCGTGCAATCTGTGAGGCCACAATCTTGAAGCCTTTTCAAAACCCTCGTAATCGCAGATACCGTCCGGATCTTTTTCCAGACCGCCCGCGACGCCTCCCTTTTTCGGCGCTTCGATCAGCCGGTACTCCGGGTGCCTGCCCATAAAATCTGCCAGCGTGTCCTCGTTTTCGTGCTTGTTGAACGTGCACGTGGAATACGACAAAACGCCGCCCTCGCGAAGCATCACGTGAACGCTCTCCAGAATGCCGTCCTGCATTTTCCTGCATCTGTCCGACCGGTAGCTCTCCCACTGGCGAACCGCCTCCTCATCCTTGCGGAACATGCCCTCGCCCGAGCACGGGGCGTCGACAACGATCACGTCGAAAAAGTCCGCGAACTTCTCCGCAAGCTTTTCAGGCGTCTCGTTCGTCACGACAGCGTTCACGACTCCTGCCATCTGGAGGTTTTTCACAAGCGCCTTCGTGCGCTCCTCGCTTATATCGTTCGCGACGAGAAGCCCCTCGCCGTTCATTCTCGCTGCCAGCTGCGTCGACTTGCCGCCCGGCGCCGCACAAATGTCGAGCACGCGCGCGTTTTCGGGAATCGGAACGTTCGCCGCGGGATACATCGCGCTCGGCTCCTGAATATAGTAAACTCCGGCATGGTAGAGCGCGTTCCGTCCGGGCTGCCCGTCCGTATAGTAGAAACCGTTTTCGCACCACGGCACCTTTTCGCCGGTCTTCAAAAACGATTTCGTGAGCTCCGGCAGCGAGTCCGCGTCCGTTTTCAGCGTGTTTGCGCGAATGCCGGAATACCGCTCCTCGGTGTCGAACGACGACGCGAACGCCGGGAACTCCTCCTCGGGAAGTATTCGTTTTATGTTCTCAAGGAACGCTTCTGGTAGTTTCATTTTTGCCTCTAAATAGCGGAAAATTGCTCTTGGCAATTATTTTTCCGTTTCCTCGCCATCTGATTCTTCCCCGGAATCTTCCTCAAATTCTTCCCCGGGTTCTTCCTCAAACGGTTCCTCCGCGGAATCGCCGTCTTCTTCTGTTATCACGTCAAAAAGATTCCGGCTGCACGGCTTCTTGCAAAACGGACAAGCAACGTATCCCTCGGGATAATTCCGGCCGAACCGGAAATTACGAAGGTTTGCGATAACGTCGTTCCCGCAGTATATACATGTAGCCAGATACTCAACGTCTTCGTTTTCGTCAAGTACGCGGTTGTTGTGAGCGGTGACGTAGATGTTATAAACAATACCGCCTGCGAGAAGCAGAATTCCCGCAAACATCACAATTCCAAAAATAATATATAAATTGGAATACACGGATTGCGCGACGCCTCCGCCGGCAGAAGCATATATCGAGAGTAACTGTTTTATATAAGCGCGTGAAATCCACCCGACCGCTATCAAGACAATTCCCCAGATTATGCAGCTTTTTCGACTTCTTAAAAGCATTAGTTCTACTCCTCAAGGCCGTTTTCCGCCTTCCGGCGATGATTTCCTCCGCAGGCGCCACATCCGGAACCGCGAAACGTGTTATTTCAGCTTCAGCCCGGTTTTAAAAGCGTCGCCGACTCTGCCGCCGACCTTATAGTATCCGTGCGTATACGGGTCGAAAGCGATCGCCTCAAGAGAGTCAATATCGACCTTCCCGTCTTTCAGGTTGGCCTCTTCTACAGACGTCCTGAGCACCTTGCCGATGACGCCGATGCCTGTCGCGTCGTTTTGGTACTCGACAAACTCGCATTCCATCGCTATCGGGAGCTCGTTGATCACAGGCGCGTCGACAAGGCCGGACTTTTCGAATGTCAGGCCGGATTTTTTGAATTTGTCAGGTTCCTTGCTTCCGTGAACAACTCCGAACCAGTCCGCCTCGACAACGTGCTTCGCGTCGGCAATGTGCACCACAAAAGCCTTGCGCTTTTTAATATTTTGAACAGTAGTATGCGTCTCTGTCAAGTTGAGCGCAACCATGTCGCGGTCGAGCATCGTGCCCCACGCCGCGTTCATCACGTCAACTGTGCCGTCGTCGTTAAATGTCGCGATGAGCAGCACCGGCATCGGAAAAATAGCCTCTGTTGTTTTGATCTGTTTCTTCATTTTTCTTTCTCCTAACAAAAATAATTTGAGTTAATTGCAAAAGTCCGGAATCGGGTTCGATTTGAAAATCCGATCCGTGTAAAAAATCAAGTCTGCCCTCCGGAGTCTTCATTGCGTAGCTTTTATGCCCCGTACGTCCCGCCGTTATCCTGCTTGTAGGCGCGGAAAGCGTTTTTGCCGCACGGATTTTTGCACACCGGGCAGTATACGAATCCCTCCGGGAACCTTGAATGAGGCGTAAAGTCCGTGAACTTCGCGCTGATTTGGTAGCCGCAGTTGTAGCACGTCGTGATGTAAATGATGTCCCTGTTTGCTTCCAGAATCCGGTTGTTGTAGCGCGAGACCTTGACCGCGTTGACGATGCCGAAAACAAGCATGAGCGTTCCGCCGAGCAACAGAGAAACCACTATTATTATCCAAACAGAAGTTTGCAGCAGATTCCCTTTGTAAACGTTCTGCAATATCTCGCTGCTCCCGAGCAGCATGAAAAATCCAAAGACGGTCAGAATGACGCCCCATACAATGAGTCCGATTCTTTTTCTTTTCAGCATATGGATTCCTCCCGAAGCATAGGCGCAAAGCGCCGCCCTTGTCAAATCTTCAACGGATATTTTATTCAAACGCCGCCCTGTTGTCAAGGATTACCGCCGCCCTGCTGTCCCAGTTGTCAAGGATTACCGCCGCCCTCTTGTATGCTTGTATGCCCGCTTGTATGATCATTGTCGGTCGGCCACAAGCTTTGCGGCATCACGGTTAAGGATCGCCGCCGCCCTTCTATCTGATTGCCGGCGCCGGCGGCGCAGCGCAAAGCAAAAAAACAACCGGCCGCCCCAATCTTTTGCTGACCCGGGGCGGCCGGCTTCGTTTAATATAATCCGCTTAAGCCTTCTCTAAAGCATCAGGCAAGTTCGAGGATGGCCATCGGGGCAGCGTCGCCGCGGCGTGCGCCGAGCTTCGTGATCCTGGTGTAGCCGCCCTTGCGCTCCTTGTACTTGGGAGCGATCTCGTCGAAGAGCTTGTTGACGACTTTAAGGTTGTTGCCTTCGGAATCCTTAACGGGGTAAACGTAGGCGATGGCTCTTCTTCTCACGGCAAGCCTGGAGGGCTTGTCGACTCTGCGGAGCTCCGTCTTCGTCTCGCGCTCGCGAACGGCGTAGTCGCGGCCGTTCTTGGACTTCTTGTTGATCGTCACGAATTTGCCCTTGGAGTTGACCTTGGCTTTGCTGAAGGTAACCTGCTTGGACTCGAAATTGTCAGCCTCTCTGATGGCAGACGAAATAATTTTCTCGGCGATGCTCTGAACTTCTTTAGCTCTCGTCTCGGTTGTCACGACCTTGCCGTTGGCAAGAAGCGCGGTGACAAGACCTCTCAGCATAGCCTTTCTCTGGCCGCCGGTGCGACCCAATTTTCTGTAACTCATTTTTAACTAACCTCCATTAGATCGCATTCAGTCTTCGATAGTTTCACCGTAGTTGATGCCGAGCTTCTTGAGCTTCTCCTTGATGTCGTCAATGGACTTCGCGCCAACGTTGTGAAGTTTCTTGACTTCCTCGGGAGCCATGCGGACGAGTTCGCCGACCGTGTTAACGTTCGCTCTCTTCAGCGCGTTGAGCGGCCTCTGGTTGAGCTCGAGCTCATCGATAGGCGTGTTGAGAACGTCGCTGGAAATAACGTTTTCGGCAACGGGCTTCGTCTCGTCTTCGTCCGAAGGCATCTCTCCGCCGTTTACGAAAAGCGAGAACTTGTTGATCAGAATCTGTGCCGCTTCCACGAGGGCTTCCTCGGGGGTGATGGCGCCGTTCGTCACAATGTCAATGGTGAGCTTCTCGTAATCGGTCGAGTTGCCGACGAGCGTGTTCTCGACGGTCGTGTTGACCTTTACGATGGGGGAGAAGATGGAGTCGATGAAAATAACGCCGAGGGGCATGCCCGCTTCTTTGTTCTTTTCGGCAACTCTCCAGCCTTTTCCTCTCTTAACGGTGATCAAAATATCGAGTTTCGCGTCATCGTTCGTAGTGCAAATATACTGTTCGGGATTAAGGATCTCAACGTCGGAATTGAGCTCGATGTCGGCGGCGGTAACAATGCCGGCGCCTTCCTTGCGGAGAACAATCTGAGTCGAGTCCGTGTGAAGTTTAAAGTTGACGCTCTTAAGATTGAGCACAATCTCCGTCACATCTTCAACAACACCGTCAATCGTGGAAAACTCGTGCCTTACACCGTCAACCTCAATCGAAGTCGCGGCGGCGCCTTCCAGCTGGGAGAGCATAATTCTTCTCAGCGACGTACCGACGGTAATGCCGAGGCCCTTGGCGAGAGGCTCGACCACAAACGTTGCTTGGCGTCCGTCTTCGGAAGTTTTAACACATTCCAATCTCGGCTTCTCATTATCAACCATAATAAACCTCCTTTGACCCTAAGCTTATTTGCTGTACAGCTCGACGATCAAATGCTCTTTAATCTCAAAGTCTATATCTTCACGCTTCGGAGCGGTGACAACCTTTGCGGAGTACTGATCTCTGTCGCACTCGAGCCAGGAAGGCGCGAGGCGTCCGCTTGTGGCGGAGAGGATCTCGTCCAGGCACTTAATGTCGCGGCTCTTGCTTGCGAGCTCAACAACGTCTCCTTCGGAAACTCTGAAAGAGGGGATGTTGACCTTTTTGCCGTTGACTTTGAAGTGTCCGTGTCTTACGAGCTGTCTGGCTTCCGCTCTGGAGGCACCGAGGCCCATACGGTAGACTACGTTGTCGAGTCTGCTCTCGAGGAGAACGAGGAGGTTTTCACCGGTAATGCCCTTCTTTTTGCTGGCGAGTTCGAAATAATTTCTGAACTGCTTTTCAAGAACGCCGTAGTACCTCTTAACCTTCTGTTTCTCTCTGATCTGAACACCGTATTCGGAAGTTTTCTTCTTGCCCTGGATAACGCCGTGCTGTCCGGGGGCGGTATTTCTCTTCTCATACGGGCAGTTTGTGGAATAACACTTTTCGCCCTTCAGGAAAAGCTTGCAGCCTTCTCTCCTGCAGAGGCGGCATGATGCATCTGTATATCTAGCCATTTTCTACACCTCCGTTATACACGTCTTCTCTTAGGCGGTCTGCATCCGTTGTGCGGAACAGGAGTCTCGTCCTTGATGAGAACAACCTGAAGTCCGGCGGCAGACAGCGCTCTGATGGCAGCCTCACGGCCCTGGCCGGGTCCTCTTACGTAGACTTCTACGTCTTTGAGACCGTGCTCCATTGCGGCTTTAGCGGCCTGCTCGGAAGCAGACTGAGCGGCGAAAGGAGTGCTCTTCTTGGATCCGCGGAAACCGAGTCCGCCCGCGCTTGCCCAGGAAATCGCGTTTCCGGCAAGGTCGGTAATCGTTACTATAGTATTGTTGAAGCTGGAACGGATATGAGCCTGACCGTGTTCGATATTCTTACGTTCTTTACGCTTACCTCTAACTACTCTTTTTGCTTTAGCAGCCATTAGTCAAACCCTCCTCCGTTATTTCTTCTTACCGGCCACAGTCTTGCTGGGACCTTTTCTGGTTCTTGCGTTAGTCTTGGTTCTCTGCCCGCGAACAGGAAGCTTGGCTTTATGCCTTCTGCCCCTGTAGGAGCCGTTTTCCATCAAACGCTTGATGTTGAGGCTGACTTCTCTTCTGACGTCGCCTTCAACAACGTACTCACGGTCAATGACGTCTCTGATCGCATTGACCTCTTCATCTGTTAAATCTTTTACTCTTGTATCGGGATTTATACCGGTCTTGGCAAGGATCTCCTTCGCTTTCGTATTGCCTATGCCATAGATGTATGTAAGTCCGATTTCAACACGCTTTTCTCTCGGCAAATCAACACCTGCTATACGTGCCATTAGCTTAAACACCTCCAGTTTGTCTTAAAAACATTGAATTTTGCAACAAAAAAATCGGGAATCGCATTACGGCGGGTCAGCCCTGCTTCTGCTTATGCTTGGGATAAGCGTCGCAGATAACCATTACTTTGCCGTGTCTCTTTATGATTTTGCATTTGTCGCAAATCGGTTTAACCGACGGTCTAACCTTCATAATAGTCCTCCTCGTTTTTGCAGACTCTCGCGGTCTGCATGAAAATCTGAATTACTTACGCCATGTGATTCTGCCGCGGTCGAGATCGTAGGGGGAAAGCTGAACTTTCACCTTGTCGCCCGCCAGAATCTTGATATAATTTGTCCTCAGTTTGCCGGAAATGTGAGCTGTTACGACGTGCCCGTTTTCCAGGGTTACTTTGAAAACGCAATTAGGCAGCACTTCGGTAACTGTACCCTCAAGTTCAATAAAATCTCCTCTTGCCAAACTTCTTCCTCCTCATATCAACGTGGTGATGATGGGTTCCCCGTCAGTGACAATGACTGTGTTCTCGTAATGAGCCGAGAGCTTGCCGTCGGCAGTTCTCACGGTCCACCCGTTCCTGTCGGTCTTCGTCCTGAAATCCCCCGCGCAGATCATCGGCTCGACAGCAATCGCAATGCCCGGAATAAACATTATTCCGCGCCTGTTCGTTCTGTAATTCGGAACCTCGGGATCTTCGTGGAGTTCTCTTCCTATTCCGTGACCGGTGAATTCACGGACGACAGAGTAACCATTTGACTCAGCATGGTCTTGCACAGCTCCGGAGACGTCAATCACGCGCTTGCCGGGAACGGCGTTCTTGATACCTTCAAAAAAGCATTCCCGCGTCACGCGGACCAGCCGCGACGCTTCTTCACTGCACTCGCCCACTACATAAGTACGGGCCGCATCTCCCTGATAGCCTTTATAGGAACACCCGACATCAATTGAAACAATGTCGCCGTCGTGTAAAATACGGTTTCCCGGTATCCCGTGGATGATCTCATCATTCACCGACGCACACACACTTGCGGGGAAATCAGGAGCTCCAAGAAACCCGGGCTGGCCCTTAAAGGACGGGAGCGCACCATTTTTCATTATAACACTCTCAGAAAATTTGTCAAGCTCTTTTGTTGTAACTCCGGGCTTAATTTTTTCGGGGAGTGTGTTCAGAAGCACCGCGAGGATCTCCCCGGCGGCCTTCATCAACTCTATTTCGTATTTTGACTTCGTGTAAAGCATTTTTACCTCATGACCAGAACGCGGATCGTATTCTCAAGCGCCTTGTCCTTGTTGTTGCAGCTGACCGAATCTCTGAGCACGCCCTTCGCCTTGTAGTACTCTACGAGGGGCTCCGTCTGCATGTGGTACTCGTGAAGTCTCCTCTCGATAACGTCTCTCGCGTCGTCGGGTCTCTGAACGACCTCAGCGCCGCACTGCGTGCACTTTCCGTCTGCCGGCGGCATGTAGTCGAGGTGGTACGTCGCCTTGCACTCGGGGCAGACGCGTCTTCTGGACAGCCTCTTGATGACGTCCTCCTCGTCGATAACGATATTCACCACGACGTCGAGCTTTCTGCCGTGCGCCTCGAGGAATTCGTCAAGCTTTTCGGCCTGCGGAATCGTTCTCGGGAATCCGTCAAGAATGCACCCTTCCGCGCAGTCAGGCTGCATGAGCCTGTCTTCCACGATCCTGATCGTAACGTCGTCGGGAACGAGCAGTCCCTTCGAAATGTACGACTCGGCGAGCTTGCCGAGCTCGGTGCCGTTTTTGATATTTGCTCTGAAAATGTCTCCGGTGGAGATGTGGGGGATTCCCAGGATCTCGGCGAGGCGGACAGCCTGCGTGCCCTTCCCCGCTCCGGGAGCACCCAAAAGCATCATGTTAAGCATTCGGTGTTTCCTCCTTAAAGTCTGTAAGACGCCGCGCGAACGGCGAGCTTTTGATATATATCTGCGGCGGTCGTTCCGGCATCCCCGAAACCCGGGGGCAGCCTAATTAAGCGAAAAGCCGCCGCGTGTTTTCGATTTTGTTTCGCCTTCAGGCCCTTCCGGACGCGTTCAGAGCGCGGATTCCGGTACTCTTTTAAGATTCCGGTACTCTTTTTAGATTCCGGTACTCTTTTTAGATTCCGGTACTCTTTTTAGGCCCAAAGATGGCGTCATCCGGAAACCGCGCGAAACGGACCGCCGGACGGCGCCATTTTTATTTCCGGAATTCCGGCGGTCCTCCGTTCCCTCCTCGCCGCGCCGCAAACCGGCGCGGCGGAGGGTTTTCGGATTTTCCGCAGGAAAACCGTTCCGGAACCGTTTTTGTTCCGGATTAAGGACGTCCCGGATCAAATTATCCGAGGAAACCGCCCTTGCCGCTCTTGTAGTGTCTGAGCATAAGCTGAGCTTCAAGAGTCTTGATCGTCTCGAGGGCAACGCCGACCATAATGAGGATGGACGTACCGCCGAGCCAGAGCTCGAGCGAGCTCGCGTTGATGCCGGGGATAAGATCGCAGATCTTACCGAGCACGCTGGGCAGTATCGCCAGGATGGCGAGGAAGAGCGAACCGAACCATGTAAGTCTGTTCTGGATCTTTCCGATGTACTGAGCCGTCGCCTTTCTGTTGTTGGTCTTGATCTCTGTCAGCTGTCCGCCGTTGTTGATGATGTTGTTGGCATATTCCTTCGGGTCGAAGTAGACCATGTTGTAGAAGAAGGTGAAGCCGACGATCAGAACGGCGTAGAGCAGAATGTACCACCAGGTGTTGTTGAAGTTCGTCAGCGCGCTCGCGACTTTGCCCTTGCTGTTGATCAGCGAAGCGATCGTTACAGGGAACTGGAGCAGCGACATCGCGAAGATAATCGGGAGAACGCCGGCGGAGTTGACCTTGAGCGGAATGTAGCTCTTCTGGCCACCCATGATCTTGCGTCCGACGACTCTCTGCGAATAGACGACGCCGAGTCTTCTCTCGCCGGATTCCATCCAGACAACCGCGATGATAACCGCGAGGAATACGAGCACGACCATGATCACCAGCGGGATCCTCAGGTAGAGTGCCTTCGCGACTTCGGTTCCTTCGTAGCTGCCGGTTGCCGCGATCGAGATGATCTGGGAGATCCACACAGGCGCCCTCGCGATGATACCCGCGAAGATCAGCATCGAAATGCCGTTGCCGATTCCGACTTCGGTGATCTTGTCACCGAGCCAGGTGAGGAAGCTCGTACCCGCGACGAACGAGAGCACTATGATGAGGAACAGGAACGCTTTCGCGAAGAATCCGCTGCCGAAGTCGGTAACGAAGTAATTTCCCGAGGTGTTCATGTTGATGTAAAGCATAATCGCCTGGAAAAGCGCGAGGCCTGCGGCGGTATACTTTGTGATCTTGGAGAGTTTCTTTCTGCCTTCGGGGCCCTCTTTCTGCCACTTTTCAAAAGCGGGAATCGCAACGGTGAGGAGCTGGATGATGATCGACGCGTTGATGTAAGGGGAGATACCCATTGCAAACAACGAAACGTTCGACATCGCGCCGCCGCCGATGAGGTCCATAAAACTGAAGAGACCTGTTCCGGCGAGACCGTTCAGCGCGCCGCTGGCGAGTCCCGGAACCGGAATGAAGCAGCCAATTCTGAAGATGAGGATGAGCAGGAGCGTCATCAGAATCTTCTTTCTTATGGAAGGCTCTTTGAAGGATTTTATGATGACATTCCAAAGTCCCATCAGATCACCTCAATCCTTCCCCCCAAGTCCTCAATCTTAGCCTGCGCAGACTTGGAGAATCTGGCCGCTTTAACGGTGAGCTTCTTCTCGAGCTTGCCGCTTCCGAGAACGCTGACGCCGTCGTACGCGTTCTTAATTACGCCCGCCTCGATCAGCGCCGCTGCGTCGACCGTCGCGCCGTCCTCAAAACGGTTCAGGCTGGCAACGTTGACTTCCGCGTACTTGACCGCGAAGATCTTGTTGTTGAAACCTCTCTTAGGCATTCTTCTGTAAAGAGGAGTCTGACCGCCTTCGAATCCCGGTCTGATGTTTCCGCCGGAACGTGCCTTCTGGCCTTTGTGTCCGCGGCCGGCCGTCTTGCCGTTTCCGCTGCCGTGTCCCTGGCCTTTTCTGAAAGGCGCCTTCTTGGAGCCCTCAACAGGACTTAAATCATTAAGCTTCATGTTCTGTCCTCCTTACTTTTCTTCCACCTTGACGAGGTGATTCACGACGTTGATCATGCCGCGGACCTGCTCGTTGTCAGGCTTCTCAACGCTCTGGCCGATCTTTCTGAGGCCGAGGGCCTTGATCGTAGCGCGCTGGTTCTCTTTGATGCCGTAGATGCTTCTTGTGAGAGTAATCTTAAACATTTCCGCAACCTCCCATCAAAGGATCTCATCCGTGCTCTTGCCGCGAACCGTCGCCACCGACTCAACGGTAACGAGATTGCGAAGAGCTTCCATCGTAGCCATAACGACGTTGCCGGGGTTGTTGGATCTCAGAGACTTCGTTCTGATATCCTTGATGCCCGCGAGCTCGACAACGGCACGCGCCGCGCCGCCCGCGATAACACCGGTACCTTTTCCGGCGGGCTTCAGAAGAACTTCGCCTGCGCCGTACGTGCCGATGATCTCGTGGGGAATGGTCGTTCCCACCATCGGAACGGTGATCATGTTCTTCTTCGCCGCAGCGACTGCTTTCCTGACGGCATCCGGAACTTCGGCGGCCTTGCCCATGCCTGCGCCGACGTGACCGTTTTCGTCACCGACAACAACCAGAGCATTCCATCTCATGTTCTTACCGCCCTTGACAACCTTGGTTACTTTGCCGAGGTGCACGAGCTTTTCTGTATACTCGCTCTTATTAGCTTCATTGTTACGTTCTTTACGTTCCATTTCAGTTTCTCCTTCGGTATCAGAAATCAAGGCCTGCTTCGCGGGCTGCGTCCGCAAGAGCCTGAACGCGACCGTGGTACGGATAACCGCCGCGGTCAAATACAACTTCTTTAATGCCTTTTTCGAGCGCTCTCTCGGCAACGAGTTTGCCTACGAGCTTCGCCGCCTCGACGTTTCCGCCGTACTCGCACTCCGCTTTGATCGCCTTGTCAAGCGTGGAAGCCGATACGAGGGTGTTGCCGGCGGTATCGTCAATGATCTGGGCATAGATGTTGGCGGTGCTTCTGTAGACGTTAAGTCTCGGGCGTTCGCTTGTTCCAATGACTTTTTTCCTGACGCGGATGTGTCTTCTCTGACGTACTGCGTTCTTATCCAACTTTTTAATCATTTAAGCCACACTCCCTTCCTTACTTCTTGGCACCGGTCTTGCCTTCTTTGCGTCTGACGACCTCGTAGTCGTACTTGATTCCTTTGCCCTTGTAAGGCTCGGGTTTACGTACCGCACGGATCTTAGCCGCAAATTCGCCGACCGCCTGTTTGTCGGCACCCTTGACGATGATCTTGTTCTGAGCGGGAACCTCAACCGTGATTCCGGCAGGCTCAGGCATTTCAACCTGGTGGGAAAAACCAACGTTGAGCACGAGCGTGTTGCCGGATTTGGCCGCCCTGTAACCTACACCGTTGATCTCGAGACTCTTCTGGAATCCCTTCGTGACGCCGTCAATCATGTTCTGGATGAGCGAGCGGGTAAGGCCGTGAAGGCTTCTGTCGAACTTGTCGTCCGAGCTTCTCTCAACAACAACGGTCGGGCCTTCCACCTTAATTGTAAGGCGCGGGCTGAACTTCTCTGTGAGCTCGCCGTTGGGTCCCTTAACCGTTACAACGTTTCCGTCTTCGACTTTGACTGTCACGCCGACGGGAATCGCAACCGGTTTTTTTCCGATTCTGGACATATTATATTTTCCTCCTGTATCTTAAAATTCCGAACCGCGCACGAAAAAGTCCGTTCGCGTGTCTGTCCGTGAAAGGCTGCCGGAACGCCCTCTGCGCCTCCGTGCCCTGTCCTGTCCCGGACCGCGGTCCATTTCAGATAATTTCCCGGCCGCCCCTCAAAAGGCGTCTGTCGCGCCCCCGAAAAGGGGCGGCCGGCCTATCCATTACTTTTGATTACCAGACAAATGCCATGACCTCGCCGCCAAGGCCGATCTCTCTGGCCTTTTTGTCGGTCATGATTCCCTTGGACGTGGAAATGATCGCGATTCCGAGTCCGTTGAGAACCTTCGGCAGCTCATCCTTGGATGCGTAAACGCGGAGACCGGGCTTGGAAATTCTCTTGATACCGGAGATGGCGAATCTCTTGTTGGCGGTATACTTGAGGCCTATCCTGATGACGCCCTGTTTTCCGTCGTCGATTCTCTCGACGTTGCTGACGTAACCTTCGCTGAGCAGAATGTCCGCAATAGCGCTCTTAACATTCGAAGCAGGAATGTCTACGGAAGCGTGCTTTGCAGAACCGGCATTTCTAATGCGGGTAAGCATATCGGCTACTACATCTGTAATTTGCATTGTTCATTCCTCCTTCTGTATTTACCAGCTGGCTTTCTTGACGCCGGGAATCTGTCCCTTGTAAGCAAGCTCTCTGAAGCAGATACGGCAGATACCGTATTTTCTCATGTAAGAGTGCGGGCGGCCGCAAATCTGGCATCTCGTGTAAGCTCTTGTGCTGAACTTAGGCTCTCTCTGCTGTTTGATTTTCATTGAAGTCTTTGCCATTTTTGTCAACCTCCTTACTTCTCAAAGGGAATGCCCATGAGTCTGAGCAGTTCTTTAGCCTCTTCATCGGTCTTGGCCGTCGTTACGAAAACGATGTCCATGCCTCTGACGCGATCGATTTTATCGTATTCGATCTCGGGGAAGATGAGCTGTTCGCGGACACCCAGAGCGTAGTTGCCGCGTCCGTCAAACGAGTTCGCAGGAACGCCGTGGAAGTCTCTGATACGCGGAAGAGCGATGTTGAACAGCTTGTCAGCGAAAGCGTACATTCTGTCCTCGCGGAGCGTGACCTTGCAGCCGATCTGCATGCCGACTCTGAGCTTGAAAGCGGCGATGTTTCTCTTCGCTTTCGTGACGATCGGAGCCTGGCCGGTGATGGCCTTGAGATCCGCAACGGCGGACTCGACTGCCTTCGGGTTCTCCTTGGTCTCGCCGAGGCCCATGTTGACCACGATCTTGACGAGCTTCGGAATCTCCATAACGTTCTTGTATCCGAATTTCTCCTGCATCGCGGGAGCTACTTCGTTAATGTATTTTTCTTTAAGTCTTAACATTATCTATACCTCCGTAAATGCATTACTTCGTTCCGTCGACAGTCGGGATCTCGGCGCCGCACTTCTTGCAGACGCGGATCTTCTTCGACTTGCCGTCGACCAGCTTGATAGCCGTTCTGGTCGGTTTGCCGCACTTCGGGCAAATGACCATGACGTTGGAGACGTGGATCGACGCTTCGCGCTCGACGATACCGCCGGCGTCTCTCTGGTTGCGCGGCTTCTGGTGCTTGGTTACTTTGTTTCTGCCTTCGACGACAACGCGCTCGGCCTCGGGAAGAACCGTGAGGACCTTACCCTTCTTGCCTGCGTCTTCGCCGGTGATGATCATTACGTTGTCACCTTTTTTGATGTTTAAGTTTGCCATTTCAATACCTCCACATTACAGAACCTCAGGGGCAAGCGAAACGATCTTCATGAAGTCTTTGTCTCTGAGCTCTCTTGCGACAGGCCCAAAGATACGCGTTCCGCGGGGAGTGAGATCATCCTTGATGAGCACGGCAGCGTTCTCGTCAAAGCGGATATACGTGCCGTCGGCTCTTCTGACGCCTCTCTTCGTGCGAACGACGACGCACTTCACGACATCGCCCTTCTTGACCATTCCGCCGGGGGCGGCATTCTTAACGGAGCAGACGATGGTGTCGCCGATGTTGGCGTATCTTCTTCTGCTGCCGCCGATGACCTTAATGCACATCAGTTCTTTCGCGCCGGTGTTGTCAGCAACCTTAAGTCTTGTTTGTACCTGAATCATTACGAACCCTCCTTAGATTACTTCGCCTTCTCGATGATTTCGACCAGTCTCCAGCGCTTGTCCTTGCTGAGAGGCCTGGTTTCCATAACCAGAACGGTATCACCGATGCCTGCTTCGTTCTTCTCGTCATGAGCCTTAAGCTTATAGGTGGTCTTGACGATCTTCTTATAAAGAGGATGCTTTACGCTGTCGACTACCGCAACTACGATTGTCTTATCCATCTTGTCGCTTACTACCTTGCCGACGCGTGTCTTTCTCAAATTTCTGTCTGACAAAATCATCTACCTCCTTCATTAAGCCTTTGTACTCTTGGCGGAAATAGCCGTCTTCACTCTCGCGATGTCGCGCTTGATAAGTCTGAGCTGAAGCGGGTTGTCCATGTAAGTTGTTGCCTGCTGGAAGCGGAGCTTGAAGAGCTGAGTCTTAAGGCTCTCTTCCTCTGCCTTGAGTTCCTCGAGGGACATTCCGGCCAGTTTCTCGTTATATTCTTTCGCCTTCATGATCATACCTCACTTTCAGCCGCTTCGGTCTCGCGTGCGATGAACTTGCACTTGATCGGAAGCTTGTACGACGCCAGTCTGAGAGCCTCGCGGGCGGTCGCTTCGTCAACACCGGCTATCTCGAAGATAACCCTGTCCGGCTTGACAACCGCTACCCAGTACTCGGGAGATCCCTTACCGGAACCCATTCGGGTCTCGGCCGGTTTCTTTGTGATCGGCTTGTCGGGGAAAATCTTGATCCAGACCTTACCGCCTCTCTTGATGAAACGGTTGATCGCGATACGCGCGGCCTCGATCTGATTTCCTGTGATCCATCCGCATTCGACAGCCTGAAGTCCGTACTCGCCGTAGGAAACTTTATTTCCGCGGTAGGCTCTTCCGGTCATTCTGCCTCTCTGCTGTTTTCTGTGTTTAACTCTCTTCGGAAGTAACATTAGTTAGCGCCTCCTTCTGTTTTCTTCGGAGCGGGAAGAACCTCGCCCTTGTAGATCCAGACCTTGACACCGATTCTGCCGTAGGTCGTTTTGGCCTCGGCAAAGCCGTAGTCGATGTCGGCTCTGAGTGTCTGCAGCGGGATGGTGCCCTCGTGGTAGTGCTCGGTGCGTGCGATTTCCGCGCCGCCGAGACGTCCGGAGCAGGCGGTCTTGATGCCCAGAGCGCCGGATTTCATTGCTCTGCTCATGACCTGCTTCATGGCTCTTCTGAAGGCAACGCGCTTCTCGAGCTGGAGTGCAATGTCCTCCGCGCAAAGCTGCGCGCTGAGATCTCTCTGCTTGACTTCGAAAACGTTAACCACGATGTCGCGTCCGGTGAGTTTCTTGAGCTCGTCAACGAGGATCGCCTTGTTGGCGCCCTTCTGGCCGATGACCATACCGGGTTTCGCAACGTCGATGTTGACGGTAAGCTTGTTGTTCTGCCTCTCAAGTCTGATTCTGGAGACGCCGGCGTCATAGTACTTCGTCTTGACGAACTTTCTTACCTTATTGTCCTCTACGAGGAATGTGGAATATTCTTTCTTGTTGGCATACCACTTGGAATCCCAGTCTTTGATGATGCCGACTCTAAGTCCGTGAGGATTAACTTTCTGTCCCATAATTATGCCTCCTCTTCACTCTTCTCTTTGACAACTACGGTAATGTGGCTCGTTCTCTTGTTGATCCTGTTGCCGCGGCCGCGGGAAACGGGCTGCATTCTCTTGAGGATCGAACCGGAGTTCGCGAACGCGTCTGCGACGTAAAGTCTCTCGGGGTTGAGTCCGAAGTTGTTGACGGCGTTGGCTTCCGCGGATCTGAGCAGTTTGTAGATGATCTCGGAAGCGGCCTTCGGAGTGTAACGGACGATAGCGTAGGCTTCGTCAATCGGCTTGCCCTTGATGAGGTCGAGAACGATCTTGACCTTCCTGGGGGCTACGCCTGCGAATCTGAGAGTGGCCTTGCCCTGGTCTCTTCCGATACCGAGCAGCTTGCGCTCTCTCTTGGTGAGCACGAAGGGCTTGCGGCTCTTCGGGGTCTGTGTCGAGTACATCTCGATGAGCTCGTCGCGCTTTGCGAGAAGCTCTTCTTCAGTGAATTTCTTTCTTCCCACGAAAATTGCCTCCCTTCATTACTTCTTCACGCCGCTGGACTTTTCGCTCTTGGCGTGTCCGCGGAACGTCCTGGTGAGAGCGAACTCACCGAGCTTGTGACCGACCATTTCCTCGTTAATGTAAACCGGAACGTGCTTTCTTCCGTCGTGAACGGCGATCGTGTGTCCAACCATCTGAGGGAAAATCGTGGAAGCTCTGGACCATGTTTTGATAACAACCTTTTCGTTCTTCTCGTTCATTGCCTCGATCCTGGCGAGCAGCTTCTTGTCAACGAACGGTCCTTTTTTCAATGATCTACTCATGATTTGTCCTCCATAGATTACTTAGCGTTTCTTCTTCTCACAATGTACTTGTTGGAAGCCTTGTTCTTCTTACGGGTCTTGTAACCGAGAGCGGGCTTACCCCAAGGAGTGACAGGGCTGGGCATACCGACAGGCGATTTGCCTTCGCCGCCGCCGTGCGGGTGATCGCAGGGGTTCATAACGACGCCGCGGACCGTAGGTCTTACACCCATCCATCTCTTGCGGCCGGCTTTACCAAGCTTGATGTTCTCGTGCTCGGAGTTGCCGACGGTGCCGATCGTAGCCTTGCAGTTGAGCGGGATCATTCTGACTTCGCCGGAGCCGAGTCTCAGCTGGGCAAAGCCGTTCTCCTTGGCCATGAGCTGCGCGTAGACGCCTGCGGATCTCGCAAGCTGGCCGCCCTTGCCGGGTTTCATCTCAACGTTGTGAACGAGGGTACCGAGCGGGATGTTCTCAAGCGGAAGCGCGTTGCCGGGTTTGATGTCGGCCTGCGCGCCGGAGAAGACCGTGTCGCCCACCTTCAGGCCTTCCGGCTGAAGAATGTAGGTCTTGGTGCCGTCCAGGTAAGCGAGAAGAGCGATGTTTGCGCTTCTGTTCGGATCGTACTCGATCGCGATAACGTTCGCGGGCATTCCGTCCTTGTTGCGCTTGAAGTCGATGATTCTGTACTTCCTCTTGGCGCCGCCGCCGTGATGCCTGACGGTGATCTTGCCGTAAGAGTTGCGGCCGGCATGCTTCTTAACGGGGGCGAGCAGGGACTTGACGCTGCTCTTTCCGGTGATTTCGGAAAAATCGGAAACGGTCATTCCTCTTCTGCCCGGAGTTGTAGGATTGTATTTTTTAATACCCATTATTCATTCCCTCCTGCATTATTGCACGCCGAACTCTTCGATGGAGTTCTTGAGTTTCTTGTCTGTCTTGACGGCCTTTCCGCCCTTGCCCATGTAGGTGACGTCCGCGGGGTCTCTGTCGATCGTGACGATTGCTTTCTTGTAGCTCGCGGTGTATCCCACAACGGCGCCGGAGTTCTGTCTGCGGGTCTTCTTCTTGCCGTCGTAACGGATCGTGTTGACGGAGAGGACTTTCACGCTGAAAAGGTTCTCGACAGCCTTTTTAATATCGATTTTCGTGGCTTTCTCGGCAACGATGAACGTGTACTTGCCTTCAGCCGCTTCCGCGCTGGTCTTTTCAGTAACGTGCGGACGGATTATAACTTCATAGTCTTTCATGCGTACACCTCCGATAATTTACCGAGCGCGTCCCTGGTGAGGACGAGTTTCTCGTGGCGCAGAATGTCGTAAACGTTGATCGTTCCGACGAACGTAGCGTCGACGCCGGGAATGTTTCTCGCCGATTTGACAACGGTGAGGTCGGGATCCGCGGTTACGAGAAGCGCGCTTGTGTCAAGCTTGAGCGCCTTGCAGAGCGAGACGATCTTCTTGGTCTTGATTTCGTCCAGTTCGAGCTTGTCGAGAACGACGATCGACTCTTCGGCCGCTCTGGAAGAGAGCACGGAAAGCATCGCGAGGCGTCTGACTTTCTTGTTGACCGTGAATCTGTAGCTTCTCGGCTTCGGCGCGAAAATGATTCCGCCGTGGATCCACTGCGCGGATCTGATCGAACCCTGACGTGCGCGGCCGGTGCCCTTCTGTCTGTAGGGCTTCTTGCCGCCGCCGCTGACTTCGCTCTTCGTCTTCGCGGACTGGGTGCCCTGGCGTCTGTTGGCCAGAGTGTTGACTACGACTGTGTGAACGGCGGCAGTGTTAGGCTCGATGCCGAAAACGTTCTCGTCGAGGGTGATTTCTTCGATGAACTCACCGGACATGTTGTAAACTTTAGCAGTTGCCATGATTTCTACCTCCTATCAAGCCTTAACGGAATCCGTTATCTCAAGAAGACTGCCCTTGGGTCCGGGAACAGCGCCCTTGATGAGGAGGAGATTTCTCTCGGCGTCAACCTTAACGACCGTAAGGTTCTGCACAGTTACTCTCTCGCTGCCCATATGTCCGGGCATATTCTTGCCGGGCAGAACGCGTCCGGGGTCGGAGTTGGGGCCCATGGAACCGACGCCGCGGTGATATTTCGAACCGTGGCTCTTGGGGCCTATCTTCTGACCGTGGCGCTTGATCGCGCCCGCGAAGCCCTTGCCTTTTGAGGTACCGCTTACGTCCACCGCGTCTCCGTCCGAGAAAACGCTGACGTTGATATCGCTGCCGACTTCGTAGCCGTCGATGCTCTCGGGCTTGAACTCGCAGAGATACTTATAGCCGTGTTCAAGGCTGATCTTTTTGAAAACGCCTGCCTCGGGCTTGTTGAGCTTCTTAAGATCGCGCTCTTCAAAACCGATTTTGACAGCGTTGTAGCCGTCAGACTCGACAGTCTTCTTCTGGATGACCTTGCAGGGGCCCGCGAGAACAACCGTTACCGGCGTGCAGGTTCCGTCGTCCGAGAAGATCTGAGTCATACCGACTTTTGTTCCCAAAACAAATTTCTCCATTATATTACCTCCTGTGGTTATTGGTTCGGCCGCGTGCCGAACATGACCTGCCGTCCCTTTGGGGACCGGCAAATGCCGCCTTCAGCTGAACTTGGGAATTTCAACCTCGGGCATTAAATGCTGTTAAGCCCCGTGAATCAGTGCTTAACGCTCATCTCGATCTCAATGCCCGCGGGAATGTCGAGCTTCATAAGAGCGTCGACAGTCGCCTTCGAAGGCATGATAACGTCGATAAGTCTTTTGTGAGTCCTAAGTTCGAACTGCTCTCTGGCGTCCTTGTACTTGTGAACGGCACGGAGGATCGTCACTATCTCTTTCTCGGTCGGAAGCGGAATGGGTCCGGAAACCTGTGAGCCGGTTCTGCGGGCGGTATCCACGATCTTCTGAGCAGACTGGTCGAGCAGCTGGAAATCGTACGATTTTAACTTAATTCTCAATTTCTGTTTAGCCATTTTTAAATCTCCTTACATGATGACATTCTTTGGCAACCTTGACACTTGTACACGCTACCGTGCGTTTAACTCTTGCCGCATAAAAAATCCAAATTGAATTATCTACCTCATGGAAGATTTCAACCTGGTTTTACTGCATGAACAAAACTCATTTCGCTAATACAGTGACACGCCGCCCGGTTTCTCTGAACCGGACATTCTCCGTCTGAGTTACCTGCAAAACGACTTTCTTCCGCCGCCTCCGCACCGTTTATTGATCGGATAAAAGCGCTTTGGCGATGTCTGATTATCGATGCAGCAATCTCAAACTTCCTCGTCTGTCAGGCCACACGCCGACCATTGTAACACATTCGGATTTGCTTTGCAAGCGGTTTTTTAAACTTTTTCAGCCTTTTTCAATATGTTTTTTTCTCAAATGCCGTCCGGCCCCCGTTTTTTCAGACCGTTTCCCAGGCTTTTGGACGTGCCGCGGAAAAGCGTTAACGCCGCAGGCCGCCGGCGGCGCAAGATACATCCGCGCAAAAACGGGAAACCGCCGGCGCCCGCTTGAAGGCCTTTGGTTTCCCGTTCCGTTTATGAGTTATTATTTATGACAGGTTTTCAGCCTGCCGCATCCTTAGGCAGCCTGCCACAACCCGGGTCAGCCTGCCGCCTCCGCCGGCGCCTCTCCGGAAGCGCGGGCACGTCTCTTTTTTACAATCAGAACGACCGCAACCGCCGCTGCCGCCACAATTGCCACGCCTCCCGCAACGAAGTACGGCCACACCACCGGCGCTTTGAAAGCCTCCGGAAAATGCGTCTTAAAGCTGTCGATTTTCACCCCGAGATAGGCCTCAATGTCGGAGGCGTCTCCCGTCGCGGGATGGAATTCGACAGCCGCCGTTTCAACGTCCGACGACGAAGAGCCGCCGCTCTCAATTTCACCCGCCTGGATCTTTCTCTCACGTTCGAGGTATTCTTTCACTTCTCGGGCGGCGCGTTCAAGGTCCTCACCGACGCGCAGTATCCTGGTGCCGTGCGTAACGTCGGTGTCCCCAACCCAGGAAAAGAACCGGTAAAACAGCTCGTCTGTTCCGTCATTAACGTAAAAACAGTATCCGACGCTCTCCACATACACCAATCTCACATACTTCGCATCTACAACCTCATCTCTTCCCATCTGAACTCTCATATCTTCCGCAAAATCCGCATAGTTAAAGGAGACCGAGACGGAATCCGGATAATGTGTTTCTAATCCGATATTATATGCAGTTAAAGACTCGTTCATCTTCCCATGCTTCACTTCGATAAATGAAACTGCGCTTTTCACGATAACATCCTCAGAAGGTATATCATCAACATATGAAACCGCTACTGTCTCACGCGGAACTGTCAAATTATGAAGCGTCACCGCATAAACAAAAGAGTCCGAAGATTCTCCGGTTTTGGACAGTTCAATCTTATCTCCGTTCCGGAACCCTTTGTCTCTCATACTGTCATATATGGATATGTAGTATATCGGGGTAACCGATCCGGAAACTACGCAGGCTCTTTCGGAAGGGCTTAGCGCTTCACAAACTGCTTCCTGCTCTTCTTCAGATGCAAAGACCGTCAAATCTTGTTCGGAATCAGCTGAACATTTATGAATTCCCACAAGGCATGTGTAGAATATCGAACAGACGAGAATTGCAAGAATAATCCTTGTCAGCATTTTATACTTAGTCATTTTATACCCTCCTTTTGCTAATTGCAAAGATAGAAACAATCAAGTTTATATGACTGCGAGCCATAAGAAAACGAATTCAACGAAAACAATCGGCATATACTCGATTCCCGCTTCGTTTATATATTACTTTTCTTTACACACCTGTCAAACCGCGGGCTCCGCCGGCGCCTCTCCGGAAGCGCGGGCACGTCTCTTTTTTACAATCAGAACGACCGCAACCGCCGCCGCAGCCGCGACCGCCGCGCCTCCCGCGACGAAGTACGGCCAAACCACAGGCGCCTTAAAAGCCTCCGGAAAATGCGTCTTAAAGCTGTCGATTTTCACCCCGAGATAGGCTTCAATGTCCGAAGTGTCTCCCGTCGCGGGATGGAATTCAACAACCGCAGGCTCGACATCCAAGGACGAAGAACCGCCGCTCTCAATTTCACCCGCCTGGATCTTCCTCTCGCGTTCGAGGTGTTCTTTCACTTCTCGGGCGGCGCGTTCAAGGTCTTCTCCGACGCGCAGGATTCTGGTGCCGTGCGTAACGTCGATAGTCCCGAACCAGAGATCGTCGAACCTGTAGAAGAATTCATCAGTTCCGTCGTTTATATAAAAGCACCATCCAACGCTGATAACATGAACCAACCTCACATATCGCGGGTCAATAATTTCATCTCTACCCGCAAGAACTCTGATATCCTCCGCATAGTCCGCATAGTTTAAAGTCACCTTAAGTTCTGGGTCTTCATTCCACCAAGGACCGATGACTTTGATGACTCCGTTTTTTACTTGGCACTCTACAGCCCCGCTATCCAACATTTTGTTATGGTATGAGATGTTTTCCATTGAAACCACATACGAATATCCACCCCCGGCCGGCGAAACTCTTGACAGAACGATTTCGTCTCCTTTCCTATAGCCTTCATCTTTTGACGCTTTGTATATATAGAAGAAATACTGCGGTGTTACCGAACCCGGAATAGCGGCTTCTCTTAACTCGGCAGGAAGTGCATTTAGTATTGCCTCCTGTTCTTCCGGGGAAGCATATACCGTGCAGACGCTCTCGTCTTCGGCAAAGACGTTCGCGGTTTGAAGTAAAACAGGGAACGAAAAAGAGGCTAAGATAATTGCGAGAATAATTCTTTTAAACAAACGATTTTTCATATTTTCCGACTCCTTTTAATTGCAAATCATATAATATGATAACGTCATATAAATTCCATTATAATAAAATGAATTATTGGAGAACAAATCGTTCTGAGTGATTGGTTGCGTTCCTCCGTTCGAAGGATCCCACAAATCATAAGATGTAACTCCTCCTGATGTGTCTATAGATTGAACAACCAGCGAGTGAGCGACTACGTCTCCGTTTGATGTATAAGTCACTGACACAAGCACATATCTTCCGTTATTCAATTCATTGTTAAAGGTGTTTTTTAGAGCGGTAGTCCACCCGAACAAAACTGATTTTGTCTTTTTCTCGATGTGCATCGTATTATACGATGCCCACTGAAGAGCATCGATAATATCGTCATCGGAACCTGTCAGGTCTTGATCGTTTCCTTTGATTTGCATTATCAGATACCTTTGACCGGCATCCACCGTCTTTCCCCCGTAATACAATTCTCCATAGCATTTTACCAAGGTTTGACCGTTTGTGTAAGAATGAACTCCTTCAGAATTCAAAAGCGAAACAACGCCCTCGGGTAGCGGGTTGTTAGTCGCTGTATTTCCGCCGTTATGCACTCCTACCATCTTGGATGCAGCTACCCAGCACCAATTGTCTTTGTTCTGTATGCTGGGCTTCGGAAGGCGTTCCACCCGCACGGTATATTTACTGTAAGTCGTCGAAGATGAAGAGTACCGTGCCTGTATTTCCGCGGTTCCGGCATCCAGTGCATGCGCACTTCCACCTGAGTTCACTTCCGCAACTGAAGCGTCACCTGTCTGCCAAGCAGCTGTGTGAACATCCCCCGGTTCAAGCGACAGAGAGTACTTACACGGTAGGATCTTCATCTCCGTGAGAGAGCGCCATGACTTTGCCGTCATATCCACATTTCTGTTTGTGAAATTAATGCCCGTATCGGAGTCATATAACAGCACTCCTTCAGGCGGAGATTGGATTCTAACCGGCGTCCATTCGCCGCTCGCGGCGCCGGTTCCCGTAGCCGCTATACATTTTGCGTCGAATTCTGTCGAATTGTTTTCAATCTGCAGAGTATAATTCGATCCGGATACCGTATTTGTTATCGTCACTGAGTTGTCGGTCGTTCCGGCAATTTTCCACCTCATTTTTTCCGGCACGTTCGCCAGTGTGTCATTGGAGCACGGCTTAATTTTGATGCTGCCGTTCTCATTCGACATGGCGTAATCGAGTCTCTGATAAGAGCGGAAAATGTAATAACCTGACCCGAGGTATTTTATCCTCCAGTACTGACTGACCTGATAAAGCTCGGGAAAACCGTAAGCGTGCAGATACATCTGAACAACGTCTGTGTTATCCAATATGCACTGGTTATACAGTTCGGCGTACATATATGAGTTGTTGTTCCTCAGCATGTATACTCCGTCCAGTATCACCACATAAACAGTCGCCACAAGAAGATACGTCGTGACAGAGTCCTGAACGGATGCCCATACCGTAGCGGTGCCGGGTTTTTTGCCGGTCACAATCCCGTTTGCAAAAGTCGCAACCTCGGGATTAAGCGACCCCCAGTTCAAAATACAGTTGGGCGTGAGTCCGTTTATACTGATCAGATTTATATTTCCGACCGTCACGCTGGCAGGATTAGGGCTCAAAGAATACGGGCAGTCGGCATATACTCGATTCCCGCTTCCGTCACCGGTTCCGTTAGAGACGCAGAAAAGCAAAACCAAACACAAAATAAAAGTTGATATTCTCTTCACCATTACAACAAATCGCCTCCGAAACAGCAATTTAATGATGGATCAATAGTTCTGATTATAGTCTATACCTCTTCATATGCAGTGTCAATCGGTTTGCGTAATTTATAATAATTTTAAGTTTTTTTCAAGGTTCGACACGGTTTCGTATAAGTTCCCTGGACTCACAATTATCAATTCCGCCCGATTTTGTTCCGTTTTGACCCTTATTCCCCGGTTTTCGCAAGAAAACGAACCGAAAAAGCGGGAAACCGCCGGCGCCCGTTCAAAGGCCTTTGGTTTCCCGATTCGTTTATATATTACTTTACATCACACGCCTGTAAGCCCGTGAACACGCCTCCGGTGATGCCCGACGGCGGCAGCGGCAGGAATGTCGAAAAAACGTCGTCGACAAGGTAGGCGGGGCTGTTCACGACCTCCATCTCGACGGCGAGCGGACCGGCCGTTCCCGAAGAGAGTTCAGGCGGAATCCGGAACTCGCAGTCCGGTCCCGGCAGCGTTCCGAGGTTCGTTCCCCCGATTTTAACGGTCAGAATCTCGCCCACGCCTTCAACCCGCAGCACCCGCGTCCCTTCCGGAATCCGGATCGTCCCGCTGTAGACAATTCTTCCGTGGAAGTTCCCGCAGCCGCGCAGCCGCGTCACGTCGACGCCCGGAGCCGCGTCAATCTCCCTTTCGCTCCCGTCACGCGAAACAAGCAGTGTTTTTTCAACAACAATATCCGCCGGCCTGTCCGCCGGTCCGTAAAAGAAGTCCTCCGCGCCGTCGCGCACGCTTTCCGGAAAATGTTCGGCGGGAATGAGCAGTACGCTTCCTGAAGCGGGAATCCTCAGCGACACGTTTGCGCCGTCCTGTTCCGGCTTGAACACCTTTCCGCTCCAGACGTCGAAAGCCAGCCTCTCGCGGGCGTCCGGCAGCTTTAAAGTAAACCGTTCCTCCGCGAAGTCGTTATCAGACGAAATGAAAAGCACCGCCTCGGAGCCGTTCTCGACTCTTCTCAGGAAGTGGAGCAGCGGATGCTCTTTGTCGGTGACAAGCCGGGTCAAATTGCATTCCGCAAGCGCGTCGTTAAGATACGCCCCGAGGTCGTCCCATGAGACGGTCAGAAAATCAGCTTCCGCCGCGTCATTTCCGGCATAGGACGGATTCCGTTCGCCGCAGACAGTCACTTTCACTCCCTCCGAAAGTTTGTCGAGTCTTTCAAGGATGTACCCCGGGAGATACGGACTTTCCGGAATGAGAAGCAGACTGTAGCTTCTGCCCCTTACGGTGAGCTTTCCGTCTTCGGCGGTGCATTCGGGCAGCAGATCCTCCCAGATTATGTCAAACGACACGCGAGCTCTGTCAAGCGCCGCCGCGAGCTTTTGGAGCGTCTCGCATTTTCCGCCGCACCACTCAGCTTCCGCGTTGTAGAGGACGGCAACACCGGCAGCAGGCTCACCCGCGGACAGAACGTGGCTCATGCCCGCCATGTATTTCATAAGCAGCCCGAAGGCCTCGAACTGGGCGTTATTGCCGGCCGCGTAGAAGTGGGGCGGGCAGTCCGGATCAGGGAATTTGGGCGAGAACGCGTGCGGCACAAAGTGGTTTATGCCGCCGGCCAGCATCAGGTCGAGCATCTTCTTCATCATCGGAACGCCTTCCGCCCACCCGAACGCGCCGAATATCTCGCACATCGTCCGGCCTTTCATTTCAGGCGTGAGAGCGGCCAGCGACCGCGGCAGGCTCTCGAGAAGGTGGTTGAAGAAGTCCGGGTCGGCCTCCCCTGCCCAGAGCGGCGCCGTGTGGGGCATTTCCGTCATTCCCGGCACGTACTGCTGAAGAACGATATCGATTCCCGCCATCGCCATCGGTCCGACCGATCTGAAATAGTGCCCCGCGCCGGGTCCGAGCCGCTGGTGCGTGTTCCCGTCCTCGATCACGTGGCCGATGTACTCCACGCCGTGCGCACGGCTCCAATCCGCCAGCATTTGGCTGAAATTGGCGGAAAACTGTCTCGTGGCGACGTCCATGTAGGCGTTCCGGAGCGTTCTCGTCGCAGGATCATTTGCGTTGAGAAACAGCTTGGGGAGGTTTTTCCGCACCTCTCCGGCAGGCATTTCCGCTTTTTCCGCCATCAACTCGCAGAGGTCGTCTCTGTACGGCAGCATCATTCCGCGCTTCCCGAGGATGCAGTCGTAGCCGGACCCGCAGTTCGAAAACGCCGGTTCGTCAGAGAAAAAGCCCGCGAACGTGTTCCCGAAAAACTCCCGGAAGTGTTCGTAGGTCGGTCCGTACACCGCCTCTATCATCGCTTTGCACGATTCCGGCGACATCATATCGATCCACTCCGGCTTCGCGGCGAGGTAAGGCGAAACGATTACGTAGCAGATTCTCGAGACGCCGTCGGGAATGTCCCACTCGATCCTTCCCAACCCGGTTTTCGTTTCTCCCGGAAACGTCAGCGCGCCGAGAAGATCCTCTCCGTCGCCTTCGATCGACACCGTCCTGTCTTCCGCGCATCCGAGTTTGTAGGCGGTCACCGACACGAACGACTCGCCCTCCCGGAGCGGAACGGTCTGAATCACCGCGTTTTTGCGCGGGCCGGCGAAGTCTCTGAATTCGATTCTGAGCTCGCGCCTCCTGAGTTCCGGATAAGTCCTCAGCCAGCCGTTCGCGAACCCGGACGGGAACTGCCTGTCGTCAAGCAGCCACACGCGCATCCCCTTCTCTCTCGCGTAGCGGAGGCAGAAGCCCATGTCGTCCCACCACTTTTCGCGCCCGAACTCCTCGTGAACGCGCGACTCGAGGCAGAACTCTCTTATGTTGGATGCGTAGATCGCGTCGATCTCCTCGCGCAGCTTTTCGTGCGGCTCCCCGTGCATCCACAGGAACGGGAAAATGTACTCGCCGGGAACGTTCCCGCTCACCGCGTCGCGAACGCGGTCTTTTACCGTTTTGTACTCTCCTTGGCTATATTCCGTCTGTTTTTCCATAAGTCTTTCCTTTCGGGAACAGACGGCCGCCGTGAGCCGGCGGCCGTCTGTCCTTTATGAATTAATATTACTGTTCGTCAACGAAAACCTTTTTGATCGCGTCCAGATAGCCGTAGCCGTATTTCGTGTCGGGCTCAAGGTAACTCGACTCGGTCCACTCGTTCCAGCTGTTCACGGTGATGAGTCTCGCCCTGTCCGGGTGGTCGTCAAGGTATTTTTTCGCCTTTCTGAGCATTTTTTCGATATTTTCCGGCGTGTTGTCGGTAAGCGTGCCGCGCTCGGTAGTTCTGAAGCGCGGGTCGTTGTTCCAGCCCACCGAAACGTGCGGGTAGTAGACGGCCGTCGAATTCCTGTCGATCTCCGCCCACTCGCGGTCGACGATATCGAACATGTCGTTGTAGCTTCTGTCTTTCCAGAGCGGCACGAAATGCACGAACTGGTAGTGGGAAATGCTGTCGAACCCGAGCAGCCGCACCGCGTCGTATGCCGACCCTTCGTGATTCGCGTCGACCCCGCTGAGGTTCACGGACATCGAGTTCCAGAACGTCATCTGCAGCTCCAGCCCCGGGAAGCCCGCCTTTTTCGTCTCCTCGCGGAACCACTCGAGCGCCTCGCACGTCTTGTCGATGCCGCCGAGACCCTTTATCAGATTGCCGACGTCGTAGATCATAAACACCGGCTTTCCGTCGATCAGATAGTACTCAGGCTGCGAAAAATAGTTGTCGATGATCCTGTGAACTACCGTTTCGAAATTCGCGCGGTCCTGAGAGCCCTGCCAGATTGTCGTGTCGACAGGCAGGTCGCTGTTCCTGCGGTCCCACGTGAGACCGACGTCGTGGTTCGCCCACATAATGTAGAATCTCATTTTCGAGCGGTTGGCAGCCTTCAAAAAGCCGTTGTCGAGGCACTGCTCAAGGAACGGCAGCCTGTCGTACCAGTACCAGTCGTAAATGAAAACGTTGACGCCGTGCGAGACCGCCTCGTCGATCTGCTTTTCCATCACCTTCGGGTCGGCCTCTTCCTCGAATCCCCAGAGCGGAAGCGGTCTCTCCGGATGCTCCTCGTGGGATTTGCGTACCGTCTGCCACTCGCCGATGCCTTCCTCCCAGAATATTCTCGATCTGATCTCCGTCCCGGTGTAGGACGGCCAGATATACGCCGCTACGTCGTATTTTTGCATGTTTTTTCTCCTTTTCCCGCGAAGTTACACAACCGTTCTTGTTTGCGCGAAGTTACGCAACCGTTCTTGTTTGCGCGAAGTCAAACGACCGTTCTTGTTTGCGCGAAGTCAAACGACCGTCTCTATAAAGAACCGTCCGGGTGCGTTGTCAGCCAGCGCGTAGTCCTCCGTGAAGCTTCCGCCGCCTGTCACGAACGTGTCCGGTCCAACCGCGCCCGTTATCGCCGGCACCACGTGAAGCGGCCCGAAAAGGTTCTTGCGCGTGCACACCAGCGTCACGTTAAAGCCCGTCTTCAGCCACTCCGTAACGTCTGCCTCGTAGGGCTCCCATCCGAGGATCTGCTTCCCGGAGCCGTCCGGGCCTTCGACCGTCACCAAACTTCCCGCGAAATCCGCGCACCTCAGCACTGCTTTCTCCCCTGTGCGCAGGTCGACGCCGGCGAGCATTTCCGGCGTTATTTTGTACGTGACCGTGCCCGTATACGAGAGGAGGTTCTGCTCCGCGAGGTCCGCGGGCGTCAGCTTGTCCGGAAGCACCGTCATCTTTTTGTGACGCGAGTAGAAGCTTCCGCGGTCGCCCGGCCGCCTTCCGGGGCCTTTTTCGATGAGCTCGGATCTGACTCCGAAATCGCCGACGATATACGCCGCCTCGATGTTGGTGGTGCGTCTGAAATGGGTCAGCGCGGTGACGACGTTTTCGCCCACTTTGAGGAGGTCGCGGCTGACGGGAATGGTCTTCAGGCAGTTGTCGGTCCAGAAGCCGCCGTCGGGAACGAGTTTCTCGCCGTTGACGAAATACGTGATCTTTTCGGGCCTCTCGGCGCAGAGCAGCACGTCGCCCTCGGGAAGGGTCTCGATCTCAAACGTGTAGTTCAGCGCGATCTGGCCGTAGTCGCTGTCGGCGTACTTTTTCGCGTACCAGGGCTGGAGCATGCCGCCGCCCCTGTGTTCGATGCCCACGAAATCGCGCACCGCGCGGTCGAGCTTCAGCACCTCCTGCTCCGGAAAATGCTTCACTGTGCCGTCGGTCGTTATCATGTTCGCGTCGGCAAAGTCGAGCACCATCGCGTTCTTTTCGCCGAGCTCATAGTCGAATTCGCCCGCGAGCTCCTTAGAAAAGATTACTTCGCGCTTCACGCGCCTTGAAACGCCGCTCTCCTCCGCGGTCTCCGGCAGCTCGCCGCCGAAGTAGAACACAAAGAAGCGCTCGCCCGCCGGCATAAAGTCTGTCGTGACCGACACCGCGCCGCCGTTGATCTCAAGCCCGCGCACGTTGTATTTTTTGCCGTCCTCGAGGCACCACTCGACGCATCCGGTGACACCCTCGAATCCGTTTAGAGTCAGTTTCACGTTTTCCGCTCCGCGCTCCCTGTCGGTGTTCACGACCGCCAGAATGACTATTCCGTCCTTTTCGCGGGCGTCGCGCACCTGGAAGTGAAGTTCGTCGCGTTCGATATTCTCCGCTGTGAGCGAGACCGAAGCGGCGGGTTTGACGCTTCTCACGACTGCCTCGGGCGTGAACTCGTCGCGCACGCATCCGATTCCGTCAAACGCGTTGGAATCCCTCGCGTCGACCATGTAAGGCGCGTCGCCGAGCAGCACGATCCGGCCGCCCGCCTCCGAGAACTCTTTAAGAAGCGCAAGCGTCGTGCCTCTTACTGTCTTGAGACCGCTGACAACGACCGTCTTGTACTCCATCGAGCCGACCTTCAGGACAGGTCCGTCCTCCCTCTTTTCGACGCGGCCGTGCTTCGCCATGATCTCCTCTTCGCCGTAGTCGAAGTCGACGTGCGCCGCGCGCATGTAGGCGAAAAGCTTTCTGTAGTGGTCTTCCTGCGCGTTGACGTCCGGGTCTACCGGCTGTATCCAGCGCGCCCAACCGGCGTAAACGTCCGTCCAGACGCTCTCGATTGGGTTCATTACAAGCACGTCGCACGCCGGCACGCCCTCGGTCATCAGCACGTTGAACCTCGCGAAGTAGTCCTCCACATATTTATAGTATTTATAATAAGTCGCCTGGTGCAGAATGCTGGCCGGGTAGTCGCGCTTCGCCTCGCCCTCCATCGTATACCAGGAGAGGTGCGGGCATCTGACGTTGACGCCGTAGAGCGCCTGCCAGTCGCCGACCGCCTTGTGGCCCTTGAAGTTGAACTGCCAGCCTGAGCAGCCGTAGAGCTCGGAGAGTATCCACTTTTTGTCGAGCTGCCGCGCCGCCGACTGGATCTGCTTGGCCGCCCAGAAAACGTTCGCGAACTCGGACAGGTTGTCGATGCCAGGAACGCCCATGTGCTCGTAAAATCTCATCAGCGAGCCGTTCGGAACGGTCTGGTTGGCAAGGCTGTCCTCGTGGAGGACGTGGCCCGTAAAGTCGATTCCGTTTTCGACGCACCAGCGGTTGATCGGCTCCGCGAACCTCTCGATGAAGAGGTTGTTGCCGAGGTCGACGTAGTCGTGCTTGACCGCCCGCGAAGTCGGGAAATCAGGCGCCTTGTAGAAAAACTCCGGCAGCTTTTCCGTGATCGAGTAGCCGTACCTTTTTTCGAACTCGTCGAAAATGTCGTCCGTGTAGAAAACCGAGCACTTCAGGAAGCCGTTTTCGTCGCGCGTGGCGTTGTCGAGCATGTGTCCTCTGTGCGGTTCGTCGGTGAAAATGCCGCGGATCGTCTTCCAGATCTTCCTGCCGGCGTGCTTTTTGTACGCCTCGTGGGTGATCCTGATGAACTCCTCCGTCGCCGCCAGCATCATCGTGTCGATGTAGGTCGTCCCGTTGTAACCGCTGCTCGGCCTGTCGTATTCGACAAAAAATTTAAGCAGAACGTGCCTCTGCCCCTCCTGCGCCACGTAAAGCGCCCGCTCGTTGCTTTTGATCATACGGTAGCGGAGCAGGTTGCCGGTATCTTTCTCGAAAATCGCCTCAAACGTATACAAAAGGTTCTCGGGTTCAGTTCTGTCGTCCGGCGCCGACTCCTTTACCACAAGCGACTTCATTCTGTACTTCGGGTCGCGCGTGACGATTCCGCCCGCGCATCCGCTCGGCCAGCGGTCCTCGTCGTAAAGCCACGGTTCCATCCCGTTTTCGTCGCCGTAGACGGCGACCTTGTTGCAGAGGTCGAACCACTCCTCTCCGAGATACTCGGTAATGAGTCCCGCGCGGCTGTGCATAAAATACCCGCCGAAGCCCATCTCTTTAAGAACGTCGACCTGCCGCTTCAGTTCCTTCTCCTCGAGTTCGCCGTTCCACGACCAGAAAGGCTTGCCCCTGAACTCATGACCCGGTGCCGAAAATTCCTTTTCAAGCGCCCCGTAACCTCTGTTTAATATACTGTTATCCATAGATTCCTCCGGACGCGCCGCCTTGCCTTAGCGGCGCACACTTTTTTATTGCCTTAATTATATCAAACGGGCGGCTTTTTTCAACCGTTTTCGCCGTCGAAAAGATGCCCCGTGCCGCGTTTCGCACCGTTTTGCTTCGTTTTGCTCCGTTTTGCGGCTTTTGGCACTGTTTGCGTCTTTACGCACCGTTTGCGACCGCGGAAAGACGCAAAACGGCGGCGCTGCCATCGCAGCGCCGCCGCCCTTAACTAAATAATTATTGTCCGGTTCGTCAACCGGAGTTCATCAGAAAGCCTTCTTCTTGAGAACTACGAGAACGATTGCCGCCGCCGCGACGATGAAGAGAACCATCGTCATATCGGATGTCTCGGTAGGAGTCTCGGGGGTCGTGTCGTCAGCGAGCTTCGCGAAGTCGCCGCCGTCGTTGAAGTTGACCAGGAATCTCCAAGCCTCATTGGCCTCGCTTCCGCCAAAGTAGTACGCAATGTACTCTTTGTCGTAGTTGCGGTCTTCAGCCTTCTTGGTGGAAGGAAGAACGATGTACGAACCTGCCGCGGCATCGTTTTCGACAACTACCACATACTGTCCCGCGGGAGCAGCTTCCTTAAGCTGGAATTTGAAGCCCTGGTTCTCGCCGTCGTAAGGAACGAGAGTTGCGTTGGTGCCTTCTGCAGAGAATCCCTTCTGGAGCTGGTTGTCACCCTCAACACCGCTGAGAGTAGCTTCCGCAACGGGAGTTCCCGCTACGGAGTCTGCGTACGTGCCCGCGAACTTGTAAAGCTTAACAATGATGTTCGCGTTCACAGTGCCGGTTCCGGCAACAGGGTTGCTTGCCCAGAACATGTGTGAAGAGATCGAAGTGAACGGCTTGTTCGCGTTGAAGACTGCGCCGTAATCCGGATAGTTGCCGTCAACGTCACAACGTAGCCAAATGCCTTCTACGCCGCCCTGAGAAGCGCTTGCTCTCTCAACGGGCTCTGCGGGCTGCTCTACGGGCGGATCAACGGGAGTCTCGCCGCCGTCTTTGCCGTTCGGGTTGTGGAACGTGATGGACTTGATGGTGAGCTTGCCGCCGGGCTTAGCGCCGGGGAAGCGGACACCGGTGAGGAGCGTATCGGTCAAAAGGCTGAATTCGTCGCTGATGATGAACGTTCTCTCGGTCTTGCCGTCCATTGCCGGAGGCGCCCACGTTCCGCCTGTTGGGGAGTAGCCGGGGTTCTTCTCGGTGTCACGGAGATATACGTTGTTGCCGTGCATCTGGCCTTCGAGCTCGTAAACAACCGTGAACGAGGTGTAGTACTTTGTTTCGACTTCGTCGAGTTCGATCGAGAAGAAGGGGTCGCCCGCTCCGTCCTGAGTCTCGGCAGTGATCGATCCGTCGTCGTTTTCGGTAACGTCAACGCCGACGGTGTTGTTCGCATCGGGAATGAGCTCTACTACAAGAGTCTTCGGAAGGTCGTTAGGCTGAGCCTGTTCTTCCTCCTCGGGTCCTACTACGAGAGTAAATTCGCTCTTAACGTCCGCTTCAGTGTCGTCGGCATACTTCGCGACGATAGCGACAGCATAAGTGCCGTTGTCGAGAGCGTCGACTCCGAGCATCTCCATGTAGCCGTCGTCCTTGCCGAAGCCGGCGTGAACGAAATCATCGGCTACCCAGCCTGCATTCGCGAAATTCTCGTTTTTCGCGATCTCGGTTCTGTCTCTGTAAACGTCGGAGCACTCTTTCTCGGCGCCGTCAAGCGTCCAGTAGATCTTCTCGAGAGTCGTTCCCTGCTTTGCCATCCATCCGAGGATGAAAAGCTTGTCGCCCTTTTCGATATTGACCTTGGCTTTGCCTGCCTCGCCGGCGATGTTCGATGAGTCAAGCGTGTTCGCGTTGATGTACAGCGAATCGAGTCCCGCGAACGAGCTGATGCAAAGTGCCGCGGTCAGTGCGAGAGCGACGATGATTGCAAATAACTTTTTCATAATGGTTTCTCCTCCAAAATATCTAAAAATGTCTCTGTCAACAGTTTAGAATGCTTTTTTTCTGAGAATTACGAGGACGATGGCAGCCGCCGCAACGATGAAGAGAACCATCGTGGCGTCTCCTGTTACGGGGGTCGGGTCGGTTCCGGGTTCTGTGCCGGGATCTGTGCCGGGATCGTCACCGGGAACGGTGCCGTTCGGGTTGCCGTTGATCGAGAACTCAAGCGGGAGCTCGACAACGGTGCCGTTGGTGAGCTTCGCGATAAGTCTCGCTTCTTTTCCGCCCTCAAAAACGGTCGGGACCCAGATGCGGAAACGCGTAGCGTACTGTCCGCCCGCTTTGATAACGTCCTGTCCTGTCTCGAGCTTGAAATCGCCGTACGTCTCGACGCCGTCGAGTTTGTATCCGAGCTTGTCGATCTCGCCCTTGAAGCCTACCCAGCCGTAGAAGCCGATCTTGCTGAGGTTTTCAGCCGCAGCGTCGATGACGCCGTCCGGATAGTTTTCGTTGAACCAGTTTTGTGCCATCGAGGAAACGACCGGCGTGTCGTTGAAGTGGATCTCGTCGAACGAGTATCCCTTCATCTCCGCCAGCGGATCGGCTACTTCGCCGCCTGCTACGATGGTGATATCGGCCTCGTAGAACTCGGCCTCCGCTCCGTTGTTGTCAACGAAAATGAACGTAAAAACGTATTCGCCCGCATCAAGTCCGGTAAGCGGAACCTCAATGTTAACGCCCGGGGTCGCGTTGAGCGCTCTGTCATATGCCGAGAATTGGCCGAAAACGTCGTCTCTCGAGCCCTGCTCCACGGCGATGTCTTTGGCGTCGCCCGCGTCAATGTAGTACTTGAAGCTCTTGGGTCCGAACTCGGAAAGGAGCCATCCGCGAATGGATACCGACTCGGTGCCGAGACCGACTTCGAACGAAGTCACCGCGAGCCTCGAGGGGTTGCCGTCGGGAATGCTGACCTTTCCGCCCTGGTCGATATAGCAGTTGAACTGGCCGACGTCACCGTCAGCGTGTACCGCGATAGCTCCCATGCAGATGATCGCAACCGCGAGCATTATCGAAAGTATCTTTTTCATAGTTAACCTCCTAAAATAAGGTGCCGGAAAGGCACTTACCTTTATACAGCTACGGGTATTTTAACATCTTTCCGCATCCGGTGCAACATTTTTTTACCGGTTTTCAGATTATTTCAGATTATTCTCGCGAATATTTTTCACCTATTTTTCAAAATTGCGCGCAAAAAGCCTTCAATCAGGCGTTAATCAGGCGTTTTGACGCTGTTCGTGTTGCATGTTTTGATGATTATGTGATAAAATACCGGCATACGTTAATTGCGAAAACGGGAGGCGCTAAATGTCTGACTGTTGTTTTCTCGCCGGCGCGGCGAAAGCTGATATCACCCCGGAAGTCGGTACTCTTCTTTACGGTTACAGGCCGGACTCTGTAAGCACGTCCGTTCACGACCCGCTTGAGGCGACAGCCGTCATGTTCCGCCAGGGCGACTCGTCGGCCTTGTTCATTTCCCTATCCGTGGGAGATCTCGGCACCGCCCTTGCGGACGAATTGCGCGATATCGCGGGAAAAGCCGCCGGAACCGCGTCCGGAAACGTTGTCATTGCCGCCACTCACACCCACTCCGCCCCGAACGTCTCGGGAATGGAAGGCTGGGGCGACATCGACAGACCTTACGTCGACAGCATCCTTATCCCCGCCGTCAAAAAATGTTCCGCCGCGGCGCTCGCTTCGCTCGCGCCCGCCGAACTTGCCTTTTCGACTGTCCGCTCCGAAGTCGGCATCAACCGGCGGCAACAGTTCCCGGACGGCTTCATCGGCCTTGGCCAGAACCCCTGGGGCTGCTTCGACCCGACGCTCACACTCATCGCGATCAGGCGCAAAACCGACAAAAAAGGCATCGTCAACATGCTCCACTACGGCTGCCACGGCACCGCGGCCGGCGACAACCGCGAGATAACGCGCGACTGGCCGGGGGTGATGACCGACAGGCTTGAGAAAGAAACAGGTGTTTTGACCGGCTTCTGGAACGGAGCGATCGGCGACGTTGGCCCGAGGCTCAGCAACGGCCGGACCACCGGAAACATAAGCTACGTCGAAGAACTCGGCGCGATCGCGGGCGACGACGCCGTAAGAGCTTACAAGGCGCTCGGAGAATACTCCGACGGCCTCCTGAAAGTCATTCCGTGCCTCATTTCCCTTCCCCGCAAGCCGCTCCCGCCGTACGAAGACGCCCGTGCCGCTCTCGACTCGTACAAAGAGCCCGAAAAGCTGATCAACATAAGCCGCCTCACGTACGCATATTATAAAGCGGTCTGCGACGAGTACGCTGCCGGCTGCCCGGATTACGAGCGCGAATTCACTTATCCCGCCGCGGTCGTCGCCATAGGCGAAGCGGTGTTCGTCCCGTTCCCGTTCGAGATCTTTTCGGAGATATCGATGCGCCTTCGCGCGTATTCCCCGTTCCCGCACACGCTCTGCCTCTCGAACGCCAACGGCTACAACGCCTATCTGCCCTCACAGGACCAGTTCGTGCGCGGAGGCTACGAGGTCGCGTGCTTCAGGTTCAGCGACGCCCACCCGCTGGCGGACAACTCAGACCAGCTGCTTATAGACAGGAATCTGGAAATCATTTCGAAAATGTTTTAAAACCAAAACATCATTTCAGCGTTAACTTTGTTCATACCTTTAGGAGGAAAACATGTACAGAATAGGTCAGGAAGAAATCGACGCCGTCGCGAGAGCGATAATGAGCCGGCAGTTTTTCAAGATCAACGCCGCCGGGCAGGAAGTTTACAACTTTGAGGAGGAGTGGAAAAAGCTCACCGGCTCCGGATATATGATAACGATGACGTCCGGTTTTGCGGCGCTCTCGTCCGCCCTTATCGGTCTCGGCATCGGCCCGGGCGACGAGGTAATCGTTCCCGCTTACACATACATCGCCTCCGCGCTCGCGGTAACATCCGTCGGCGCAATTCCTGTGATTGCTGACGTCGACGACACGCTGACGCTCGACATGGACGACGTCGAACGCAAGCTCTCGTCCCACACAAAAGCCGTCATGCCGGTCTACATTCAGGGCTTCCCCGCCGACCTCGACAGGCTCACCGCCCTCGCGAAAAAACACGGCTTCGCGATCGTTGAGGACGCCTGCCAGGCCGACGGAGGAATGTACAAGGGCCGCTATCTCGGCACGATCGGCGACGCCGGCGCCTACTCGTTCAACTACTTCAAGGTCATCACCTCGGGCGAAGGCGGCGCTCTCGTCACCAACAAGCGCGAGGTCTACGAGCGGGCTCTCATCTACCACGACGCAAGCGCCGTCGCGTTTTTCGGCGACCAGTTAAGCGGCATCTCGCAGCCCCTTTTCGGCGGCACCGAGTTCAGAATTTCCGACATCACCGGCGCGATCCTCCGCGAGCAGCTCAAGAAAATGCCCGCCATTCTGGCCGATCTGAGGCGCAACCGCGACGCGCTCTCCGAGCTCGTGTGCGAAAACGGTCCCTTCACGCAGGCACCCTCCCACGACATCGAAGGCGACTGCGGCACCACGCTCGCTCTCCGCTTTGAGACGGCCGAAGAGTGCCGCGCGGTCCAGGCCCGCTGCCTCGAAAAAGGCCTCTGGCTGACCGTCCCGATTGACACCGGCAAGCACATCTACACGAACTGGACCCAGATCATGGAAAAGCGCGGCGCCCTGCACCCCGCCATGGACCCGTTCCTCATGAAAGAAAACCAAGGTCTTCAGATGAACTACACCATGGACATGTGCCCGCGGACGCTCGACCTCCTCTCCAGAACCGTCTACGTCGGCATAAGCCCCGACTGGACTCCCGCCGACATCGAGTCCACCGCAGCGATTCTCAAAGGCTGAAATCCCCTATAATTAGTAAAAAAGTGCGGGCGGAGCCACCGGCTCCGCCCGCACTTTTTTACTGTACGATTTTCCCTTTTTAAAGAAGCATTTTTAACCGATACTTTAAGGAAGCATCTTTCCGAATACTCTGTCGAGCACCGCGCCGATCTGGCCCGCATCCGGGTCGACCGGATTTGCCGTCGTGCAGATATCCTCAAGCGCCGCCTGAATGATTCTGCTTCTGTGCTCGGTGTAGTTCGGCAGGTTCACGCCGGCCTGGAGAAGCGACGACGGAATCTGAAGCTCGTTGATTAGCTTGTTGATCTCGCGGACAAGATACTGAACGGAGAGTCTCGTTCCCGCCGCGGGCAGCCCTATTATTCTCGCGATCTCCGCGTACCTTTTCGCCGTGGGCGACTTGTCAGCGCCGAACGGCACGTTTAGAGCCGAGTTGAACGCGATCACGTGGGGCAGCGTTATCGCGTTTGCCTCGCCGTGAGGAATGTGGAACGCCGCGCCGACTGCGTGTGAGATCGAGTGGCAGATGCCGAGCCCCGCCTTCGTGAACGCCAGTCCCGCCAGGTACGAAGCCATCATCATATTTTCGCGGGCTGCATCGTCGTCACCGTTTTTGAACGCCTCGGGCAGCCACTCGAACGCGAGCTTGAGCGCCTTTTCGGCATACGCATCTGTAATCGGGTTCGCGCCCTTCGCGACGTACGCCTCGAACGCGTGTGTAATGACGTCCATTCCCGTGAAAGCGGTGACCTTGGGCGGCACCGTCTTCGTGAGCTTGTAGTCGAGGATCGCGAGGTCCGGGATCATCCTGTCGTCTGCGAGCGGAATCTTCCTGCCCGCGTCCTCGTCCCTGATTACCGTGTAGTTCGTAACCTCCGAGCCCGTTCCGCTTGTCGTCGGAATCGCCACGAATTCCGGGTGAACGTTCATGCCGTCCAGCACCAGAATGACCGCCTTGGCCGTGTCGATCGCGCTTCCGCCTCCGAGCGCCACAATTACCTCCGCTCCCTTGTCCGTAACGAACTTCAGGCAGTCGGTCACGAGCGTCAGCGTCGGATCCGGCATAACCTTGTCGTAAACGCTCACGTTGCACGTCCTTAGAAGGTTCACGATCCTGTCGCAGATCCCGTTTTCCTTCATGACCGCGTCGGTAATAACGGTCACGTTTTTCTTGCAGTACCTGCCGAGCGCGTCAGTCGCGCCCGCTCCGAATATTAAGTTTGAGCTGATTTGAAATTCCGTCATAAAAAGCTCCGAAACTCTCTAAAATGTCGTTTTGTCTCCGCCGCGGCCCCTGCGCTTTTCCGCTCAGGCCTCCTGCAGCGGGTAGAGAAGCCCGATCTGCCTCTCCGCAAAAAACTCCGTCCACTCGATGCCCGGGTTCCTGTCCGTGACAACTATGTCCACGTCCTCGACCTTGCAGATTTCCACCAGCGACACCCGGTTGAACTTCGTACTGTCGATCGCGAGAATTTTCGTCCTCGCCGCCCCGATTATCGCCTTTTTGATCTCCGCGTCCTCGTCGTTCGAGTCCGTCAGACCGTTGCGCATGTCGATTCCCTTGCACGAAAATATCGCGTAGTCAACGTGGAACGACTTTATCGCCTCGACCGCCCGCGCCCCGACGAACGCGTAGCCGCCCTCCTTGAGCATGCCCCCTGTCGCGAAAACCCTCCAAAACGGCTTGTCGCACAGCTCGCAAACGATCTCGGACGAATTCGTGATGACCGTCAGGTTCTTCCTGACCTTGAGCGCCTTGATCACGAAAAGCGCCGTCGAGCTGCCGTCGAGCATCACGTTCGAGCTCTCGGGAATGATATCCCCGGTCACGTTCGCTATCGCCTGCTTGAGTTCCACGTTCGACAGCTTTCTGACCGAATACGGCAGGTCGACGTCCGAGCTCTCCGCCAAAACCGCGCCGCCGTAGATTTTCCTCGCGACGCCCTCGTTTTCAAGCTTGAGAAGGTCTCTCCTGACGGTCTCCTCCGTAACGTCAAAATGCGTCGCAAGGTCGCTGACTATTACCTTTTTCTCTTTCTGAAGCAAGTCCTTAATGTACTGCTTCCTCTCGATTGCCAGCATCTCTGAAACGCGCCTGCTCTTTCTTCTGTAAAATCCGATGTGTCTCCGCTTGGTCTCCGGTTTAGCTGCCGCACTTACCTTAATTCAACGACGCCGCAGCTTTATGTTGGCGGCATGAACGATTCCGCGAAGCGGTCAAGTGAAGGACGCAACTTAAAGTGCGGCTGATAATTTTAGTTGTGTCTACAGCCGGAAATCTGCTGTCCCGAAAATCTGCGCTCTGGAAACTGCAAAGTCCGGAGCTATTTTTGCGTGCGGTCGTCCGAAGCTGTACGAAGGTACTGCGAGCGGCGACCTCGCGCAAAGCAGTTTGCCGGGCAATCGCCATAGGCCCCTTATTTTTATATTACAATTCGGCAAACTGCGTAAAGAGCCCGGAATCTGCAGTTTCCTTAGACTATGGTTTCCCAGAGCTTCTTGTCCGGGCGAGGAATGATCGCGCTGTCGAGGCACATGCCTTCCTCCGCGACCGTCGCTATCGCCTTTTCCACCGCCGCCGTAACCGCCGCCACGTCGCCGGTAAAGAGTACGTACGACTTTCCGGCCATACCGTTCGCGAGCCTCAGCTCAACGAGCCGGACCTCCGCGGTTTTCGCCGCCACATCAGCCGCGACGATTGCGCCGGCTACCGAAAAAGTCTCAACGATTCCGAGCGCCTCGACCTCTCCGAACTCCGCGGCACCGAACATTGCCGAGAAGATCGACTCGTGCGGGTTGCCGAGCACGAAGCTGTCCACGAGCATTTCCGGGAAATTCGTTTTCGCCGCTTCGATCGCGGCCTTCACGCTTCCGAGCCTTCCCGAGACGAGAATCACGTACTTTCCGGGGCAAACCGGGTGCGCGTCAAGCACCTCGACCTCGGCCGCCTTGATAAGGATATCGGCCGCTTTGAGACCCGTTGAAATCGTTCTGTATTCGACTAAGCCAATTGCACTGCTCATACCGGTTTTCACCTTTCGTGTATTGCAAACAAATCAAACCTCCGCCTTGCCGCTGTTTACTGACGGCGCGCGGTAATAACTATCTCTTTATCAGTTACGCTCTCGACTGTTCCGTCGATCGGAGAGTGGAGCGCGACGCCGAGGCTGGTTGCGGGGGTTGCCGCGATCAGCTGGTTTTTCGTCACCTCATCGCCCGCTTTAACGGAAGGAACGCACGGTACGCCGATGTGCTGCGAGAGCTTCAGGCGCAGGCGCGTGTATTTCGTTCCTGTCTCGGTGAGGGGCGCGGGAATGTCGTACCTGGAAAGTCCGAGCCTCGCGGTAAGCCTCTCCTTAGAGAGCATTCTGTGCGGTCTCGTCGCGGAAACGGGCTTCAGCTCCGCCTGTCCGGCCATCGCCACGCCGTGCTTTCTGAGACCTGCCTTGTACTCGTTGATGAGCGTTTTCGGCGAGAGGCCCTGAGGGCAGGCGTACATCTCGCATACGCCGCAGCCGCAGCAGTAAAGCGTCCCGAGGAACGGTTTCACGTTGTCCGATCTGAGGCTGACGCCGGCGGTCATAAAGTCGGCCGGTGATATCGGCTCGCCGAGAAGGTGGCGCGGGCAGAGATCCGAACACATGTGGCAGTTGCAGCAGACGGCTTTCGCCCTTCTGAACTGGAGCTTGATGTTCGGTCTGTGGTGCGTTACCACGTAGGAGTTGTCCGGGAGCAGAATGATGCTGCTCGTCGTCTTCGTCACAACTCCGTCGGGTCCGGTGAGCGTGCCCATCATCGGTCCGCCGCAGAGGTAGACCGGATTTTCGATCGTCGCGCCGCCGGCTGCCTCAACGAGCTCCGCGAAAGTAACTCCGAGCGGAACCTTGAGCGTGACGGGGTTCCTGACCTCGCCGCAAACGGTCACGAACTTTTCGGTGACAGGCGTGTCCGCGTGGATCGCGTTATATATGTTGAGCATCGTCTCGACGTTGTAAACAACGCACCCCACCGCGATCGGAATGCTTCCGGGCGGCACGACTCTGCCTGTTGTCTCGTAAATCGTCACAACCTCGTCGCCTGCCGGGTAGATCTCGGGCAGAAGGCCGATCTTGATGTGGCGGAACGACGAAAGATTCGCCGTGATCGCCTCCACAGCGCGTCCGTACGACTGCTTGATTGCGATAATGACATTCGAAACTTCAAGCGCATCTGCGACGTCCTCGAGCGCGGTCATGATCTCGTAAGCGTACTTTTCCATGACCTGGCGGTGCAGCTTGAGAAGAGGCTCGCACTCGGCGCAGTTAAGAATAACCGTGTCGGCAGACTTGTTGAGTTTGGCGTGCGAAGGGAATCCCGCTCCGCCGCAGCCGACGATGCCGTTGTTCCGCAATATTTCGATAAGCCTTGACAGTTCCATAAATCAATGTCTCTTTCCACCGTGATGCAAAGGCCGTCCCGCCCTTCCGGTTTTTCACCTTCAAATAGGCGAAAATCGCACGCGCAGCCTCTGCGGTAAAAGTTATTCGTTCGCGCCGCCTCCGCCTTAAGTCTTACCGTATTTCCGGGAAATATCCCGCGAAGGCAAAACCGCATCGCTCCACTAAGTGGCAGAGCTTTCCGCGGCGCGTTGTTATCCTGTTCAGCCCGTGCGGAAAGCCTTCCGCAACAGGATCAAAGGTTCCGTTTGCGGCCGCCCCGCTTGTTTTTAAAAGGCGGGGCGGCCTTCAGCGGACCTTTTACTCGAGTCCTATGCTGTCGTCGACGATACCCACAATCGCGGCGTCGATGGGACAGTTGACAAGACCGCAGCCGATTCTGGCCGCGCTTCCTTCGGCGACAAGCACGATTTCGCCTATGCCGGCGCCGACGTTGTCGATGGCAACAATTCGCTTTTTGTCGGCCATGCTCTCCATGGGCTCGATGATCATGAACTTATTGCCTATAAGATTTTCGTTTTTTCTCGTGGCAACGACGCTGCCAACCACTCTTCCTACCAGCATAAAACCACCCGCTTTATCTGCTTTGCTTGATTAATCTTATTAACCCTTTTCTTTACTTGACGATCATACCGATGTCGCCGGTCTTGATCTGCGAAGCGTTCGCCTCGTCGGTGTCGATGTGCATCTCGAGCGAGAACGAAGGGTCGACGCGAATCGCGACGTTGTTGAAAATCGTTCCTCTGTCGTTGTTGAACTTCACAGAAACGACGTCTCCGTCCTTGACTCCCGCCATTTCAGCGTCGTGAGGCGTCATATGAATGTGACGCGCCGCGACGATGCAGCCCTCGTCGAGTTGCACCATTCCGCAAGGTCCGACAAGGTTGATCGGAGCGCTTCCGGCAATGTGACCCGAAAGTCTGACCGGCGCCGGAACGCCGAGCGTGCGGGCATCCGTAAGCGATACTTCAACCTGGGTCTTGCTTCTGCAAGGTCCGAGGATCCTCACGTTCGCTATCGGGCGAAGTTTGAGGCCGACGATCATAACCTGCTCGTTGCAGGCGTACTGTCCGCCCATGAGGTCCTTCTTCTTGGTCAGATGGTAGCCCTTGCCGAAGAGTTTCTCAACGTCTTCCTGCGTCAGATGGATGTGTCTCGCGGACACGCCCACGGGCACCTGAAACCCGGTTTCGGACTGCTTTTGGATCACCTCAAGCACAGCTCTTGTGATTTCTTCTATCGACTGATTCATTTTCTTCCGCCTTTATTTCTTCCGTTCTTTCCGCCCGGGCGCCTTTCCTTCCTTTAAGAAGGCGGTACGCTTTTTTGCAAGCGCTCCGGCGCCCGCGGCATAAAAACTCAACGTTTCCCGGGCAATACTTCAAAGCGCGATACGTCGATTTGATACGTCAATTCGATAAGTCAACGCAATGCGTCAACGCGATACCGCAATGATATCCCGCACCGTCCGGGAATTATAAATACGGGGATAATTACTTCAGTACGGGAAGAATTCTCTCGACGTCGTTGTGAGGTCTGGGGATCACGTGGGTGGCTACGAGTTCGCCGAGCTTGGCAGCGTTTGCGCCGCCGGCTTCAACAGCGGATTTAACGGCGCCGACGTCGCCTCTTACCATAACGGTAACGAGTCCGGAACCGATCTTCTCGGTGCCGACAAGTTCAACGTTAGCAGCTTTGAGCATTGCATCGGCCGCTTCGATCGCAGCTGTAAGTCCTCTTGTTTCAACCATTCCTAAAGCCTGTTGTACCATTTTCTTTTCCTCCTTAATTGTTTCAACATTTCCGCTTCCCGCGGATTCAGTTTTGATTTCTTTTACATTCGGAGCCGCCGGCTTCTTTACGTCAGCCTTCGGCTTTCCGGTGTTTGCCGGTGTTTTCTTAGTTTCTGCCATAATGTCACACCTTCTTGAGTCTGCTGGCGCTTATAGCAACCATTCTGGCGGTCTCCTCGTGGGGGTTCGCGATCACGGCGTGCGCGCAGGGTTTGACAAGGCTTCGCGCCAGCGCGGCTTCCACAGCTTCGGTAACGGCCGAGACCGTTCCCTCTATTACGATTGTGACAAGCCAGCCGCCGAGTCTGCGTTCCCACGTGACGAACCTGACGTCTGCGGTTTTGCACATTATGTCAAGCGCGTCGATCGCGGCCGTAACGCCTCTGACCTCGATAAATCCCAATGACTCCATTTTCTGCCGTTCCTCCCTGAGAAACTTTTTCAAGTTTTCGAGCTTCCGCCCTTTTCAAAATCCGACCGTAACGTAACGCGACGGTTCCGTCCTCTGACGTCTCGTGAGGCGCCGTTTTAACGTTCTTTACGTCAAGAACACTAAATCAGCGTTTTCCGATTATTTTATTTCGCCTGGGGAAGGATCTTCTCCACGTCGTTGTGCGGTCTCGGAATAACATGAACCGCTATGAGCTCGCCGAGTTTGCCTGCGTTTGCGGCGCCGACTTCGGTAGCCGCCTTAACAGCCGCGACGTCGCCTCTTACCATAACGGTAACGAGTCCGGAGCCGATCTTCTCGGTGCCGATGAGGGTGACCTCTGCCGCTTTAACCATTGCGTCGGCCGCTTCGATAGCCGCTGTAAGACCTCTGGTCTCAACCATGCCCAATGCTTCCTGTACCATAACATTTACCTCCATTAGAATTTCAAGTTGTTTCACTCTGCCGGGTCTTGCGCTCCGTCTGCGTTCCGCGTCGCTTTTCGCACCGGAAACGTCATTTTCGCGCATGCCCGAAAATAATTACATTGCCGTTCCGCCGCCCGCCTCAAGGTCAGCTCTTGTCGAGTCCACTCAGCTTCAGCATCTTTTCGGTTCCGGGTTCCGGGTTCGCTATTATATAAGACGTAACCACTCCCGAGACCTTTTCGGCCGCCTCTACTGCCGCCTCGACCGCAGCCTGAACCGCGGCGACGTCCCCCCGGAATTTCACCAAAACGATAAGAGGCACCTTCAGCTTTTCCGGGTGAGCCGGTTTGTTTCTGTCGAAAACCTCCATATGTACGTTGGCCGCCTTGCATCCGGCGTCTCCCGCAACGAACGCCGCGACCAGTCCGTATACTTCCACAAATCCAACTGCTTCTGCCATTTTCGTAAAATTCTCCGGGTTTTAATCTTTTCCTCCCCGCGGCAGTCCGCCGTTTTTAGGAAGGACGTTATTTTCTGCAGCGGGCATTCTCGAAAATCCTCAAACCGGGAATCCGGGAACGCTCTGCCGCTCATTCAAAGTCAGCCGGTCTTTTTAAGGGAATGCGCTCTTACGCTTGACATCAAATATTCGCCGCTTGCGTAAAGAGCATTAAATCTCTGCATTTCCGTGCCGGTCACTTGTTGACGATCGCGATCTTGAGACCTTCCTGTCTCAGGTTCACGCCCATCGCCTCGTTGATCTGGTCAAGCGGGAACTTGTGGGTGATGAGCTCTTTGATCGGGAGCCCGATGCCCTGCGCCCTCTTGAGGAAGTCGAACGTCGTCGCGTAGTCCCTGAGAGTGTAGACCCAGGAGCCGACGATCGTGATCTCCTTCGAGCAGATGTCGAAGTGCGGGTTGATTGTCGCGTCGCCGCCGTTGATGAAGAAGCCCAGCTCGCAAAGACCGCCGCCGTTGCGGATGAACTTGTAGATGTTGGAATGTCCGCCGGGAGCGCCGGTGCACTGGAATCCGAAGTCCGCAAGATGTCCGCCGAACGCGTCCTTGACCGCCTCTGTGAGAGCCTCGATGCCCTTGATCTCTCTGTAGTTGACAGAACCCATGGCGCCCATTCTCTTCGCGAATTCAAGTCTCTTCGGGTTTCCGTCGACCGCCACGATGTTCTGGACGCCGAGCGTTCTCAGAACCGCGATGCAGATGAGTCCGATCGGTCCGCATCCCTGTACAACAACTCTGGAGTTGAATCTGAGGATGTTCGTGCTCTTCGCTCTCTCGACAGCGTGAACGAGTACCGCGCAGGGCTCGATGAGGATTCTGGAGTCGAGGTCAAGGTCGCTCACGTTGAAGAACGTGGAGCCGAGCTTGCCGCGAATCAGAATGTAGTCCGAGAACCATCCGTTGAGGTGCACGTCGTCGTCCGGAAGAAGTCCGTAGACGTCCGCACCGCCGACGTTCTGCTTGTTGAGGTCGAACATCGTGATTTCGGGGTTGTCTTTAAATATCATGCAGGTGACGATCTTGTCTCCGAGGCCCACCGGCTTGCCGGCGCTGTCGACCTTGACGTTTTTGCCGATCTTCACGATCTCGCCGGTTCCCTCGTGTCCGAGAGCGACCGGGATAAGACTGAACGGGTCTTTTCTGAATTCGTGAGCGTCGGTTCCGCAAATGCCGCAGCCTTCGACCTTGACGAGAATGTCGTCGTCGCCGACCTCAGGGATCGGATATTCCCTGATTTCGAATTTTTCAAGAGCGGTAAGGAACGCTACGTGGGCCGTCTTCGGGATCGAGCCGCTCTGTCCTCCCGCGGTATAACCGGAGGCGGGGCGTACCGGAGAGCTGTTCATGGCCTCAAGCACTTTCCTGACAATCTCTTGAATGTCACGTTGGTTGTCCATTTGTTTTTCCTCCCTTATCTGATGCAGAGACTGTCTGACATGATGCAGTGTCTGCGCTTTGTGAATGTCTGAGCGGAAGTGAGTCCCTCACCTGTGCGGCTCGCGATCGTAAACGTGCAGTAGCCTTCGCCGCCGAATCCGAGCGCCGCGTAGGAAGGCGCGTTCTTGACCAGGATCGCGGTGTCTATCGCCTTGCCGTACTTGGTGATGTTGTCGATGTTCTTCGAGTGGATGTGGGCCGAATGGCGGTTGCCGTGCTCGAGCCACACCGCTTTCTCGATCGCGTCGTCAATGTCCTTCGCCCTTACGATACCGAGGATCGGCATCATGAGCTCGGTGGCGATGAGCGGGTGTTCCTTCTCGCCCTCGAAAATGATGCAGCGCACGTTCGACGGAACGTCGACGCCTATCATCTTCATAAGGGTCTTCGCGTCTCTTCCGACGCACTTGCGGTTGAGCGCGCCCTTCGGCGTGATAACGGTCTCGACGAGCTTCTGAATCTCTTCGGGAGTTGCCTCGTAGCAGCCGTTTTCAAGCAGATGGTACTTGAGCTCGTCCGCGATCGACTCGACGGCGACAATTTCCTTCTCCGCGATGCACGGGAGGTTGTTGTCGAACGTGCAGCCGTTCACGATGTCTCTCGCCGCCTTCGGGATGTCGGCCGTGTCGTCAACGAGTGCCGGCGGGTTGCCCGCGCCTGCGCCGATGCCCCTGCGTCCCGACGAGAGAACCGTGGTTACAACGCCCGGTCCGCCTGTCGCGGCGATGAGCTGGATGGCCTTGTGGGACATCATGATCTTGGACGTATCCAAAGTGGGTTTGACAACGGAAGTCGCGACGTTGTTCGGGCCGCCCGCCTCGATCGAAGCTCTGTTCACGAGCTCGATCGCGAACTGGGAGGTTTTGATTGCCGCCGGGTGCGGGTTGAAAACGACTGTGTTGCCGCCCGCGATCATTCCGATGCTGTTGCAGAGGATCGTCTCGCTGGGGTTGGTCGTGGGCGTGATGGCGCCGATAACGCCGAACGGGCCCATTTCGACAAGGGTAAGTCCCCTGTCGCCCGACCAAACGCGCGTGGTGATGTCCTCGGTTCCGGGCGTCTTTTCGGCGAGAAGCTTGTGCTTCAAAATCTTGTCGCCTACGTTGCCCATTCCCGTCTCCTCAACGCCCATTCTCGCGAGGAGTTCCGCATTTTCAATAGTAAGTCTTCTGATGTTGGAGATAATTTTCTCCCTGAAATCCATAGGCATTTTCTGCATGACCTTTTGGGCCTCGATTGCAGCCGCTATGGCATCGTTCATGTCCTCAAAAATACCGAGTCTTTTTTCTGCCGGCGTATCGTGGAGCTGCATGCTTGCCACAACCTGCGCTACGATTGCCTGAATATCGTTCTCGTTCATTTTTTCGCGATCGCCTCCTTAAATAATTTTAGTCCGTATTCTGCCAAAAAAGTGTCCTGTTCCTCCGTGCCGCCGCTGACGCCTATGCCGCCGATCACCGTTCCGCCGCACTCAAACGGTTCCCCGCCTCCGAAAATCACTATTCTCTGATTGTTCGTAAACTGGATCCCGTAGAGCGGCTTCCCGGGCTGGGCGAGCTTTTTGAGCGTCGAGGTGGACATCTTGAGCGCCGCCACCGTGAAAGCCTTGTCAAAAGCGATGCCGTAGCTCGCTATGTAAGAGCCGTCCATACAGTGGACCGCCACCGGATTCGCGCCCCTGTTCGAGATCGCCACGACCGCGTTGACTCCGATTTCGGCCGCCTTCTTCTCCACGCCTTCGATGATCTCGAGCGCGAGCGCGAGCGTCATATCGGAGTAGGAGTTTCCCGGCGTTTCCGGAGCAGGTTTTACCGTCTGCGGCCGGCCGCCCTCAAGGGATGCGACTACGTCACGCACTATCTGTTCGATTGCCGCGTCCGAAAGTTTCCGGTCCATAACACTTTCCGTTTCTTTTTGTTTCTTTTTTCCGGGTCTCCCGTACGCCGGCTTTTCGAAAAAGCCGCTTCGGGAATATCCCGGTCTGTTTTTAATAAATTCTCATTTAGATTTTAAGGCGTCGCTTATTTGCCGAGCTGCGCCATAACCTTCTTTGTGATTTCGGCGATCAGAGCGTCGTCGGAGCTGCTCGAAGAGGAGGTGTGATGACCCGAGCATGAACCGCCGCAGTTGTGGCAGCTGGGCTTGCCTTCAAGCGTGTTCGGGCAGAGGTTCGCGGGATGGCGTCCGGGCATACCGAACTTTCTCCTGATCTCGTAGAGGTCCTCAACCTGCTGGGGAGTGAACTCCTTCGGGCCGCCGAGCATTTTCGACTGGTAGAGGAGCCGGGCGTAGAACTCGGTGGATTCCATCTTGTAGTACGCGTTGAGGAGCGTGTTCGAATACGTGAGAGCGCCGTGGTTCTCAAGCAGAACGGCGTCGAAATACTGAACGTACTCGGAAACCGCGTCCGGAATCTCCTCGGTGGAAGGACGTCCGTACTTCGCGATCGGAACGCAGCCGAGAGCGATGACCGCCTCAGGCATAATGGGCTGAGTCAGCGGAATTCCCGCGATCGCGAACGAGGTCGCGTACAGCGGGTGTGCGTGTACGACCGCGTTGACGTCCGGTCTCTCTTTATAGACGCGCATGTGCATTTTGATTTCGGAGGACGGTTTGAATCCGGCGTTCGCCTGGATGACCTTTCCTTCTCTGTCAACTTTGCAGATGAAGTCGGGCGTCATAAAGCCCTTACTCACACCTGTAGGTGTGCAAAGGAACTCGTTGTCGTTCAGCTTTACGGAGATGTTGCCGTCGTTGGCGGCGACCATTCCCCTGTCGTAAATACGACGGCCGATGTCGCAGATTTCCTTTTTGATCTCATACTCTGATTTCATTGAAAAAGCCTCCTGTAAAAAAGTATGTTTATCTGTGGTATTTTTTGCCGGCCCCGCGGCCGTTTGTTTTCGTATTTCCCGGAAATAATATTGAATATTATTCGCGGCTCAGGTACTCCCTGATTTTTTCCACTCCCTGGCCGGCCACCGAGTCGACGAGGAAGATCTTTTGCGGTTCGACCCCCATTATGTCCATCCAGTTCATCACCATCGGCACGTTCGCGTCAGGATCGTTTATCTTGGTGATGATCCCTATCACGTCCCTGTTGCAGAACGCGGTGCTGCCCGGGTCGAAAAGGCAGTACGTCTCGTTCGCGGCTATCAGGAATCCGACCACGTCGGCTTCGTAGGTGTAGAGCCCTATGGCCCTCGCGAACTCTCTGCTCTGTATGTACTCGCCCGGGGTGTCGATGACGTCGTCGTCGTAGTTGACGTACTGCGTCTTGTGGTAGTGTATCTCCTCGCCCCTGAGCGCCTGCGTTAAAGTCGTCTTGCCGGCCTCGCTGCGGCCGATCAGAATGATTTTTCTCATGACGGCCGTCCGCCTTTCCGCGTCACGTCTTGGTGATTGCGACCACGGTGAACTTGAGCGTTTCCCTCAAGTAGTCCACGACCGCGTGCACCGCCGCCTCGACCTCTGAAACCGTGCCTGTCATTATGAGCGTTCCGCTGAACCTGTCCACGAATCCGATCTCCGCGCCGGAGGCCTTCATCGCTATGTCGCCCGCGATTATCGACGTCTCCGCCGGCGTCATCGTCATGATTCCGATCGAACTGTTTGAGTAGTCGACCGACGGGTTGAGTCCCATCTTCCTGTACAGGATCGGCTCAGGGTTCGCGATAATGTGCGCCAGCGTCACCTGCTTGCCGGGAACGAGCTCCTGCACGATCCTCATTTTCGTGTCGTCGGACTGTTTGATTAATCCCTGAAGATCCATTTTATCCTCCGATCTGGCATCTCAGGCCGCTCTTTTTCGCGACCTCCAGAAGCGATTCCATGTACGACTGCGACATCGGCTCGATTCCGTCCAGAAGGTATTCCCTGCCGAGTCCCGTGTACTTGTCCTGCCCGAGCCTGTGGTACGGAAGCAGGTGGAGCTGCTCAACGCCGGGAAGCGAGGCCGCGAACGTCGCGATCTGCCTTATCTCCTCGGGCGTGTTGTTGAACGTCGGGATGACCGGCACCCTTATAATAAGCTCGACGTCGCTCTCCGCGACCTTGCGCGCGTTTTCGAGAATGCGCGTGTTCGGCTTCCCGGTGAACTCCTCGTGCTTTCTCGGGTCCATGTGCTTGATGTCCATCAAATAAGTGTCGAGGTAAGGGAGAAGCTTTTGGATGTTTTCGAACGGCAGCGTCGCGGCCGACTCGATCGCGGTGTTGATTCCGTTCTCCTTGGCAGCCCTCAGAAGCGCCGCCGCGAAGTCCGGCTGGCAGAGGCACTCGCCTCCGGAAAGCGTCAGACCTCCGTTCGAGTTCCGGTAGTAGTCGCCGTCCTTCATGACCTCTTCCATGACTTCAGCCACGGTGACGTCCCTGCCGATTATTTTTTTCTTGCCGGCTACGGTCATCTCCTGGATCTTGTACTCCTGGGACTCCGGGTTGCAGCACCATCTGCATCTCAAGACGCAGCCCTTCAAAAAGACTATCGTCCTGATGCCGGTGCCGTCGTGGATCGAATATCTCTGGATGTCGAAAATCCTTCCGGTCTGCTGCATGTAGTTGTCGTTCATTGTCGGTTGATTTTTCCTTGAGTTTCAGTGTTTTCCGCTGCTTTGGAAGCAGTTGTTCGTTGAAATCGCCAGGTTTCGAGCTATTTTCGCGTGCGCGGACCCGCGTGTGTCTCCGCTTGGTCTCCGGTTTAGCTGGCGCTAAAAGTCGCCCTCGCGCGAGACGCACGCGATTCTACCTTATAAACGTCGACGCAGCTTGATATTGCGACATGAACGATTCCGCGTTAGCGGTCAAGTGAGGGACGCAACATAAAGTGCGGACTGCGTAAAGAGCCGAAAGCCGGCGATTTTAGAAATTGTTAGCCTGAGTCGTCCTCGAAATAATGTCGTCCTGGAGGGATCTGGAAAGCGTCGTGAACAGCGCGCTGTATCCCGCGACCCTTACCACGAGCGCTTTGTACTTCTCGGGGTGCTGCTGAGCGTCGAGCAGCGTCTCGCGGCTGACCACGTTGAACTGCACGTGCATGCCCTTTCTGTTGAAGTACGTTCTCAGGTAGGTGATGAAGTCGTTGATGCCCTTCGGGCCCGAGAGCGCCGACGGGTGGAACTTCTGGTTGTAGAGAGTTCCGTTGGAGGCGATCAGGTGGTCGATCTTCGCGACCGAGTTTGCCGCCGCCGTGGGTCCGAGCTTGTCCCTGCCCTGTGCGGGGCCGATGCCGTCCGCGATAGGAGCCTGCGAAAGTCTGCCGTCGGGAGTCGCGCACGACTGGGCGCCGAGCGGAACGTTCGCGGAGACCGGATAGAGGCCCGCCTGGAAGATGCCGCCGCGAGGATTCCTGAACGTCTCAAGCGGCTTTGTGTATGTGTACGCGACGTCTCTCGCGAAAAGGTCGATCTCGTCGATGTCGTTGCCGTACTTGGGAAGCGCCTCGATGTCGTCGAGCATCTTTTCGTAGAAATCGACACGCTCTTTGGGGAGCTGCTTGGATGCCGCCGCGCTCGCGTATACCGCCTTGATGACTTCGGGGGTGATCTCCCTGCCGTCCTTGGCGAGCTTAGCGCAGACCGTCTTCACGATGTGCTCCATATCGAGCGGCGTGAGCCCTTTTCCGAAGTTGTCCGCCATAGCCTGCTTGAAATCGGCCATCGTGTACTTTTTCTCCTCGAAAACGAGCTTTTTGATCGCGAACAGGCCGTCCGCGACGTTGGCGATACCGAAGCCTTGAGGGCCGGTGAAGTTGTAGATCGCTCCGCCCTCTTCCACGCACTTGCCGGATTCGAAGCACCCGTCTGTGAGGCAGGACTCGAACGGAAGCGGGCTTCTCTGAGCGTGGGCGTAATCTATCGCGTTGATTGCGTTTACCATCAGCGCGATGGAGGTTGTCATCTGCTTCTTGTAGGCGTTGTAGAGCTCGTCGAACGTAGTCATCTTGAGCACGTCGCCCGTCTCGACAGTTACAAGCTCGCCGTCCTCCCAGCCGTTCGTGAACGTGAGCTCGAGAGGTCTGAGCATGTTGAAGAACGCCGCGTCGTGCCAGCCGTCGGTCTTGCCCGGAACCTGGGGCTCCACGCAGCCGATAATGTTGTACTCGCGCGCCTCTTCAAGCGGAATTCCGCGGTTCATGAGGGCGGGAATGATGACCTCGTCGTTGTAGTAAGCCGGGAGGCCGATACCGGTTCTGGTGAGCTCGACCGCCTTCACAAGGATCTCGTGGGGCGTTCCGTTCCAGATCCTGATGGAAAGAGAAGGCATCGGCAGTCCGGTGTGCATGGAAGCTTCGATGCACATCGCGGAAAGGTCGTTCGTGACGTCCTTGCCGTCCCTGTCCTGGCCGCTTACGATCAGGTTCTGGAAGAGGCTGTAGCCGGCGAATCCCTCCGCGGAAGCGGCGTCGCGGCACTTGTTGAGGTCGTTCAGCTTGATCCAGATGCAGTCGAGAAGCTCCTGCGCGGACTCTCTCGTGATCGTACCTGCGTCGAGGTCCTTTTTATAATAAGGATACATATACTGGTCGAATCTTCCGGGCGAGATCGAGTGGCCGCTCGACTCAAGCTGGAGGAGCTGCTGCACGAACCAGAAAGCCTGGCACGCCTCGTGGAACGACTTGGCCGGATTCTCGGGAACGTTGCGGCACACCTGCGCGATCTTAAGCAGGTCGGTGCGCCTCTCGCCGCTCGCGGACTGAGCCATTTTCTCAGCCAGATCAGCGTATCTGTTGGCATATCTGATGACCGCCTTGCAGCTTCTGATGACCGCCTCATAGAAGATCCTGCGCTTGCACGCGTCTGCCTTGCCTACGCACATCTCCGCCATTTCCTTTTCGGCTCTCGCGATGACGCCCTTGAGGCCCTCGCCGAGAACGGTCCAGTATGTGACCGTGATGTGGCCGATGCCGTTGTAGAAATAGTTGCCCGGCGTGAAAATGTTGTGGTTAATCGCCCTGAGAGCTCTCGGGTCCATAAACGCCGTCGCGAGCTCGCTTGTAGTCTTGTTCTTCCAGTACTTGTCCGCCTCCGCGATCCTGCGCTTGGCGTCTTCGCTGATATTGAACGGGTCCGCCTTTCTGTCGGCGACGGTGTCGAACTCCGCCTCGAGCCACTCGTACGAGAACTCCGGATAAGTCTGGCAGCCTCTCATTTTAATCGTGGTGCTGCCGACGATGAGTTCGTCGTCGCGGATGACGATCGGAATGTTGTCCAGAATGTGCTCGAACGCCCTCGATTTCCTCTCCACCTCGGGAAGGTTCTCGGTAGCTTTGTACGACTCTGTAATAAGTTCAGCCCTCGCCGGCTCAATCTCCGGTTTAGCATTATAAAAGGCGTCAAGGAGTCTGTCGATTCTGGCGGTCTTTTTGATTGGGCTCGTATCGAAATTCATGTCATTCCTCCGTACTTTTCCTTCAAGGGCGCGTTTTCCGCCCCCTGTCTCAGCTATATATCGTTTTAAAAACGCTTTTCATCTTTAGAAAGCTCTAATTTAACGGCAAACTGCGATAACAAGTATATTGTAACCCGTTTGCCGCTTGCGCAAAGAGCATTTAATCGGCGTTTCCTTCGGAAAATACCGCAAGGCATAGTAAGGCCTATTACGGAAACTACATATAGTATACCACCCGTTTCCCGCACCGTCAACCGCTTTTTGAACTTTTTTGTTGTTTTTGAGAAATAATTATAGAATTTTTTGTTGTTTTTTGTTGTTTTCACACATTGTTATGACTGATTCCACAACAGCATCCCACATCGCAGTCAAATAATGACGTATTTCAACCGAAACAAGAATCAATTTGCGGGCACTACAGATTGTAAAAACAAAAACCGCCCCGGGGGGCGGCTGAGTTTAATGTATCAATTAAGGGGCCGGAATTACGGCTGAAATTACGGCAGCGCCTCTCCCGCCGGGAAAACCCGTCTTCTATTTCCGCAGTTTTTCCCAGAACAACTCCCAGTCGACGGGAGACGCGTTCGGATCGTTTTTGCGACGTTCGTTCCACCGCTTTCTCGCCCGTTTGAACTCCAGGGGAATACCGACAGCGACCGTGGCAATCACCCCCAAAACAACGGCCAAAACCGCATAATCAATGATCAACTGCGGCGTATTCGCGTCGTACAGTACCGTTTCGACGCCCTCCGGGTTTCTTGAAACAAGCTTGGAATATGACGACGAAAAGATATTAAACAGGCCCTTCTCGTTTTTCGCGGTATATTCGGTGTCGCCGGCAGTCCGCTTGTCTGCCCAAACGTTTTCGTCCCAGTATTCTCTGTTTGCGGGCGTTTCCTGAATTCTGAGTATGTCGACGATATTCCCGTCCGGGTCCACGGTTATTGCGAGGTCGCTGCGAACGGAATATATGTCGATGCAGCCGCCGTTGAACGCGACGCCGAAAGACCCCTCTTCGCGGTACGTGAACCCGTACTTGAAATTGCCGCCGGCGTCGTACACGCATATGTTGGCGCGGGTGAGCATTTTGGTCCCGATGACTACGTTGCCTTCACCGTCGACGTCAAAACTGCGAATGCCCATGATTTGGCGCGGTTCTTCCGCCAAAGCACGCAAGGAAATGTTGCCGGCTATGTTCTTCTTGGACTTCTCCGGCAGTTCTACTGTGGAAAAGCCGGCAGGGCCCGCAAGCACCGCGGTGCCGAAGCAGGCTGAGACCAGCAAGAATACAAAAAGCGGGAGCAGCAAATATCTTTTCTTCAATGTTCCCGCCTCCTTATCTAATAATATGTATTGAAACCGTCAAATCAACTTTCCGCTATTTCAAGCCAAGCGCGATGTTCCTGATTGTACGGATCACGTCGGACGTCACGAATTCCGCGATGTCCTCCCTGTCGGCGGCGCTCCCCTCGATCGCGAACGAAAAGTCGACGGCTTTAAGCATGCCGAAATCGTTCACGCCGTCGCCGAACGCCATCGCCTCAGTGCGCGTGACGCCGAATTTTTCCATCACCACGCCAAGCGCGAACCCCTTGTCGGTGCCGGCCGAGACGAACTCGCACCACTTCCCGTTCCTGAAAACGCAGTTGAGGTACGGTGCCCAGTCCGCGGCGAGATACTCATAATCGGACGGATTCTCCGAAAAAACCGAGATCTTGTACACCGGTTCGCGGATCTCCGCGACTGACGCGACCTTTTTGAGATGGCCCCTCATTGTGTCGTCGGCCGCGAGCTGTTTTTCCGCGCGGAGACCGTTTCCGACCGTGAAGCAGTCGGTCGCGCCGTAGTAGATGACGTCGCACCCGGCTTTCAGCTTTTCGGGAAATCCGTCCGCGAAGGCCCTGACAATGTTCACGTCGACAGGCCTGTCGGAGATCACCGCGCCGTTAAAAAGGACAAGCGCGCCGTCGTACGCGGCAATCACCGTGCTCTTCCCGGCACCCGGGAAAAGTCTTAAAACGTCGGTAACGGGCCGCCCCGTCGCGATCATCGGCAGAATTCCGGTATTGTCAAGCACCCCCGGGAAGCCTTTTCCCGAAGCGGGGTCGTTTTTGTGAAGTAAAGTGTTGTCGATGTCGCAGCAGACAAGTTTTATCATGTCGCCCTCCGTTTTTAATGCTTCCGCCTTTTATTGTACGTCTCCGCGTTTAGAATTGCAAGCGCCGCATGCTCCCGGGTTCTGCTCCCGGCACGCTGCTTTTCTTGACACATTCTTATTACGGTCACCGGGAATTGCTTTAAAGATCAGTCTTTAAAACACAACCACATCGCGGGTCGGACACCGGTATCGAGTTGTTGCAGTAAGCCGCCGTATGCCGGCATAACGCCCGCCGGGTCAACGACTGCCATGCCCGAGGTCTTCTGCGGGGGGGCGAAAGGATTCGTCTGTTCCATGGCGTGCGCCGGATTGCGGGTCCACCAGTAGCTCGCGAGTTCACCGTCCGTGGTCTTATCATATTCCGCTACGTACAGTCCCTTTGACTTAGCGTAAGGAGTCCCCGCGCACCTCCTTGCCTCGTATGAATTGAAATATGTTTCGACTTCGAGCATGCTCAGGAGAAATAACCGGTCGTATGTACTGTTTCCCGGGTCGAGATTGGGATCATCGGGATTTTCGGTATTCTTGTCCGCCGGAACATGCGAAAGTTGTATCGACGACCGCTCTTCCGGAGTGAACGCACCGTTGAGGAACGTACTGCTTAGCCACTCGCGCAGGTCGCACGTCTCCCATTTCTGCTTATCCTTGTCCGAGCCGGTGTTGACAGGCTGACAATCGAGTATGTATTTGCTTACAAGAAGCGCCTTGTTGTCAGCTTTCTTCAAAACCAGCCATTCGATTTTTTCTTTCCCGTTGCCGGCGTTGTTGTCCTGCTCGTACGATCCGAATTTGATAATGTCGCCGGCCTTTAAATTTTTGTACACTGATAGTGACAGAGGATTAGGCGTCGGCGTAGGAGTAGGCGTGGGAGTCGGTGTCGGCGTGGGCGTCGGTGTCGGCGTAGGAGTAGGGGTAGGCGTGGGCGTCGGCGTCGGTGTCGGTGTAGGCGTGGGCGTCGGCGTACACTCTGTGGGGGCAATATCAAGCCAAGATCCTGTAGACGCAGGCGTCGGTTTCGAAGTAATCTCCGGCGTTATCTCCGGCGTGACTCCCTCCGTAACCTCCGGCAGCTTTGTGGCACCTGGCGTATTCAAAGCCGCAACCTCTTCGGTGTTCTGCGGCGGCGTGAAAGGCAGACAGCCCGCGAGCATTATAACGGCCAGAAGAAGAACAGCCGGCAGTATTGCACGTTTCCGCCTCATATTCGTGGTGTTAAACATGTGATCGCCTCCTTTAAAATCATCAGTTTGGGAAGTATCAGTCTGAGAAGTATCAGTTTGAGAAGTATCAGTCCGAAAAGTATTCGCGAACCTCAGCCGCGAACCATTCTTATCACGGTCACGGGGGTCCCGATCACGAGCTCCTGCTCGAATCCGTCCCTCACGAAGCCGCACTTTTCATAAAATCTGATTGCGCGCGCGTTGTTTTTCAGCACCCTTACGAACGCGCGCTTCCCTTCAAGCTTTTCAAGTCCGGCGTCCATCAGCGCCATGCCGATGCCGGTCCCATAGTACTCCGGAAGAACATACAATGCATAAATTTCCCCCGCGCCGGGAAGGTCTTCGACTCTGCCCTCCCCGTAGGCGCAAAAGCCTGCGACCTTTTCGCCGACCTTGGCGACAAGAGTGTTTTCTGGGTATTTGAACGCCGCCGCGGTGCACTTTTCGAGCGTCAGCGCTTCAAGGTACGATGCGTCGACGAGCCCCCTGTACGCCTCCTGCCACGATTTCCAGTGCACGTACGCCTTCCCGGCGATCTCGCCGTCCGTCTCCATTTTTTTGATCTCGAATTCCACGGCTGCTCTCCTTAAATTTCACCTGAAAATAGGTTGACACAAAGTTTATGATCACGCGTCGATATCCACCGATACGTAAACTCCGCGCTCGTTTCTCATGAGCGGAACGGCGTCTTTTTCGTTGAAAACGTTCATCAGCCCGATCAGCGCGTCAACGTCCGCGCTCACCGCCGCAAACCGCCAGAAATACCTGTCGTCGATCTTCGGGACAGCCGTGCGGGTGACCCTCATGACTTCGGCGTCAAACCCCGTCTCCGCGTCCTTCAGGGCGGCTTCGATTTTACCCCTGAACGCCGCCGCGGTGTCGTAAACGTGCCTGTCGTTTTTGCCTGACACCGTCACGAACGCGATCGCCGAAAAAGGCGGGAACCCGACCGACTCCCTGAAAGCGATCTCCCGTTTGTAGAACGAGTCGTAGTCCTGCGCGCACGCGTCCGCGACAAGGCTTGAATTGGGCTCAAGAGTCTGCAGCACGCACCTTCCCGGCTTTTCGGCGGTCCTTCCCGCCCTGCCGAAAACCTGCGTAAGCAGCTGGAACGCGCGCTCCGAGGCGTTGTATTCGCTCATATTCGCGAGAGAGTCCGCGTTGATAACGCCCACAAGCGTCACGTTCGGGAAGTCGAGTCCCTTGGCGACCATCTGCGTGCCGACGAGCACCGGTACCTTTTCATTTTCGAAGCGCTCGATTATCTTTCTGTGGCCGTCGACCGAACGCGTGGTGTCGTTGTCCATTCTAAGGACCGGCACGCCCGGGAAGAGCGCCGAGATTTCCTCCGCGACAGCCTCGGTTCCGTAGGTTTTGCCTGTGATGCTTCTCGAACCGCAGTTCGGGCACACGGAAGGCACCGGCGCGGTCGTGCCGCAGTAGTGGCAGATGAGCCTTCCCGCGGACTTGTGGTACGTGACGGGAATGTGACAGTATCTGCACCCGATGGTCTTGCCGCACGCAAGGCACACAAGCCTCGCAGAGTGGCCTCTCCGCGGTATAAAAATGATAGTCTGCTCGCCCGCCTCAATATTCTTCGCGATCTCCGCGGCGAGTGCGGGCGATACGGGCGAGCGAAGTCCGTTTGCGATCTCGGCCTTCATGTCGACCGTGATCACCTCCGGAAGCGCGCCGCTCTGCGCCCTTTTCGACAAATAAGCGTACCCGATCCGGCCCTGCAGCGCTTTATAATATGTTGTCACGCGCGGCGTCGCGGAGCCGTAAACGACCGTTCCGCCGGCGATCTTCATGCGCATTGCCGCGACCTCTGTAGCGTTGTAGTACGGCCTCTGTTCGAACGACTTGTAGGACGGCTCCTGCTCCTCGTCGACTATTATCAGCCCCAAATCCTTGACCGGCGCGAAAACGGCCGACCTGACGCCGAGAACGATCTTCGCCTCGCCCGCGAGCATTCTCTCATACTCGCACGCGCGCTGCTTGTCTCCAAGCCTGGAGTGAATTATCGCCACGCCGTCGCCGAACCTTCCCCTCACGCGCCTTATCATCTGCTCTGTGAGCGCGATTTCGGGAACGAGCAGTATCGCTCCCTTACCTCTCTCTGTCGCGTGTTCGATAACGTCGAAATAGACCTCCGTTTTGCCGCTTCCGGTGACGCCCCTTAAAAGGAACTCCCCGAACTCTCCGGAGTCCACAATATCTTTTATTTTCCGCGCCGCGCCGCTCTGCTCCTGTGAAAGGTCCACACGCTTTGCGTACCTGTCGGCGCCGTCCCCTGCCGGAACTGACTTTTTTTCCGCATATTTCCGGGAAATCTCGTCAAGGTCGTCGCCCGCAAGGCGGCTCACCTTTTCGATCTCGCGCACGATTATTCCCGCGCCGGTCAGCCTTTTCATATCCGCCGGCCCTGTATCGCAAAGGTTCACGGCCTCCGCCTCTTCCACGCCCTCCGGGTTTTCCGCGAGCAGCTTCACGAGGTCGTACGCCTGTTTTTTCTTTTTCGGAGTGCCGTCGACGAAAGCGACCGCGTCCTCGTAGGGCACCGCGAGCCGGAGTTTTTTCACCCTTTCGGTCACCTGGACGCGTTTTTGCGCGACGGTTTTATATACCTCCGCCGCCGTGCAGACGTAGCGTTTCGCCATGACGTCGCAAAGGGCCAGAAGCTCCCTGCCGAGCGGAATGTAGCGGAGGTTTATGCCGGCGATCTCCTTCACGTTCACGGTTCTGCCGCTTTCCAGGGCCTTCACACGCTCCCCGTTTCCGCCGCCGTCCTTAAGCGACGTCACGATGCCGAGCTCCGTCTTGTCGCCCGCCCCGAAAGGCACATCGACAAAAACACCCACGTCGAGTCCTTGTTTCAGTTTGTCGGGAACAACGTAGGTGTAATTAATGTCGTATGAGCTGTTGGATCTGATTATGCGAACGTCTGCAAGCACTTTTCAACGCTCCCGCCAATAATAGATGTGTCCGGTATTCCGGTGTCCGCCGGCACCCGCGGCATAAATCAGACGAATTCCGCGATATACTCGGGAATGTTATTCTCGTCGCCGTTGATGCTGATGAAGAAGTCGAGGCAGTTGTCCTTGTTGATGACCTTGAGCCCGTCGAAAAAGGCTTTAAGGTCTGTGTCGCCGACAATGTAGTTGAGTCCGTCGATAAAGATCGTCTCGATGTCGTAGTTCTGCGACGCGACTCCGCAGATAAAGCCCAAAAAAGAATCGGCGCCCTGCACGGGGTAGTCCTTGACGTTCACGAATCTGATCTCGCGTGCCAGTTTCATCATCTGTTCGTTGCTGTCGTCTATATAAACAACGTTGCCCTTCGCGTTGACAACGATTCCGTTCGCGTTTTCAAGCATGTGCTTCGTCTTGCCGGTACCTTTTTTGCCGTAAAAAACTTTTATCATGTCGAAGTCCTCCGTTTCTGACAGGCCGTCCGCCCGCACTTTTATCTTACCACGAATATCGTCCGCTGTCAAGTTGAACGGGGCGGGTTTAAGCGGGTTTAAGCGGGTTTTTAAGCGGCCCCGGGAAGGCGTTTTACCGCGTAAAATCCGGGCAAAATCGAGGCGCAAAATCGAGGCGGGCCGCGCGGACTCTCGACAAACCGGCGGAAATGCGGTATAATCCGTTCATGACATTAAACCGGAATCCGGGAGAACCGTATGGATTTGCGAAAAGAGGACCGCGAGACGCTGCGGACGCTTGCCGAAAAGTATATGGGCTACGCGCTGTCGTACAAAAACGCGGAAAGCCGTACGCTGTGGCGCTCGCTGAACAACGGAATCATGCGAAAACCGATGGTCGCAATCGACCAGATGCCGTGGAACGAACTCGACGTCGACGGCTCTCTTGTGTGCGCCGTCGACGATCCGTATTTCAGGAGGATCGAATGGACACTCCGCTCCGAGATCTACAAGTGGGAGCACCTGCGGGTCGACATGGTCCTCAATCCGTATATTCTTCTGCCGCGTCCGGTCGGAAACACCGGCTACGGGCTGAGGCCGCTTCACGAGGCTCTCGCGGTGACCGACGCCGCCAACGACGTCGTTTCCCAGAGGTTTGTCAACCAGATTCGCGGGCCGGAGGACGTCGAAAAGATCATGACGCCGGTCATTACGGTCGACCGCGACGCCGAAGCGCGGATTCGCGCTGAGGCGGAGCGCGTTTTCGAAGGGATCGCCCCTGTCAGAATGCAGGGAATGATTATGCACCTCGGGTTCTGGGACTGGATTGCGCAGTGGATGGGCGCCGAAAACTGCTACATCGAACTCATGGACCGGCCTGAGATGATGCACGCCGTGATGGAAAAGCTCACGGAAGCGACTCTCTCGGTCATCGATCAGGTCAACAGCCTCGGGCTTTACGATATTAACTCCAACATGTGCCACTGCTCGTACACTTTTTCCGACTCTCTGCCCTCCAAAGACTGCGATCCGGACAATCCGGCCACGGGCGACGGTTGGGCTTTCGGAATGGCGCAGATATTCACGTCCGTGTCCCCGAAAACCACCGAGGAGTTCGAGGTCCGGTACATGAGCCGGATTTTCGGCCGTTTCGGAGCAATCTACTACGGCTGCTGCGACAGACTCGACGACCGGCTCGACATTATCACGAAAATGCCGAACATCCGCAAGATCTCGTGCAGCCCGTGGAGCGACCGCGAGAAATTCGCCGCCAACCTGCCGCAGAAATATATTATGTCGAACAAGCCGGGCCCCGCGCTCCTCGCCCACCCGACATTTGACGAAGAGGCTGTAAGGGCGGATCTGCGCCGCACTATCGCCGCCGCAAAAAGTAACGGGCTCAGGCTGGAGATGCTTCTCAAGGACATCAGCACCGTAAAATACGAGCCCGAAAGGCTGTGGCGGTGGGCAGAGATTGCGGAGGAGGAGACGCTTCGCGCCGCGCTCTGACCGGGTTCCGTTTCAAGGATCCGCGTCTTCGACGGCTGCATAGGCGTTGAACAGTCGCTTTTCGCGAGCGAGTTTGTTAAGGAATAATTTCCATGCTGTAATAACGCGGAAACGCGGAGCCGGCTGCCGGCTCCGCGTTTCCGCGTTTTCCAATATAATTTCCGCTTTTCGAAACGTTTTCTATTCGGCGACCCTGAGGCTCCCCAGTCCGAAAAACGCCGCGGTCACGATGTTCGAAAACGTCTCCGTATTCCCGTCAACGTCGCCGTGTACAAGCTCCTCCGGATACGAAGAGAGCTTTTCGACGACAGCGTCCGTGCCGTCCGGCAGCTCATCAAGATACTTTTCCCGCGCGCTCATCTCCTCGTCGTATTTCGACGCCTCTCCCGTCGTGAGCGTGAACGCCGCCTTCACCGACAACGGCTCAAGCGAAAACCTCGCGCCGCCGGCTTCGTTTTCGCTCACTCTGCACATTCCGACGCACCCGACAACGAACACCGCCGCCATTAGCGCCGCGAAAACACGCGCAGCCCTCGGTCTCGACGCGATCTCCTCGCACGCCTCGCCGAAGCGCGACCCGGCCTGTCCTCCGAAAAATTCCTTGAAACGGCCGTCCACGATTCCGCGCCGCACCCAGCCAAGGAAGTAGCACAGATTAAATGCTACCAGCAGGTACGCGTTGAAGTAGATTATGTTGCTCATACGGGGCGGCATTCTGATTCCTCGCGCGTAAAAGAGCGCTGTGCCCTGCGAGCAGTACATTCCGAAAGTGAGTATAAGCACCAAAAACGGGTGTTTGAACCTGTACGACGTCCTTCCGGTGAGCGAAAAGAGAAGCGGCGTCAGACCCGCCCACAGAGCGATGACCGGCACGTCGAGACTGTCCGCGAGCGAATAGCCGCCGTACGCGAACGAGTATAAAAGCGCCTTGAAAACGCCCGCGCTCTCGCCCGAGGCATCCTGCCTTACCGCCGTTCCCGGCGCGAAAACGCTGAGAAGCAGCGCGCCGATCCCCACCAGCGCGACAACGAGCACCGGCCACGCGGCGCGGTTCTTTTTGATAAACAGGAACACACAAAGCACGACTGTCAGCACCGACGTGTAGAGCGCAGTCGAGTAGTTCCCCAGCCCGACGATAAACGCGAGCACGGCCGCTCCAACCGTCGCCGCGATCTTCGCTCCGGTCTTTTCGGCCTTGACTACGGTTATCACCAGCCCGTAAAGGAAAAGGCTGAGCGAGAAGAAAAAAGTGTAGTAAATGCCGCCGTTGTACCAGTAAAAGGCGTCCGACGGCTTGTACGTGAACTGTACCGCGCAGAACGTTATCAGCGCCGCGACCGTCCACGCGACAGCCCTTTCCGCGTTAAGCAGCCTTCGCAGCGCGTTCGTAAAAAAGTACATCATCGCGAGCACGAACGACGTCAGCAGCAGCACGGGCGCGACCGGATACCATTTGGCGCCGAAAACAGCCGGCTGCAGACACATCAAAAACAGCGCCGCCGAGTTCCCCTGCCACGTGTTGTACGATTCGCGCGTCACGCTCCACGCCTCTTTGAGCACCGCGACGAAGCTGTGCGTTTCCCGCCAGACCTCGCCCGTTTTCACGCCGTAGAGATAGTCGTCGGCGCACGGGTGCGCTTTCATCCCCAGCGCGTAAAGCGGTATCAGCGACAGCACAAGGAGCCCTATCGCGACCGCGAGCGCTGCTTTGTAATTAACTTGATTCCGCGCGACTGTTTTCATAGCCTTCCGCATCCTCCGCGGCGCGGGTTTCTCCGCCCTGCCGCTCTCCTTTCAGGCGCACCGGCGCCCGTTTTTTCCGCAAATCAAACGATTGTTCCGCCTTTTCATTGTAAGTGAAACACGCGCGAAAATCAAGAGGTTTCCGGGGCCCGGCGGGTCGCATTGTCGCATGGCGTCATTTAACCGCTCACGAAGGCGTTAACAGGCTTGTACGGCGGCATGTTTTGAGAGAAAAACGCGAAAAAAGCCTCAATTTGGGACAAATTGCGCAAAACCTATTGAAATCACTTTAAGTATATTTTATAATAAAACGTATAGGAAAAGGGGCAATGAACCGACCGCCTGAAGCGCCGGATCATTCCGCTTAAAAAAAGCTTAAACCCGCCGTAAAGCAGGCGGCTTTAAGCTTTTTTTGATATCGAAGAACCGTTTTATCCGGCGGTCTTATCCTGATTTTCCTTCTTTTTCTTTGCGACGGCTATGCCTGCCGCAACGCCGGCCGCAACCGCGACAGCAGCCGCAGCCGCGCCGCCCGCAATAGCCGCCACAGCGCCTGCCGGGAGAGAGTTTCCCGAATGATTCGAAACAGCCCTTTTGTCTGAGAGTTCGCTCCACTCCGAAGGCCACCCCGGGACGGTCTCTTTGCCGTCGCCGTAAACGACCGCGACGCGCTGCTCTTCTCCGTTCTTAGATGCGCATTCGACCCAGACCCACGCGCTGTCGCCGGAAACAGTCTTTTCGCACGGAACGTCCTGCCCGTTGATCTGCGCCGCAGCGAACTTGGTTTCAGCCGGGAACGGCCCGAGCCGGAGCTTCACGGAGCCGAGTCCTTCCGTATCCTTCAGCCTGAACTGAGCCGTCTGAACGCCGTCCGACGGGTACGTCACCTTCAGGTCAACGAGTCCTTTAGTATTCGTGAGCGGCATCGCGTAGACCTCCTCGGTCCAGCCCTTCGGGAGACGCGGCATAATTTTCAGCACGTCTCCGTAAACAGGCGAAACGCCCATAGCGATCGAGTAGCATTTCAGAGCCTCGGCCTGCTGAACAAGATTTCCGAGGTCGCCCTGGCGGCGCATGATCCCCTCCTCCGCGAGCACCGAAACGCCCTCCGGCACCATGTACGGTTCGGGAAGCCCCGGCGCGTAGCAGATGCGGGAAAGGTTCTCCATAAGCACCGTCGCGTCGGCCATGTTGTCGCAGAGCAGCGCGTTCTGGACGAGCATCGAATGGTGGTAGCCTATGCCGCCCGCGCCGTACCAGAAGTATTCGCCTGCCTTGCCCGTGTCGTTCCCGTACGTCTTGAACGAGAGCTCCGCGAGTTCCCCGTCCATATCGGAAACGTCGTACCCATACACGTCCGACATCATCGTCAGGACCGGATCGTGGAAAAAGCCGAACGATTTTACCTTCCAGCCGTCTTTTCCGGAGAGGTTTTCGATCATCGCCTTGCGGAGGCCGTCCGCCAGCGAGTTCCATTTTTCCGCCTCTTCGGTGTGTCCGGCTGCGAGCGCCATCTCCGCGTAGCCCTTAAGACCAAGGTAGCACGGAACGTTGCAGTAGAGCGTGTAGTCCTTCATTCCCGCCTCCGATTCGGCGTAGAGAAGGCCCTTTTTCACGAGCGAAATGTCCGGATGCTCGAAGCACCAGCCGATCCATTTCGCGCCTTCGTTTATGTATTCCCAGTTTTCCTCGACCCACGACGCGGAGCTGCCGTTCGCGCGCCACACGCTAAAGACTGCCATCATAAGAAGGCCGTGACCGTCGGTCTCCTGGTTGCCGAGGTTTTTGTAGTCGTCGCCGAAGTCCTTTTGGGTGTACGCCGTCGGCCAGTGCGCGACCGGGACAAGCACCTCCTGGTACGTCATCGGCTTGTTGATCATGACCGTAAAGTGGCCGGGAACGTCAAAGCCGTTGAATTTTATGCGGTTTTCCGGGAAATACATCAGGCAGCGGTTCGCGTAGCCTGCGGCCGCGGCTGCTTCTTTAACGTAGCCGTACGGGATAAGTGACATAATCGCCCTGCCGCCGTCTCGGGAATAGTACGCGTCGTAGTAGGAGTTGGCATTTTCGACCCACACGCCGAAGCCGTCGTAGCGCCAGGAAGGCGCGTCCTTGTATGACGTGTGGAAAAAGCCGTCCTCGTCGACGCGGCTCGCGAGATTCACGACGTTGGTGTAGACGGCGCCCGTCGCGATGCGCGCAAACTGATTTCCGGAAAATGTCACCGCGGGACCGCCGAACTCCGCGGGTATTTCAAACACGGGAGCCTCTTCGTACTCTTCCTCGTACGTGTAGAGCGCGCGGCGGATCTTTTCGAGGTTCCGCTTTACCTCCTCCGGGTACGGGTCGTCCGGGTCGACTGCCTTCCCTTCAAAAAACGCGTCGCCGGTGCTGAACGCCGTTTCGCCTTTGGAGAGCGTTTTCACGCCGCCGTCGGTCAGGAACGCGGACTTGAAGACGGGCGAGCCGTCTTTGTCCTTATTGTCGGCGATAGATATCTTTTTTACCGGCTTTGCGCGAAGCTTCACCTTCAGAACGCACGCCTCGCTGCCCTCGTACGCGCCAAAAAGCGCAAGCGAGTTCTTGAGCGCGGCGATCAGCTCCGGGTCGGAGTTGCCGTCCTTTAGCGGGGCGACGTTTTCGAGCCAGTGTGCGCGGAACCACATCGTGTATCCGAAAACGAGCGGAATCCTGTCGGAAGTTCCGTCGGCGTACTCGACGTTCAGCGTGCCCATCTCGTCGCCTATCATCCTGATGTCTTTGCTGTCTGCCGTTCCCCACGCGGGGCAGCCGCTGTCGATCGAATGGTAGCCGCCGATCACGTACAGTTCCTGCCACACTCTGCCGTCGGGCGAGGTGTACGGAAGCCGTATGCTCACCGGGTCGCCTCCCGCCGCCAAAGCGCCACGGCCGTTACGTTCCGCGCCTGTCACTCCCAGTGCGCCGCAAATGACGCCCAAAAGTGCCGCAATCACCGGAATTCTGTGATTTTTTCTCATTTTCGATCGTTCCCTTCCGGTTTTTGTCATTTTAAACCGTTTTAGTCATACAAAAATCTATTCCCGGCGGCAGGCTGGCCGCCTCAAACCTCTCAACTCTCAAAGCGCGCTGTTCGCGGCAAGGCTTTAAATGATCTCCTTTGGAGTCGCGTTTTCGCTCATATTATATTTCCCCGTGTCTTTCTCTGTTCCGACGCCCGGACGCCCACAATCATTTTCAAGTGTGATTATATAAGCCGAGGCGCGCGATGTCAACCGGAAACGGCCGCGCGGAACATGATCGAAACCGCGCGGCCGTCCTTTTTTATATGCATTTACAACCCGGGCAAGGCAGCCGCCGCCCGCAACTTTTATGAAATCATTCCTCCCTGAACTGGAGCGAGTAAAGGGCACTGTACGTGCCGCCGAGAGCCATCAGTTCCTCGTGCGTGCCGCGTTCGGTAACTCTGCCCTCGCTGACGACAGCGATCTCGTCGGCGTTGCGTATGGTGGAGAGACGGTGCGCCACAACGAGCGTCGTTCTGCCCTTGCACAGTTCGTCGAGCGACTGCTGGATCAGGACCTCGGTGGTGTTGTCGAGCGCGCTCGTGGCCTCGTCCAGAATGAGGATCGCGGGGTCCTTCAGGAAGACGCGCGCGATGCTGATGCGCTGCTTCTGGCCGCCCGATAGCTTCACGCCGCGCTCACCGATCTCGGTGTCGTAGCCGTCTTCGAGTGTCATCACGTAGTCGTGGATGTTGGCGCGTTTCGCAGCCTCGATCATTTCCGCCTCGGTGGCGTCGGGTTTGCCGTAGAGGATGTTGTCGCGGACCGTTCCCGCGAACAGGAACACGTCCTGCTGAACGATGCCGATGCTCCTTCTGACCGATTCGAGCGTGAGCGTGCGGATGTCCTTGCCGTCGATCATGATCGTGCCGTCCTCCGGCCCCAGCTTGTAGAAATTCGGAAGCAGGTGGCAGAGCGTCGTCTTGCCGCCGCCGGAGGGACCGACGAGGGCGAGCTTTTGGCCTTTTTCGATGTGGAGCGTGACGTCGTGGAGCACCTCTTTCGACGTGTCGTACGCGTACGTGACGTTTTTGAAGTCGATAACGCCCTCCACGTCCTTAAGCTCCTCCGCGCCGGGTGCGTCGGTCTCAGGCTTTTCGTCCATGATCTCGATGAAGCGCTTGAAGCCGGACGCGCCGTTCTGATACTGCTCCATAAAGTTGATAAGCGTGTTCACGGGGCTTATGAAAAGGTTCACGGACACGATAAACGTCGAGTAGTCGCCGAACGAGATCCGCCCCGCGTAAAGGAACAGACCGCCCGCGATCAGGATGATCACGTTGAAAACGTCGGTAACGAACGACGTCGAAGAGAAAAACTTCGCCATCGCCTTGTACGCGCGGCTGGAGGCGCTTACAAACTCCTCGTCTCCCTTTTTGAACTTTTCGACCTCGCGCGCCGAGTTCGTGTACGCCTTTGTGACGCGGATGCCGGTGATGCTGCTCTCGACCGCCGCGTTGATCGTCGCGTTGCTCTTGCGCCGGTCTTCGAACGCCTGCCGCATCCGCTTCCTGAAGTGAAGCGTCACCCCCACGAGGATCGGAACGCACGCGAAAACGATCAGTGTCAGCAGCGGCTCGATGCTCATCAGGTACGAGAACGACAGAATTATCATCACCGAGCTGATCAGAAGGTTTTCGGGACCGTGGTGGGCCAGCTCGCACACCTCGAAAAGGTCGCTCGTGATGCGCGTCATCAGCCGCCCCGTCTCGTTGTTGTCGTAAAAATCGAACGGCAGCTTCTGCAGGTGGTTGAAAAGGTCGGTGCGCATTTTCGACTGCATTTTGACGCCGATCACGTGGCCGTAGTACTGAACGAAGTACCTGAGCAGCATCCTGATCACGTAGAGAACGAGCACGGTTGCGCCGGCGATCACGATGGCGGTGTACATTTTTTCAGGAATGTATTTGTTGAGCATTTTGTTCGTGACGACCGGGTAGACCATTCCGATGAGCGAGATCAGGAACGACGCGAGCAGGTCGAGCGCGAGCATCTTTTTGTGCGGTTTGTAGTACGAAATGAATCTTTTGAGCATCTCCGGTCTCTTTCCTTTGATGAGCCGCGGCGCGAAAAGCGTGGCAGCCCCCTACGCTTGGCGTCCGTTTTTTAGTCGCTTTAATGGTAGCATACTTGACGTGTTTCGTCCACCGGTAAAACGCCTGGAAAACGCCGTAATAACGCTGTCCCGGCGCGGAAAGCGTTTTTTTCTTGAATAAAAAGTGCGCGCATTGTATAATAAATCACACGGCGTAAAACGGTTTGCGGCCGGTTTTCAGATTTCAGACAACGTGTTTTCACACTCGAAAGAGAGGTGCCGCGATTTGAACAAAAAATATATCACGACAATTATTGTGCTGCTGCTTCTGCTGCCGCTTTGCGCGTGCGGGCTGTTCACGAATTCCGGGAACAAAACCGGCGCGGGGGACGCTCACGTGAAGCTGTTGAAAGAGGCGGAAGAGCTCGCGGACGCCGCCGAAAATCAGTACGCGGTGGGGCTGACGTTTCAGAGCGAGTACGTTTTCGGGCTCGCCCAGGCCGAGGTTTCGTCGCTGCGCCTCGCGGTCGACACCGTGCTCTGGCTGAAAGGCGAAGGCGCGGGCCTTGCAGAGGTCATCGGGGATTCTCCCTACAAAACCTGGGACGAGATCACCGGCGCGTGCCCCGGAAGCCCGGTGCCCTTCTACTTCGAGGGACTTCTTTACCGGTTTCAGGGCGAAAAGGCCGCGTCCGAGGAGTGCTTCAGGCGCGCGAAGTTCAACCCGCTTTATGAGGAGCGCGATTTTTACTACCTCCGCCATATGGACACGAAAGAGCTTTACGAGCTGAAAGCGGCCGCGAGCGGTCTCGAGACGAGAATTTACGAACAGTACACGCCGCGGACGGCGCTGATGGCCGCAAGGACCGGCGCCGAGTTTTCGCCCGCATACCACCTCGCGATGGCGTCGGAAAACGCCGGAAACCCTGAGGCGGCCGCTCAGTGCGCTCTGAACGCCCTCCTCTCGAGTCCGATGACGCCCTCCCTTTACGCCACCGCCGCAGCGTATGAATTGAAAGCCGGCAACGCGGAGCTCGCCCTCGAAATAGTCAACGAAGGCCTGTTCCTGGCTCCGGAGGACGCATCGGTCAACTATATCGCGGCGTCGCTTTCGTATTCGGCCGGCGACGCCGCCTCCGCGAAGGCTTATTTGGAAACCGCGAAAAAGACCGCCTCGGGCAGCCTTCTCGATGAAGTCAACGCGCTTTACGCGCAGATAGGAGGGTAAAAAGATGAAAAAGTTCGTTAAACCCGCCGTATTCGTATTGATTCTGTGCGTCGTCGCGTCGCTTTTCTGCACGCGTTCCGCCACGCCCCTGTCCGCGAACGCGATCAGCCTTCAGGAACAGTCCTGGCTCTCGCACCTGCGTCCGACAAGCATTCCCGGGCCCCGCGGCAGAGACTCCTACCCCGCCGAACTTCTCGTTTCCGTCTCGAATCAGAAAGAAATCAAGCTGAAGGGCACCTGCTCCCTCGAGGGCAAGCTCACCGACGAGGACATTCTCGACGCAATCAAAAAAGCCGCCTCCGAAGCGGGCTACAAGAGCCCCGAGAACGCGGTCGACGACAAGCTGAAAATTGATTCCCTTAAAAGCAAGCTCTCCTTCACACCGGAGGAGCAGGAGCGCATCATCAAAAACTGGCTGGCACTCGTCGGCATGGACAAGGTCGCGGACCTTCTGCAGGGGCAGCTTCCCTCCTACGGCGGTTCGGACGCGGTCACGACTGTTGTCGGCATGATCTCGTCGGGCGAGCTTCCCGGCGCGTCCACGCTCTCTCCCGTCCCGACCGACGTCGGCGGCTTCGCCCAGGGAATGGTCATCAACGGCGTCTTTCTGACGTTCGACCAGTTCAAGCGCGATCAGGAAAAGTACAAAAACATCGTCGAGCTCAGTGAAGCGAACGCACGTTTCCGCGAGTTCAGCGCACGCCTCAATTCGATCATCAGGGACGAGACGCGCAAGAAGACCGCCTGGACAATCCGCATTCAGGACCAGGTTGTCGAAACGCAGCTCTACCGCGGCGCCCCCGACATCAACGCGCCGTACATCTACACGTCGGATATCGTTCTCAAGAAAAACGACGGCAACTTCGATTCCCCCGCCGGCACCTATCAGGGCAGCTTCGAGCTCAAGGTCGACGTCTCGCTTGAGGACCACGACAGGAATTTCGCGAAACTGCTGGCGGAGTATTACAACAATAAGCTCAAGGAGACCATGGGGAACGTGCCGGCTTCGATGTACTGGACCGTAGTCTCGCAGACCGTCAACAGGCCGTCCGTGAACGAGACGACTCTCAGCGGCGGGAACGTTTACGTGACCCTCGACAGGTCCGGATCGCTGGGCGGCGTTTTCGAGCTGAAACTGAACACGATGGCGCTTGACGTGACCCGCAACAGAGTCCTTCACGATTACGTGAGCGTGCTGCAGCAAAAAGGCGAAGCCGCGACGGAAACGCTTACGTGGACCGACATTACCGATTCCGAGACAGGCACCGCGTACCACCAGGACCACTCTATTGTCGTGACGATCAACGGAGAGACTTTCGAGTCGACAAACACGGACGACGACCCCTACCCGAACATCGACGTGCGCGGCTACATCGGACTGACGCTCGTCGTCGACATGGCTGAGTAAGAGAGGAGAAGCATCATGAAAAAAACTCTCTTGATTATTAATGCTCTCGCGCTCGTTCTTCTTTTGGCGGTCACACTCACCGGCTGTTCTTTCCTGTCGCACCTGTCCGGCCTCGACAACGACGCGCCCCTCACGAGGAAGGACGGCACCGGCAACGCCTACGTTACCGGCGGCAAGTCGCTCAACCCGCCCACGGCAGCGCCCGACGACGGTTCATCTGAGGATCCGTACCAGATACCCCAGATCGGAGGAGCGGAGTGGCCCGACAACGAATACACGAAGCAGGTTCCGAAGCCGGACTTCAAGCTGCTGGCGGTGTCTCTCGACGAAGAGGACGAATCGTTCACGGCGGCGTTCATGAACGCAACGGCTGAGGAGGTCAAGGCATACGCCGAGAAGGTCAAGGAGGCCGGCTTCACCGTCGACCCCGAGCTTCAGGACGAAACCGTCATGGGCATGACGATCTACAGCTACACCGCCTCGAACGGGAACGGCTACACCGTCACCGTCAGCTTCACCGCCTCGACAGGCGCTTTGAAGATTTCGAAATAAGACTTGTAACAATATGAGTTAGGGCGGCTCCCGCAACTGTTTCGGTTGCGCGGGGCCGCCCTTCTTTTCGTTTATTCCGTTTTTTCAACTCAGGTAAACGCTGAGTTAATAGCTATTTTTTCGAGCGCGACCCCGAAGCCGCATTTTATGTTGCGGCCCTCACTTGACCGCTTCGCGGAATCGTTCATGCCGCCAACATAAAACTGTACGCGGCTCTACTGCGAAAGGGGAGCTCTCGAAAAGCAAGCGGCCAGCAATCGTCACAAGACACATTATTCTCTCTGGAGATAGTCGAAGTTAACGAACTACGGTCAAATACGCCCATACGCTGGCTGTCAGATCTTCGCCGCTTGCGTAAAGAGCATTTAATCAGCGTTTACACACGAAAAGCCCGTGCCTGTTGCAGTACACGAAAAAGTACCTTGTCCCGTTTATGCCAAACCTCGCCTCGGCGGGTCCCTCGGGGTATAGTTTCTTCATCTCGCAGCAGTCGTCGCGAACCGCCGCGATGAACGAAACGTAGTGGTTTTTCGTCATTTCATGGCCGGCCGTGACGAAATACTCGTCCTCGATCCGCTGAACCGCGACCGCATGGCCTTCGTCCGGGTCCGACGCCTCAAGCGGCGGAAGAGTGATCCCGCAGCAGCTGACCACCGCCTCGCCGACGCTTGTAATGACGTTCCCGCACACCGGGCACACGTAGAATTTCATTTTCAGCAGGTTGAAAGCCCTGTTTTTGTTGACAACGCCGCACCCCTTGAAGAGTTCGATGACCGACACTCCGAGCGCCGCCGCGAGCGGTTCCAGAAGCGTAATGTCCGGGTAGCCGCGTCCTGTCTCCCACTTGGAAACGGTTTTGTCGCTGACGAAAATCCTCTCCGCGAGCTGCGCCTGCGTCATCCCGCGCTCTTCCCTGAGGCGCTTGATCATAGTTCCGGTAACGTACTGATCCATAGCCGTCCCTCCTTTCGGAAACATGATACAACGCGCGCGAAAACGGCGCAACCTGCGCTTCGTAGAGTTCGCGAACCGGAAGTTAAAAAGCCGGAAGTTTTCAACGTGTTTTCAAATATCCGGAAAACCGTCTGCGTCCTCCGGGTCTTCATCCGCCCCGTCCTCAGCCGCCTCATCCTCATCCTCCAAAGCCTCATCCTCCGGAGCCTCGTCCGCCGCCGAAAACAGCCCCTCGACGATCGTTTCCGCGTCCCCGAGCCGGCTGAAAAACACGTAAAACCGCACTCTTTCGCTCATCATGCCGGTCTTGAACGCCAGCCCCGCGCCGAGAACGTTCCGCTCGACAAACTCGATTCCGTTCTGTTTGAGAACGTCCGCCAGAAGACCGCTCCAGATAACGTTCTGCTCCGTCAAATAGCAAAGGTCGTCGTCTTTTGCCTCGCGGCATTTTTTGCGCCCGCACGAGGGGCACCGCTCTCCTTCAAAAGCCAAAAAACAGTTATCGCAATAAAGAGGCATATCAAAACCACCTTTCCCGGTCAAAAACACCGGAACGCCCTTTCACGTTCAAAAAAACGTTCAATCCGTGGATCACTCCACGAAATAGATCCTTCCTTCTCTTCTCTTAACCGGCTTCGGCGCCTCTCCGTCAATAAAGCCGACAGCGCAGTGGCCGATTCCCTCCCACTCGCCTTCGATCCCGAGGTCCTTCAAAAACCGCTTATACTCCGGCATTTCGAACTCCTCCTTCGCCCTGTGGATCCAAATGCTGCCGAGACCGAGCGAGTGCGCCGCGAGCATCAGGTTGCCCATGACGAGGCTGCCGTCGTACTTGTACGTCGGGTGGTTTTTGTCGGCGAGCACGACTATGATGACCGGCGCTCCGTAGAACGGGTCGAAGCCCTCCGGCCAGCCGCCTATCTTCCTGTTTGCGTCGGAAAGCCTGTCGCGCGCCTCCTTGTTTGTGATCGCCACCGTGATAACGGGCTGTCTGCCCATTCCGCTCGCGGCGTAAAGACCCGCGTCCAGAATCTCTTCAATATCCTCTTTGGCCGGCATATCCGGCTTGAATTTTCGAACGCTCCTGCGCTCCCTGATCGCTTTCAATACTTCGTTCATTTCGTCATCCCCTTATAAAAATCCAATTCGGTCAAAATCAAGTCAAAACCCGCCGTTTTTACGCGCCTGTTCCGGTCAGCTCGATGTCCGCGGCGTAGGGCTTCATTCCCTCGATGCAGATCTCCGCGAGCGTCGCGACGTCCATCCCGAGCATCCCGCACCCGCGCTGAATCAGCTCCCTGTCGCACTTCGCGGCAAACTTTTTGTCCTTGAACTTCTTCATAAAGCTCTTCACCTCGAGGTCGGAAATACCGTTCGGCCGCATTCTCGCGCACGCCTGAATGATTCCCGTCAGCTCGTCGACGGCGAAAAGGCTCTTTTCCATATCGGTAACGGGCTCCACGTCGCTGCAGATCCCGTACCCGTGGCTCATAATAGCCCGGACGTCGTCCGCGTCGACGCCCTCCGCCAGAAGCTCCTTTTCGGTGTGTTTGAGGTGCTCGTCCGGATATTTTTCGTAGTCGTAGTCGTGAAGGTAGCCGACCGCCATCCAGTGTTCGCGGTCCTCTCCAAAATGGTCCGCCATCGCGCCCATCGCGTACATAACGTTTTTCGCGTGGATCACGAGGTGATGTTCCGTCACCTCGCGGTCGTTAAGCTCCTTCGCGCGTTCAAGTGTAAGCATCACACACTTCCCCTCTCTAATTACAAAAATCAAAAGTTATCTCTTGCGGCCGCCCGCAGGCCCGCCGCTTAAAACAGAAGTCAGAAGCCCCTCGCACCCCTCAGAAATGTCGTCCCACGCCTCGTCAAAATTCCCGGTGTACCACGGGTCGGCGACCTCCTGCCCTTTCCGGCCTGTAAAATCGAGCAGCAGAACAATCTTGCCCTCCGGGTCGCCGCCCGCGATTGCGGTCGCGTTCCTGACGTTGGCGCGGTCCATGCAGACGATGAGGTCGTAATAATCGTAGTCCTGTCTTGTCATCCTCCGTGCGTGATGACCCGCACAGCCAATTCCGTTTTCGGCAAGCTTGCGCCTCGCGGGGGGATAGACCGGATTCCCGATTTCCTCATAACTTGTCGCCGCCGACGCAATCTCGAACCGCGCCTCACACCGGCGGCGTTTTACAAGATCCTTCATCAAAAACTCCGCCATCGGGCTTCTGCAGATGTTGCCGTGGCAGACGAACAGTATTTTTAATGACATTTTTCTCTCTCTTTATTCTTTTATCATTTACTGCGCAAATAGTCTTTTAAGAGAAACACAAGATAATGAGGGAATGATCGTATATTACCTTCCACACCGATATTACCATCAATCAATTTGATGCCAAAGTGAATATCCGGATATGAATCACTCTTAATCAATGTACGGAGCGATTTACTATTTCCGTTTCTGGCCTTAACCTCTACCGGAATAAGGGTTTCAGTATTACGAACAAAGAAATCTTCTTCTAAAGTAGAGTTTTCTTTTGAATAATAATACAGGTCAAACCCTGCCTTAACCAGCATATCTCCTACTATATTTTCATATAGTCCCCCTCGATAGGTTCCTATGTTTTTGCGGCTTCTCAGATCCTCCTGAGTTTCATCGTCAAGCATTGCAATCAGCAAACCGGTATCTGCCATATAAATCTTGTATTTTGTTTCATCATAGTTCCCCTTAAGGGGAAGTTCAGGGTAATTCAAGCAATAACACACATTGATGATCCCGGCATTTGACAGCCACTCTATTGCCCCTCTGTAGTCCTTAAACCTGGCGCCTGAAGCAACTTTACTGATCTGGAATTTTTTGTTTTCTTTTGCTAACTGAACCGGTATATGTCTGAATACATTAAGAATTCGGCTTTGGTCCAATCCTTCCGCATATTTTGTAATATCCTCCTCATAGTCGGACAATAGTTGCCTTTGAAGCTCCAATGTATTTGAAAACATACCGTTTCTGACATATTCCAAAACTACTGCCGGCATTCCTCCAACTATTACATAATCCAAAAAAGCTTCCGCCATAACCTGTACCAATGAAGCCTGTAGCGGAGTTCCGTCCTGCATTGCTTTAAAAAGATCTGCCTTCAATCCGTCATCATAACCTTTGGCCCATAAAAACTCTTCAAAATCCAACGATCTCAAAGTGTAATCGGTTTTATATCCAACACTATTGCTCTCAATCTTCTTGTAATAAACTCCAAGCAACGAGCCGCTGCAAATCACATCATAACGCCTGTCAATGCAGTATGCCTTTAGTGTGGTTGCAATGTCCGGATGATCTTGTATTTCATCAAAAAAAATCAGAGTTTTTCCCTCAATAAATTTCTTAGAAGGATCTATCCGGCTGATTGCTTTATTGACTGTCTCCACAGTGTATCCATCTTCGGTGATTACGCAATATTTCTTCTCCAATGCAAAATTGATATATATGATGTTGTCATAAAAACCTTTAGCGAAACGCATTATACTTTCGGTCTTCCCAACCTGTCTGGCACCTTTAATGATCAATGGCTTTCGGTTCGGGTTTTCATGCCACTCACTTAAGATTTTATCCACCTTACGCTTTAAGTACATAATAGGACCTCCTCTCAATCTAAATAGTATTATAGAGCAACAGCGATAATTTTTCAACTATTTTATGAGCGAGTTAGTCGCGGGTTTTGCATTTTTATGAGCGTGTTTTTATGTTCCCACACCTTTTTATGTCAAAAAAGGCCTCGCCGCATCACAGCATCACAGCAAAGTCCTAAAAACCGCTTGTATAAAATTTAATGTATATAAAAAATGTTGTATTGGAGTCCGTATTGATTGGTTACTTAAGGGTGCAATTAAGGTGCAAACTCACGATCAAAACAGCTCTCAAAGCTTGATATTTAAGGCTTTTCACCGCTCGGTTGGTAGAGTGCCGTGGCAGACGAACAGTATCTTAATCATATCGTTTTCATGTTTTATCGGGGTTTGGATGCCTTTCTATACCCGGATTCCTGCATTATTAATTATCGTTTATCTTAATACTGCCCATTTCCCGGTTTTATTTCCACCACGACGTTCAATCACCTTTTTCCTCTTTAATGCTGCAAGTATTTTTCTTATATATCCGTCAGAGTATCCACTTGCAGCAACCATTTCCTTTATCGTGATACCGGAATTATGACTTATATAATCGATAACTCGCCGCTCCGCATCATTAATACTGATTTTATTATCAGGCTCAGTTACACTATTGTCATTTTTCTCATAATTAAACGGAATAGTTACATTAACAAAGTTCTCCGTAATATCAAAAGCCTGCTTTCCATAATTACTAATTATAAGAGGAACGCCATGACCTGTTTGTTCCACGTATCCCAATTGACCGAATATCTTTTGAAGTTTGGAATTAACCGGCTTACTTATTCCTTTGAAAAACTCTTCCTTATTTAAATCTACAGGTAATCCTCCCGTAGAAATGATTTCTATTCTATCTGAAAAAACGTAAACCGCCGGTGGATTCCCTTTTATCCATTTCGTATGAATACATGCATTTTGCCAAGCTTCTTTAAAACTGGCCATGTCAAAAAGTCTTTCTTCTATTCGTCTGTGATTGCCCATCGTGACCATAGTTTCATTAACGGATTCCATGTAATCCAACACTCTATCCATAGCGGTAACGAGACATGTTCCTCCGTATTCGTTTCTCTTTATTAGAACTGTCTTATCTTTTCCTGCAAAAGTAACCACTTTGATTGAGATGTCATTTTCGTCAGCAAGCAAAAAAGCCATTAGATTATACTTCCCATCGCTGTTTTTCAGCCCGGTATTATCTTCGAAAGTTGTTTGGTCGACTGTCAGCCCCGCCGTTACAAAAGCAATTTTGAGTTTATTAAAAGTAAGCGTCTGAACAGGCGCCGGAACCAAAGTCAAAACATCTGATGATGCTTGTCTGTCTATTAACTCCTTTAATGCTGTCGGACTCAATTCTCTATCTTCATCCGCAGATCGCATATAATAGCGTCCATATGCCGAGTATGGTTTTTCAGAGCCACGTACTTCAATCTTAATTACGTTTTTATCATCTATCAATCCATGTTCTATAATTGGTATAATCTGCGGTTTAATGAAATTTGCTATTGCCTGGGATATTTCTCTAAGCGTTCTATCACCCATTTGTTGACCAACTACGTCCCCATTGTCCTTAACCCCAAAATACAGAATTCCATATCCATTCTTGTTGAGCATAGAAGCCAATGAAGTGATTCCTTCCCGGAGTTCTCCCGTTGTCCTCTTAAACTCTATTTTTTCAGTCTCCACTCCTATATTCACTGCTCCACGCCTCCTAAACATCAATTGTTGGATTTGAACAGTTTTTCGCTTGCTTGGTCAGCTAACTGCTCTCCGCTATTTTGAATTATACTCCATTTGCTTTCTTTTTGCTACTCTTTTTTGCCACTTTATTTGCTACTTTATTTGCCACTTTAATTACTACCAACCCGGGTTTCTTTTCAACATCTGCTGCCGTTGCCATAAAAGAAACTAACCAAATAAGTACCGTTTCTTAAATACCCGGCTTTATATCGCCGCAGGTATAAAGAAACAGCAGCCGGAACGAACAGAACCCTCATCATAGAATCAAATTCCTATCAATCAAGCTTCGCGAGCTCCTCCGGATCGTCCTTCGGCTGGCAGAGGTGGATTATTTTCGCGTCCGGGTACTCTTTTCTCAAACGTTTGTCGGCGTTTTTCGCGAAGCCGCTGGCGCTGTAAAGAACGAACGTCAGCTTTTTCCCGGAAAAATCCGTGTCCCTGAGGACCGTGTTAACGGGGCTCGCGAGACGCGCGTTCCAGACAGGTGCGCCGACCCAGACCTCGTCGTAGCCGCTTACGTCGCTGTCGTAGCCCTTGAGCTTCGGTTTCTGTCCGATTCCCGCCGAGAAACCGCCCTTCAGCAACTGCGGAAGCAGCTTTTTGCTGAGCGTGAACTCCGATTCGACTTTGCGGAGCTCGAAACCTTTTTCGGCGAGTTTTGCGGCGACCGCGTCACCGTTTCCGCTGAAACTGTAGTAAACGAACAACTTTGCCATGGTATATTGCCCCTTTCCTCAGGCTGAAATCATTTTTGAACCCTTTCCGTTCATATCTAATTGTATAAGTTTTCCGGTGTTTGTCAATATCCCACGCGACGTTCACGCGACGTTCACGGCCTAAAAAGCTGTTCCAAAAAGCGCTCGAATGTGATATCATTGGCTCATCCATCAAAAACCGGGAGGAGACCTTCAGATGAGTATGCAGACCGGGGCGGAGACCTTGAAAGTTAAAGTTGATTTTTCCGAAAAGAAAGGGCCCGTGAAGCCCCTGCACGGTGTGGGACAGCCGCCGTTTTACGGCCTCGACTTCTCGATGTTCCGCTACCTGACCGATGCGGGGATTCCGTTTTCGCGTCTTCACGACGTTGGCGGGTGGTTCGGCGGGTCGATGTTCGTCGACATTCCGAACCTGTTCCCGGATTTCGGTAAGGACCCGGCCGACCCGGCATCGTACGATTTCACGTTCACGGACATGCTCATTTCCGCGCTCACGGAAGCGTCCGTCGAGCCCGTTTTCAGGCTTGGCGTCTCGATCGAAAACTTCGTCGAGATCAAGGCGTACCGCGTGTTCCCGCCGGCAGACAATCTAAAATGGGCGAAGATCTGCGAGGGCGTCATCCGCCACTACACCGAAGGCTGGGCAGACGGCTTTTACCACAAAATCCGCTACTGGGAGATCTGGAACGAGCCCGACAACGAGGAGGACCCCCTCAAAAATCCGATGTGGCGCGGCACGATGGAGCAGTATTTCGAGCTTTACGGCACCGCTTCCCGCTACCTCAAAAACCGCTTTCCGCACCTGAAAATAGGCGGATACGCGTCCTGCGGCTTCTACGCGATAGCCGGTATCGAGACCGACCCGAACGCGAAGGCAACCGCGCGTGAAGAGTATTTTGTCGAGTACTTCGAAAAGTTCCTGGAGTACGTCAAGACAAACGGCTGCCCGCTCGACTTTTTCTCGTGGCACAGCTACGCCTCGATCGAAAACACCGCGATCTTCGCGCGGTACGCGCGCAAAATGCTTGACGGATACGGCTTCACGGAGACCGAGACGATGTGCAACGAGTGGAACTGCGAGGTCTTCCACCGCGGGACCGCCCACCACGCCGCCGTGACCGCCGCGATGATGCTCTCGTTCCAGCACCTGCCGGTCGATTCGGCAATGTTCTACGACGCGCAGCTCAGCCCGAGCGTTTACGGCTCGCTTTTCAACCCGTTGACTCGCGAACCCCTTCCCTCTTACGAGGCGTTCCTCGCGTTCAACGAGCTGTACAAGCGCGGAACTGAGACCGGACTCACTTTTGAAGGCGCCGCCGCGGGAATTTACGGAGCGGCATCATTCGACGAAGAAAAAGGCGGCGCGATAGTAATCGCGAACGTCTCGCCGTCGGAGAAGCGCCTTGAGTACTGTTCCGGCGGGAGAAACATTGTTTCGTACCGCCTCCTGACAGAAGAAGGCCTCCGTGCGGAAGCCCCATGCTCAGGCCTTCCCGCCACGCTCCCCGGTAACTCGATTTTGACGGTCATAACGGAATGATCTGTTTATACGCGAAGCGCGCCTGCCCCGGCCGGGGCAGGCGCGCCGTTTTTACCTAAACAAAGGCAAAATTTATTCAAGAACAATTTCTTTTCCCGCAGCAGATGAGTCGTACATCGCCTGCATCATTTTCGCGGTGATTATCACGGTATCGATATGCGACGGCTGCTTTTCGCCCGTTCTGACGGCGCGCACAAACGAGTCGATCTCCTCCTGGAACATGTCGTTCGGTTTGAACTCCGGTTTGTAGCTCACGAGCTTTCCGCCGCCGGTGGTGTAAAACGTGAAATCCGAGCCGTAGTTCAAGCGGATGCCGCCCTTCGTGCCGAGGAAGTCGATAAAGGACTCGCCGACGCCGATGTTCTGTGCCCAGGCGCCGTTAAACGTTACGGTCGGGCCGGACGTACGCACGAAGCCCGTCACAAAATCGTCCACGTCGTACGTTCCGTTCAAGTCTTTTGTGTTCTCCGCCCACATGCCCTCGTATACGTAGTTTTTCATATCGACTCCGAGCTTGCAGAACGCCTTCGCGGAAACGGTCTCCGGCCGCGGGTCGCCCGTGCAGAACATCATGATGTCAAGATAGTGAACGCCCCAGTCGATCAGGACGCCGCCGCCCGATATCGCGTTCGTCGTAAACGCGCCGCCAAGGCCGGGAATCGAGCGCTGCTGGCGAAAGCTCACGTAGACGTGGTAGACCTCGCCAAGGTCGCCGTTCGAGATCATTTCCCGGATCTTGCGGACCGCGGAGCTGAAACGGTTCACGACGCCGATGTTCAGAGTCTTTCCGTATTTGTGCTGCGCCTCCTGCATTTTGAGCGCGTCCGCGTACGTCCTCGCGGCGGGCTTTTCGCACAAAACGTGCTTCCCCGCGGCGAGCGCGTCGCAGGTGATCGTCATGTGCATTCTGTTCGGGGTGCATACGGACACAGCGTCGATTTCGGGGTCGTTTATCACGTCGTGATAGTCGGTGCAGGCGGTGCCGCAGCCGTACTTTTCGACCGCCCCGAACGCTTTTTCGGGAATGATGTCGCAAAAATACTTGATCCGAACGTCCGGATTTTTGAGATACGCGGGAATGTGCGCGCTGTTGGCGATCGTGCCGCATCCGATGATTCCGATTACCGTTTTTTCCATTTTCCGTCCCTCTTTCAAACTTTTAGCAAAAATTACCGTATTTTCAAGCCTTTTGCCTAAAACCGCGTGCGTTTCTACCTGTCGTACCTGCTGTGGTCGTCTTCATCACAGGTGCCTTTGCCGTCCGGTCCCGTGAGGAAAGGCCGGTACATCATGATCGCGGAATTCGCGACCACAAACTCCTCGCGCACAAACTCTCCGTCTCGGGTGTAAACCTCCCTGTAGAGCTCGTTGTGCCTCGAGTAGCCGCCCCAGAACTCCTGCCGCATCTCGTGGTTGTTTTCGACGATCTCGTACTTGAACAGCGGCGGTTCGACCGACCTCCACTCGCCGGTGAGATACTCCTCGCCGACGTTCACCAGAAGCTGGAACGGTATGTCAGTGTCGTTCCGGATCATCAGGTCGAGGTGCGGGTAGTAGCAGGTGGCGCCGCTTGCGAAAGGCTGCGTGCGGTTGGAGTCCGGGAAGACGTCGTAGCCGTGGCGGTAGCGTTCGGTAACGGTGAGCGGAGTGTGGAGCGTCATCCAGTAGATCAGGTTCGTCATCTGGCAGAGCCCGCCGCCGATGCCCTTCCCGACCGTTCCGTTGCTGAGGACGAGCCCCTCTTTGTAGCCTTTTTTGGCGGACGTTTTGCCCACGAGGTACCAGAAGCTGAACGTCTGGCCGGGCTTCACGACGACGCCGTTTATCTTCGCGGCCGCGAGCTTAAGGTTGGTGATCTTGTTGTACTGGAGGTACATGTCGACGTCCTTGAGCTTTCTGAGGAGCGGCGTTTTGTGCGTGAACTGAAGCTCGGGAAGCGGCTCCGTACTGCGTTCGGTAGCGAACCTTTTCCGCATCCTCAGCCAGAGGAGCTTCCGCTTTGTCTTGTAATAAAGCATGCCGCACGCGGCGCGAATTTTTGATCTTTTTATAGGCTTTTTCATTGTTTGACACCTCCCGTTTACGTACGGACGTTTCCTTTCTTTTATTTTACGAGAAGAGTTTTAACGTTCTTTCCCGCGATGGCATCGTCGAAGGCGCGGTTCACGTCGGAAACCTTGTAGCACGTCGCGAGCGACTTCACCGCCGGCTGAAGTTCCGGGCGGTTCTTCAGGAACTCCAGGTAGATTCTTACGTCCTTGATAGAATACTGGGACGAGCCGATGAACCTGAGCGCCTTGAACGTGATCGTCTGCGGGTCGATTTTGACGGAGCCGCTGTCGCTGTACTGGCCGGGAATTATGTAGACGCCGCGGTTCCGCAGGATGTCCATGCCGAGGGGGACGGCCGAAGGCGCGCCTGAGCACTCGATGCAGACGTCCGCGCCGAGGCCGCCGTTTTCCGCGAGGATCTTGGCCTTGATCGCGTTTTCGCCGTCCTTTTCGAGGCTCAAAACCTCGTCGGCGCCGAGCTTTTTCAAAAGTCCGGTGCGTTCCGGCTTGCTGCGGGCGCCTATCGCAAAGAGCTTTTTCACGCCGAGCGCTTTAAGATACATGACCGCGAAGCAGCCGACCGGGCCGAGTCCCTGCACGACCGCGACCGTCTCACCGCCGATCGTGTAACCCGCCTGTTCCGCGAGCCGCACGCCGTGAATGACAGTCGGCCCGGGGCACGCGAAAACAGCCGTCGCAACCGGGTCGACGCCTTCGGGAATCTTCAGAAGGTTCGTAAGAGGCGTGTAGTTTACCTCCGCGTAGCCGCCGTAGAGGTAGGGAGGGACTGTGATGTCGCCTTCGTTCGTGACGCCCATGTTGACGCAGTTGGCGTCGTCGCCCGTTCTGCAAAGGAGGCATTTCCCGCACGGAACCGCGATGTCCGCGATAACGTTGTCGCCCTCTTTAAGACCGAACCGCGCGGCCTCTTCCGGGTCGCAGCCCGTGAGTTTTCCGACGAACTCGTGTCCGATTATCGACGGCGCGCCCATCGCGAGCCTGCCCTTGAAAATGTGAACGTCCGTGCCGCACACGCCGCTTGCTATGAGCTCGCTCTTTCCGTAGCCCTTCGGCACGTCCGTGATTTCAAATTCCCTGACGCTGAACGGAACGTTCGCGCCCTCAAATACAGCCGCTTTTGCTTTCATTTTGCACACATGCCTTTCCCGCTGTTTTTAGCTAAATTTAGTAAAATTTGTCATTTTCTCCCGCCGGAGTCTCCCGACGGAGCCTGCCGGCTGTTCCGGCCTTTTTAGTCCTCCCATTCCGGGACGTCTATTCTCACCCATTCCGGCAGCGGTTCTCCGAGAACCGGAAAGTTCCGCTTGTCGAATTTGATTCTCTGTATATACGCGTAGCGCCCCTCGACACCCGCGTCCGGGGTGCTCATTCCGTGGTACGCGATCCACGTCTCCTCGCCGTCCGGCGACGTGAAGAACGAGCAGTGGCCGACGCCGTAAACGCAGTTTGCCTTTTCGAAAACGGGCTTTTTGCTCTTTTTCCAGTTGGCCGGGTTCAAAAAATTCTGCCGCGAGGTGTCCTTTCCGGTGTAGTGGAGCAGGCCGAGCGAGTAGAATTCGCTCCAGCAGCCGCTCGCGGAGTAGATCAAAAATATCTCGCCGTTGTGAGTGATGAACACCGGGCCCTCGTTCACCCTGCCGTCGTTGGTGCCGTCGGAACCGCGCTTTTCCCAGTCGTACTCCGGGTACGTCGCCGTGACACGCTCCTCTCCGACAGTCCACGGGTTGTCCATCGCCGCGAGCATCACGACCTGCCCCTTGTCGGTGAAATCGCAGTACGCGGTGTAGAGCTCGCCGCTCGCCTCGTCGTAGTAGACGGTCTGGTCGATGCATATCTTTCCGTCAAGCGTAATTCCCTTGAACGTGTAGTTGCCGAACGGGTCGCCGCCGTCCGATTCGAGGCAGAACATACGCATGTCGCCGAAGTCAAAGCTTCCGATCGTCGAGCACGAGTAGGCGTACCACCTGCCGGTCACCGGGTAGTAGTGGAGCTCGGGCGCCCAAATATTGCCGCCCATGGTCCTGCCGCCCCCTATGGCGTCGCCTGTTTTAACCAGGTCCTTGCTCTCGCCTTTCGTGAATAGATCCTCCACGGTCTTGTTTTTGTACAGTCTGACCTGAAACGCCTCCGTGGCGAGACCGTAAAAATATCCTTCGTGGTAGAAAATGAAAGGGTCGGGCATCGATTTTGTTGAAATCGGGTTGTAAAACGTTCTCAAGCCTTCCGTCCCCTTTCCGTGGCGGGCCCAGTTTTCGTCAAAGGCTTCCTTTTTCGCGCATCCCGCCGGCCCCGCGCAAAAAACGGTCGCGCACAGCAGAAGTACCGCGATAGCCGCAAATGCCGCAGGCCGCGCCGCTTTTTTTCTCATACTCATAACCGTGTCCATTTCCGTGTCTGTCTTAATGTCCGTCCCGGTTGTCCGTCTAAACCGTCTGTCATAATTGTCTGTATAAACCGTCTGCCCCGGTTTTTGCCGGCCGGCGGTCTATTCAATGCCTGTCTCGATATATTTTCCGAGCATTTCCCCGGCTCTCGCGACCTCCTCCGCCGCCGGCGGAGACGTTTTCGCGAAAACGTACTCGCGCCCCATGGCCTTGTACTTCGCGCTGCCCAGGCGGTGGAACGGTATCAGGTCCGCGTGTTTTACGCCGGCTTCGAGCAGCGTCGAGAGGATCAGCCGGAGCTCCCCGTCCGACGTGTTGACGCCGGGAATGAACGGAATCCGCGCCGTCACGTTCGCGCCGCATGCAACGAGCTTTTTGAGGTTCGAAACGATCAGGTCGAAGTCGCCGCCCGTGACCGAGGCGTACTTTTCGCGCGAACCCGCTTTAATATCGTAGTAAAAAGCGTTCACGCTGCCGAGCACCACCTCGAAATTCCGCCACGGAACGCACCCGGCCGTATCGACAAGCGTGCTTATCCCGCGCTCTTTCAGGATCGCCGCGAGCTCCGCGACGCCCTCGTACTGGAGCATCGGCTCGCCGCCGCTCACGGTGACGCCGCCTCCTCCCGCATTGTAAAAATCCGCGTCCTCCGACACGTCGTCTGCGACCTCCAACGGCGTCATAAGTTTTCCGTAGGTGACCGTTTTGCCGGCCGCCGCGAAAACGAGCGTCTCGGGCTTCGCGGAGATGTTTTCCGGGTTGTGGCACCACGGGCAGCGCAGGTTGCAGCCTTTCAGGAAAACGGTCGTCCTGATGCCGGGGCCGTCGCCCGTCGAGAACCGCTGTATGTTGCTGACGTTCAGAACTGCCATGGTTTAAACTTCTTCATGCTGGGTGCGGCTCAGAATGTCCTCCTGCACCTCGTCCGCTAGCGTCACGTACAGCGCCGAAAAGCCGGAAACGCGCACCACGAGCGACTGATAGTTCTCGGGGTGGATCCTGGCGTCCTGAAGCACCTCGCGCGACGTGGAGTTGATCTGGATCTCCTGGCCGCCGCGGGAAAAATACACCCTTATCAGCTGCGCGAGCTTTTCGCGCTTGCCGTCCTTGAAAGCGGAGGGTGAAAACTTCTGGTTGACGACGGAGCCGCAGGCGCAGCGCGTGTAGTCGGGTTTGGAGACGCTCAGAAGCGTCGACGTGACGCCTTTTACGTCGCAGCCGTACGTCGGCGAGGCGGCGTCGGAAAGAGGCCTTCCGGCGAGCCTTCCGTCGGGTGTGGCGCCGAGTCCGTGGCCTGCGTAAATGTTCGACACGTTGGCCGCCTGTGCCGTGTAGACAGGTCCGCCGTCAAGAGTCGTGTACCTGTCGAACATGTCGGAAAGCGTGCTCGTGTACCACACCGCGTACTTGTCGACGAACGCGTCGTTGTTCCCGTACTTCGGCGCGGCCAGCACCGTCTCTCTGATGTCCCCGTAGCCTTCATAATTGGCCTTAATTGCCGCCGCGAGCGTCGAGAGGGGTATTTTCCTGTCCTCGAACACAACGCGCTCTATGGCTGCGAGAGAGTCGCTGACGGTGCCTATGCCCATAAGCGCCGCGCCGTGCGCCGACGGATACTTCGCGCCTCCCATGTTAATGTCGCGTCCCCTCTCGATGCAGCATTGGCAGAAGCACGACAAAAAAGGTGCCGTCATGTTTTCCGGCTCGGCCACGAACTGGCCTCGCCTCATCCACTCAATATAATTTTCAACGCCCTCTTTGAGCCGCTCCTCGTAGATCCTCATGAACGCGTCCATCGACTCTATCGAATCGAGTTCCTCCGCGGTTTTACCCACGAGAATCGCCTCAAGATAGTTGATCGGGTCGAACCTGCCGTCCGACCACGGGGGCTGCATGCCGGTGATGAAATTCTCGATGCAGCCAACCATGCAGTAGTTTCTGACGTCCTTAAGCTCGTAGCCCTTTCTGAGAAGCGCCGCCATATTGACCGTGTCGTTCATCAGAGCCGGGTATCCGAGACCCGTGCCGATGACCTTCAGGCACTCGTCCAGGAATTCGTCCGGACAGTCCGGAGTGATCCTCGCGGAAAGGTTCGGTCCGGGAAGGTTCACGTCTCTCACCGCGCGCAGAACGCAGTACGACAGCCCGTTCACCGAGCACACGCCCTCTTCGTCGACGCCGCCGATGCAGATGTTGACAACGTCGTCGCAGCCCCTGTACCTGAACTCGCAGATCTTCGCGAACGTGTTGGCGACAAGCTCCTCGCAGCGTTCGTCCGTAAGCGTTCCGTTCGCGATATCCTTCAAATAGAGCGGATAAAGGTAGCGGTCGATCCTTCCGAGAGCCATCGCGTACCTGCCCTCGAGCACGAAGCAGTTGTGGATCATCCACACAAGCTGAAGCCCCTGCGCGAACGTCCCCGGCGCACCCTCAAGAAGCGCCCGCATGTTGCCCGCGATAAAATCGAGCTTCTCCGCGTCGTACCCCTCCGCGCCTTTCAGCGATTCGGCCTTTTCCGCGTAGTTTTCGATGCGCTTCAAAAGTCCCTCGAGCGTCCGCTTCATCGCCTTCAAAAAGCCTGTCGCCTCCGCGTCGCCCGCGTGCTTCTCCGCCGAAGCGTCGATGTCGCGAATCATTCCCGGGATGCCCTTTTCGACAGCCGTGAAATAGTCTGCCGCGTAGTGGTCGGTGTTGCACGAAAACGTGCGTTCCGGGTATTTTGCGAAAACCGCCGCCGCGCGCCCGCGCTCGTCGTCAGGCACCTCGAGAATTACGTCTCTGAGGCTGCCCGCGATCAGGTCGTTTTTATAAATATGCGGCTCCGGCATGGCGAAAAGCGCGTAAAGCCCGTCCGCGCGAACGTTCGCGTTAATTGTATTTGCACTCTCCGAAAGGCCGCGCGCCCTGAATATCTCAGGGCAGAAAACCCCCTTCGGGAAGCTCAGAATCTCACTTTTCAGTTCGGAAATATTACTCACAGTGTGCTCCGTTTCCGCGCGGCTTGCGCGCATGCATAATTCTAACGGTATTATACCACGTCCGCGCAGGGTTTTAAAGCCCGCGAAAAGAATTTAAGCATGATTCCGGCACCGCCCACGGCAGTCTTTTTCCGCCCGTTTTCGCTCCTTTTAACACCCGGAAGCCAAAAAAATCCGGACCCGAAGGTCCGGACCTTTTTAATTATTTAAGATTCGGCACGCCTGAGCGCGCTTTGTCTCAATAGGATTTCCTGCGGATGAAAACGAACGCAGCGCTCATAGCGAGAACAACGATAACCGCGAACATCGCAACGGTTGCGTCGCCCGTCGTAGGCTGAGGAACTTCGCCGCCGGGCTCTTCACCGGGAACACCGATGAACGTGAAGCTGGTGTTGGCACCGCCGTAGTTGGCGTCCATAAGAACGGGCTCCTCACGGTTGAGCAGTTTGACAACCACGACAACGTTCTTCTCACCCTTGATGGTCGTAGCGTCGATCTCGATCGCGAATCTGGAGGCAAGAGGTCCGCCGGCGCCGAGCACGCCCGCTTCGGTGGTCGTCTTGAAGTCGCCGTAAACAGGAGCGGCGTCGCCGATCTTGTAACCGAACGATTCAATCTCGTCAGCAAAGCCTACCCAGCCGCGGATAACCAACTTGGTAACGCTGCCGTCGGAGCCGTCAACGGTTCTGTCATGTTTGTCGAGCTTGCCGGAAGCACCGCCGTCGCCCTCGCCGAAGTTGATGACGTCGTTAACATAGAACGTGTCGAAAGAGCTGCCAACAACAGTTGCCGGATCCGGAGTGTCGGTGATCTCGGGCAGAGCGCCGTAGATGGCGTCCTTCTCGAAGGATCTGACGCCGAAGTTGAAGGTCTGAGTGCCGTCGTCAACGTTGGTCGCGTAAATAGCCTTTTCAGTGTTTCCTTTGACCGGGATTACGAAGTAGCCTCCGTTCTCCTGGCTGAGCAGACGGATCGCGAACACGTACTGACCCTTCGGAAGAGCCTCGAATTCCATAGCGTCTCCGCCGGCGTGGTCACCGTCGGGAGAGTATTCCTGTCTTACCAGAGGAGTCTTGGTGAGGGAGTTCTCGATGTTGTTGTAGAATCTGTAGATCAACATCTCGTAAGTCTCGGGCTGATCCTTGTCAGGTCTGGAAGACCAGTTGATCGGGGTGCGGATGGCGTCGAAGCTTGCGGTAGCCGTGAAAGCGGCTGCGGCGTACTGTCCGGGCTGCTTGAGCCAGAGGCCGATGCCGGCGCCGTCAGCTCCGGTGTTGATGTTAGCCCACTCGGCGATGACGGTATCGTCATTCTTGTACACGGTCTCGAAAGCGGTGACTACTGTACCGTTGACAAGGTGCGCAACGATTCTGAAGGTGTGGGAACCCTCAAGGATCGGAGCGTCGAGATTGTACCTGAGCGGAAGCGTGCTATTAAGCGGTCCATAAATATTCTCGTCAACGAACGATTTACCCCAGGTGATCTCTCCGTCGTCAGTCTGGTAGCCGATGTCGTCCATCTCGGACTCAGGGAGATACCAGCCGACCGCGTGGATGACCGTAGCGCCTTGGTCGACGAATCCTTTGATCTGACCAAGGTCATTAACCGCGCCGCAGTTGTTGACTGTGCCGCCCTCTGCGTTGTTAAGCGTGAATACGTCGGCGCAGAACGTTCCGGCAGCAGAAACATTGCTAACCATTACCAGAGAAAGGATCATGGCAACGGAAAGAACTAATGCAAGAAGTTTTTTCATTGTTTACCTCCTATAAATTTATGGCAAACTGCCACATGTGGTCATATTCTACAACTTCTCCCCGCGGATTTCAAGCAAAATCCCGCAAAAGAATGTATTTTTTGTATTTTTTTGCACCGGAACGGCGTTCCGTATTATTATATATCCGCCACGTCCACGTCGGGAACGACCAGTACGTCGTAGTCCGGGTAAAGCGCCTTCACCTCGCCGTAAAGCGTCTCGATCGCTTCCCTGCGGCCGACGTCGAAGCTGAGAACCACGTCGAAGCGGACCGTTTTCTCAACCGTGTCGGCGTAAAATCCGTGCATCTGCAGCGCCCAGTCGTGCGCCATCACGGTCTTCTGAACAGCGTTTCTCATCTGCGCCGCCTCGTCGTCGGATGTGTTGTAGGAATAGACTCCGATGCCCGTCAAAATGACGCCGGTCTTGCGGAAAACCGTGTTCTGAATCTTCCGCGTGATCTTGTCGACGTCGTCGACGCTCAGGTTGTCCGGAAGCTCGATGTGGACCGAACCGTAGTTTTTGCCGGGGCCGTAGTTGAAAAGCGTGACGTCGTATGCTCCGAGCACGCCTTCCTCCGCGCAGATAATCTCCTTCAGCTCCTTCGTCGTCTCCGCGTCCTCGCGCTTTCCGATAATGTCGTTCAGCGTCTCGATCATCATCTCGATGCCGGCCTTAATAATGAAGCCCGCGATCACGACGCCGACGTACGCCTCTAGCGACACTCCCCAGATCAGGAAAACGACCGCGGAAGCGAGAACCGAAGCGGAAAGGATCGCATCGAAAAGCGCGTCCGAACCCGAGGCCACAAGAGCGCCCGAGTTGACTTTTTTGCCCTGCTTTTTTACGTACAGGCCGAGCAGCAGCTTGACAACGATGGCGACGGAAATGATCACGATCGACACGGTGCTGTAGTCGGCCGCTTCCGGGTGGATGATTTTTTTGATTGACTCAACGAGCGACGTGATGCCGGCGTAGAGAACGAGCGCGGCGACTATCATTGAGCTGAGGTATTCGATCCTGCCGTAGCCGAGCGGGTGCTTTTTGTCGGGTTGCTTCGCCCCGAGCTTGGCGCCGATGATCGTCACGACTGACGAGAGCGCGTCGGACAGGTTGTTGACCGCGTCGAGAATCACCGCGATCGAGTTCGACACCAGGCCGACAAACGCCTTGAAGCCAACCAGAAGTATATTGGTCACGATGCCGACGACGCTCGTTTTTACTATCGTTTTTTCTCTGTTTGCCGTGATGACGGCGATGTCTTCGTTCTGCTTGTTCATATATACGCCTCTTAAAGTCCACCTTTTAAAGCCCGCCCCGCGGGACGCTTTTCCGCGGCTTCCGTCCGCGTCTTCAGCTTCTTTATGGCTATTATACACTACCGCCCCCGAAAAGTCATCAAACAGCGGCGGAAAATGCATCAGGCAGCGGAGGAAAATGCATCAGGCAGCGACGGAAAATTCATCAGGCAGCGACTGAAAAACGCTTTTTCCGCTTTTTTTGCGGCCGGAAAATGGTATAATAAAGGCGGCGGGAGGTGGTTTGAAATGACCGTTCATTGTCTCGGAAACGGAAAGGTCTGCGTCTACGGAAAAGGCGCCGACATTTTTCAGGCGTTCGGCCCGGAGTACTCGTCTCCGGACGCTTTTACGCTGTCTGTGTGCGGCGACGGCGCGGGCCCGGAAACCGGCGCAGGAGCTTCAGCGGATACAGTTAAGCACTCGCGCGTCTGCTTTTCGCACACTTTGACCGGCGCGAAAATGCTCGACCTTGTGCCTCCCGGTTCCGCCTCGTTCCACCGCGCGGTCTCGGGAAACGTCCGCTTCAGGCTCTCGCTCAAGAACGCGCCGGCGTTTGAGACCGTCCTTGACGGCGACGGGATGGCGGTCACCGAGCCTGGCTCCGTCGTCTACGCGTACAGCTTCGAAAACGGCAGGCCGCACGGCTACACCTCGAACCGTTTTCGCTACCTTTTGATCAAAACAGGAGGCGACGCCGCGCGCCGGAAAATATCCGCCACGGAGCTTGAGATCGACGTCTCGGGAAGAGCCCTTATATCGGTCTTTTTTTCGGAAACCCCGGAGGCGCTTTTCGAGGAGGGCCTTGAAAGCGGAATTGCGGACGTCATGTACTCTTTTCTCGAGTCGCCCGCAGCCGCGCCGCTTGGCGGTTCCCCTCTTCTTTTCCCGGAGCGCGACGTTCCCGCGTCAATAAACTCCCCGTTCGCGAAGGAGATTCTCGACGGTTTCGACGTCATTTCCGCTCAGCAGGCGGAAACGGGCGCCGTTCTCGCGGGCTATAACTACCACCTGAGCTACGTGCGCGACAACTACGGCGTGTTCAGGTTCTTTCTGGCCGCCGGAGCGTACGGAAACGCGCGCAGGATGCTTGAGTTTTACACGTCCGTTTTTGAGGCGCACGGCAGGGTTCAGAACGCCCAGGGAATGTCCGAGAGCGCTTTTCACGTCCACGAAAACGACCGCGTCGAGATCACCGGCTACCTCGTTCTGATGTTCACCGCGTATCTCCGCGCGACAGGCGACGACAAGGCGGTCCGGAAGGCGCTGCCCCTTATTAAATACTGCCTTCTCTCGCAGCAGGCGGAGCTGTCACCGGACGGAACGCTGCCCTTTAACGGCGACGAGACGTACATCGCGGGCGGACTTCTCCCCCGCAGCACGATCGCGGACGGTTCAATGGAGGCGACGTCTCTTTTCCACCGCGCGGTCACCGAAGCTCTTTCCGTCGCGTTCATAAAAGAGTACCTCGGCGCCGGCGCGACAGCCCTTCTCTCGGACGGCAGAGCCCTGATAGAAAAACACTTCGCCGCGAACTTCGCCGGCGAAAACGGTCTTTTTTACTGCGCCGGCGAAAACGGTCTTTTTTACTGCAACAAACCGCTTGAGGATCCTTCCCGCGCTCCGCTCTTCAGACCCGGCGGCGTTCGCGCGTGCGGCCACGGCTTCGGCGTCAGCTTCCGCAACAAAAACGGCGACTACGTCTGCCCCGCGTGCCTGTCTCTCGATCTCCCGCCGCTTTTCCCCGGCCTCTACGGAAAACGGTTCGACGTCGCGGCGGCTCTCCTCTCCCCCTGTTTTACAGGCTCCCAAGGCCTGATCCCCGGGGAGCTGATCGTCAAAGCGGCCGCTTCCGTCCGCGCCGGAATGGCCTCACGCGACAGAACGGTAGGCTACGAGTACGGAATCCTGATTTACGCACAGGGGTTCGACCCCGCTCTTGCGGACGCCATGCTCGCGCAGAGAGACGTTTTCGGCGCGTGGTCGGAATACTACGACGGCGGGAAACAGTCCGGAACGCTCTGCCGTCCGTGGGAGACGGCCGTGAACCTGGCGTCGCTTATAGAAAAAGGACCGCATAAAGGCCGGTGAGAGGCGAATCACTCCCGTATCATTCCCGAATCATTCGATACGCGCTTATTGACGCGACCCGGGAATGAGAGTATAATCTAATCACAAAACAAACACGGAGGTGCTCAAAACACATGGCAGGCAAAGCAGAAAAACAGGCGAACGTCAAGTTCTCCTACAGAAAATACTATTCGTTCCGCAACAAGATCAACACGAATTTCGCGGGAAGGTTCTTCTCCGACATGCAGATCGACCCCGTCGCGAGAGCGCTCTGCTACGGCGACACACAGCCGGCGTACGTTCTTTCGACCGAGCCGCTCAGGATCGCGGCGTATTCCGACGAGTTTGACGCAGTCGTCGTTCTCGATTTCCCGTCCGAATTTGTCGAAAAGTTCAACGTCACCGCGGGCATGAAGCTGACCTCCTCCGTAACGTATTTCACGGACGGCAGAATTCCCGACGATCTCTTCCCGGGCGAGGACACGACAGGCCGCTACTCCGACTTCATGCCGATAATCCAGCTGTTTTTAGGCAAAAACGACGCGAAGATCATGGAGAAAACGTCGTTTTTCGACGACGGCGAGTGGAAAAAGGTCATCGGCAAATCGATCGAGTACAGAGACTCGCATCCCGGAATGTTCCGCGACGGTCTGTCGTTCTTTAAGAAGTCATAATTAACGCCTGCCTGGCGCACGACGGAAACGTGAAGGGCCCCGCGCCGCGGGGCCCTTCACGTTTCTTCCAAAAACTTTATTTTTCCCTAAAAGTAGTAATAATAACTCAGTCTTCCCATCGGCAGCGACTTGCCGGAAATATACGTCTCCAAAATATCTGAAGACTCGGCAACGCCGTCAGTCACCTTGAAGTACACGCCGCGGCAGTCTTTTATTTTTTCGATACCTAGCGCGGAAAGAGGCACGGCGGCCTGCACGTACTTCCCGTTTACCGAAGTTTTGATGCCGCTTCCCGTTCCGGTCTCCGTTCCCGCGCCGGCAGCGTCAAGCGTCAGAACCCTTCCGCCGTCAGGCGTCAGATCGACAAGATACTCGTAGCCGCAGAAGCCCTTGAGCGACAGCTCGCCGGTGCCTATATAGATGTTCATCCAGTTGGGGTCGTCCGACACCGCCACGTCGTTTTCGCAGCGGATCAGGAAATACAGATTCTCTTTGTCGTGAGCCAGCTTGATCTCCTGAATGTTGTTGTCGGGAGCGGGCTGCTTGTACTTTTTGCGCTTGTCAACCGACGTCGCGTCGCGTTCGCGCACCGTCTGGGAAAGAGCCGGATAGGATGCGTCAACTCCGTCCCACTGAGACGGATCCGCGTTGACGTCGATAACTGTCTCGGTGGTCTTGGCGGCCTTCACGTTGGAAGCGCCTTTGAAGCGGCGGATGTTGTCGCAGAGCTGGAGGTAGAAATTGTCGCCGTAGCCCTCCTTCGGCATCTCGATGTCGCGCGAAAATTCCTCGTTGAACAGGTCTACAAATCCGACCGCGTCGTTCACGATGTACTTCTGCGCGATCCACTCGTTCCAGCCGCAGATGAAAACTGTGTGCACCTTGTCCATGTTCGCGAAAACGGTGTCCCACTGCTGCTGGAAGTTCGTTCCGCGGCGGAAAGTCGCCTCGTAGTTCATTTTGTCGTTCTGGTCGTAGCCGCGGCCCCAGTTCATGTCGCGCTCGATCCATGAACGGCTCATCGGAATTCCCGTGTGCTGGGCGATTGACACGCTCATGACTCCGTTGTGGATAGGCTGGGGATACGACCACTCGATCCACGGGAACGCGTCCTCTCTGAAATCCTCGCTCGGCCACTGCGTGTAGACGATGTCGAAAAACTCGTCAAGCTTGTTGTACAGCTCCATTGAGTCGTCTCTCGGGCAGCCCATTATCGTGGGCGTGACGCCGTCGCGGCAGTACCAGAGGTCCTTGTAAAGGCCGTCCTTGTAGAGCGCGTTGTATATCTCCTCCATCGTCGCGGGAGAGTTGCTCTTTGTCATGAAGCAGATTTTCGGCACGTTCCAGCCTGCGTCGTAGTACTCCTGGAAAACCTCGCAGAGCGCCATGAACTGCTCGGTGTAGATCGGTCCGTTGTTCGTGTCGAACGCCAGAAAATCGACTCCCGCCGCCGTCAGCATCTCGCAGTGGCGCGCGATGACCCACTTATCGTTTGAGCGGTAGTAGCCGAAAAGCGGCTCGTTCCAGTAGTGGAACGCGTAAAGCGGGCTCTTGGCGTTGCCGGCCTTGTTCCACAGCGAGCGCGCGTCCTTTTCCAGCAGCTCGGTGATGTTGTACGTTGTCGTGCCCGAGGCGCCGTGCCAGAGGAAGTAGAACATTCCGACCTGCTTGTCGGACTTCATCTCCAGCGCGGGTTCAAAAGTGCGGCCGAATTCGTCGACGCCGCAAAGCATGTTGATGTTGTAGCCGCCGTTCTGCGCGTACGGGTCGACTGTCCGCTTCAGGCTGCAACCGCCGGGAAGCGCGAGCGCCGCGAGAATGAGCGCGAGCGCGCAAGACGTCAAAAACGCCGCACGGTTTCTGCCTTGTTTCAAATTGCTCTGCTTCAAATTGCCGTGCCTCAAATTGCTCTTATTCATTAAAAAGTCCTCCCGGGAACGGACGCTTAAACGCGCGCCGCTCCTCAACGGTGTTATTATACACCTTTTCGGGCGGTAATTCAGTTTATTTTTAAGTTAATTGTAGTATAATATTGACTGCGGAGGTCATTCAAAAATGCGTTACGACTACGATGTAATTGTTATAGGCGCGGGAAACGGAGGGCTGGCGGCGGCTTCAAAGCTGTCCGCGGCGGGCCTCAAAACCGTCGTCCTTGAAAAACACAACCTGCCCGGAGGCGTCGCGACAAGCTTCGTTCGCGGCAGATTCGAGTTTGAGGCGTCTCTTCATGAGCTGTGCGACGTCGGCACAGAGGAGGAGCCGCGCCTCGTGAGGAACCTTTTCGCCGGGCTCGGTTCGGACGCCGCGTTTGTCAACGAGAAGAACCTTTTCAGAACCGTCGTCACGGGGCCGGACGGGTACGACGTCACCCTGGAATCGGGCGAAGATTTCGAAAAATCGCTTGTCAAGGCGTGCCCCGGCTGCGAAAAGAGCATCGCGAAGCTCAAAAAAGTCCTCGCGAACACCTCCGAGGCGCTCGAGTACAACGACGCTAAGAACGGGAATCCGAACAAGCTCGTCATGCTCATGAGGTACGGCAAGTTCCTGATCTCCGCGTCGCACTCGCTCGACGACGTACTGCGCTCCCTCGGCTTTGACAGGCGCACGAGGAACGTTCTGGAGACGTACTGGAGCTACCTTGGCGTTCCCGCGGACGAGCTAAACTCGATGCACTACTGGGAGATGGCGCGCGGATACATAAACGGCGGCGCGGGCATCCCGACCATGAAGTCGTACGGACTTTCGCTCTCGCTCGCGGACACGATTTTGAAAAACGGCGGCGAGATCCGCTACAACACCGAGGTCACCGGTCTGATTTTCGACGAAAACGGCCGTGTCGCGGGTGTAAAAGCCGGCTCCGACGAGTTTTTCGCGAAGGAGACTGTCTCCAACGTAATCCCCCACAGCGTTTTCGCGATGGACGGCAGGGAGCGCCTCCCCTCGAAGGACAAAAAACTCCTCAACGCGCGCAGGCTCGGTCTTTCATTTGTGTGCATTTACGCCGGCCTCGACAGAAGCGCCGCCGAACTCGGGCTAAACGACTACTCCGTTTTCGTCGCCCACAACTCATCGACGCGGCGCCAGTACGAAAACACCGGCAAAACGATCGGAATGTACGTCGCGAACTGCCTGAACGTCGCCGTCCCGGACGCCACGCCCGCGGGAACGTGCTCGCTTTTCATCACCGTTCCCGTCTTCCCGAAGAGCGGAATCTTCGACGGCGTCGACGCCGCCAACTACAAAAAATTCAAGTCGGACTTTTCCCGGAAATATATCGCCGATTTCGAAAAGACTCTCGGAATCGAACTTCTTCCCTATATTGAGGAGATTTCCGTCGCCACACCCGCTACGTTCGCCCGCTATTTCGGCGTCCCCAACGGCACCGCGTACGGCTACGAGCTCTCCGCCTGGGACGGCGTCCTGTCGCGCACCCTCAACCGCTCGAACGAGCTGAACGTGCCGGGTCTCACTTTCTGCGGCGGTCACAGCGTCAACGGCGACGGCTTCGGGGTCACGTACACATCGGGCGTCGAGGCGGCGGAAACGGTCGTCTCAAGGCTTGCGGCAGCGGGTATTTCAGGGCCTGCGGCAGCGGGTATTTCAAGGCCTGCGGCAGCACCGGACACCCTTGTCGCGAAGAACGGAGGCGCCCATGAAAATTAACGGAGAAAAACTCAAAAAAATCAAAGTCAGCGCCTCGAACTTTCTGAAAATCCTGCCCGAAAGGGTCAAAAAGATCATGAAGGCGCCCGGTTCGGACGTAAAGCAGCCCGCCTCGTACAAGCCCAACAGCCTCGCGGCATCACTCCACCCGGAGTTCATTTTCGCCGAGGTGGCGGAAACGCGCGAGTTGCCCGGTTCCACGATCATGTACACGCTCGTTCCCGACGCCTCGCGCGGCACTTCGTCGCTCGCCCCGTTCGCGGCAGGACAGTACGTTTCCGTCACGGCTGAGATCGACGGCTGCGTGTACAGAAGACCGTACTCGATCTGTTCGTCGCCTTCCGAAGCGTTGCCGGCTCGTACCGGTCTTTGGCCCGTCGCAAAGTCGGTCCACCCCTACCCCAACGGCTTTTACCGGATCGCTGTAAAGCTTCAGGAAGGCGGAAAAGTGTCGGAATTCATACACAAAACGTGGCAAAAAGGCACTAAAACCGTCATTTCCGCGCCCGAGGGCCTGTTTACCTACGAGCCGCTTCGCGACGCCTCGAACGTTGTCGGAATCGCCGGCGGCGTAGGCATAACCCCCTTCCGCTCGATGGTGAAGGCGATTCTGGAGGGCAGCGAGGACTTTTCGCTCACGCTTCTTTACGGGGCCAGGCGGGAGAGCGACATCCTGTTCAGAGAGGAGCTCGACGGCGCCGCCGCATGTTCCGAGGGCAGAATCAAGGTCGTCTACGTTCTCAGTGACGAGCAAAAAGAAGGCTTTGAGCACGGCTTTATCACGGCGGAAACCGTCGCGAAATACGCCCCGGGAGAATATCCGTACTCTGTTTTCGCGGCAGGACCCGACGCGATGCTGAAGAGTCTCGAAAACGAGCTCCCGAAGCTCCCACGCCCTCTCCGCCGCAAATTCGTGCGCTTTGACGCGCGCGGCGTGCCTCAGGACGTAAAAACCGAGCCCGACTATACTGCGCCCTCTCGAGAGTTCTACACGGTAAAGGTCAGGAACGGCGGCGCCGCCTTCGAGATAACGTGCGGCGCCGGCGAAACGCTTCTCTCGGCAATGGAGCGCTCCGGTGTGAACGCGCCTTCGCTCTGCAAAAGCGGCGAGTGCGGCTTCTGCCACACAAAACTCATCTCCGGCTCATATTACATGCCCGCGAGCCGCGACTTCAGGCGCCGTGCCGACAGCGTCTACGGCTACATCCACCCGTGCTGCACCTACCCGAGGTCCGACATGGAACTCGACGTCCCTGTCGCGAAAACGCCCCGCGCTTAGACTTCCCCCTTCGTCTAAAATATGCTTAAACACTAAAAAACGGCGGCCCTCATCATTTAAGGGGCCGCCGCCTTCTTCATATCATCAAAAATCTTTTCGGGACTTTTACATTTTCGCCAACTCCGCGTAAATCCTCGCCACCGGAAAACCGACCACGTTGTTGTAGTCGCCTTCGATCCGTTCGATGTGGCGCGAAAACATGCCCTGAATCGCGTAACTGCCCGCCTTGTCCGCGTACTCGCCCGTATCGAGGTACGCGTCTATCTCCGCACCGGAAATGTCCGCGAATCTGACAAGCGTCTTTTCGGCGAACTCCACCGCACGTTCGTTGCCTTCCCCGTCCCTGTACACTAGCGTGACGCCCGTGTAGACGAAGTGGCTCTTCCCGGACAGCAGCTTGAGCGTCGCGAACGCGTCCTCACGGTCCCGCGGCTTCCCGAGGATCAGCCCGTTAAGAACGACCACCGTGTCGGCGCCGATTATCACCTCGCCGTCCGCAAGTCCCCTGTCGGCAAGGCATTTCAGCGCCTTCCTCTCCGCGATGCAGACCGCGGCCTTTTCCGGGTCCTCCGGGTGGTTCGTTTCGTCGGTGTCGACCGACACCGTCTCAAAAGGCAACCCGAGGTACTTTACGAGCTCCCGCCTGCGCGGCGAATTTGAAGCAAGACAAATCTTTTTGATCATTTTCTTAATATTTGGCTCCGGTCTCGAGCGCTTTCATCTCATCCGGTATCATCGAGTGCTTGCGCGGCGGCAGAATCTTGTAGAGCGCCTTTTCGAAGCTCTCGCGCGAAACCACGCCGGTAACCTCGATGAGCTTTCCGAGCAGAATTATGCCCGCGAAGGTCGCGTTGCCCATTTCGTAAGCCATTTCAGTCGCGGGGATCGCGTAAACCTCGACGTCCTCGCGTTCGGGCATCACCGGCACCAGCGACTTGTCGAGGATCACGACGCCGCCCGGAACCAGGAACTTCTCGAACTTTTCGAGCGACGGCTGGTTCATTACGATGATCGTGGTCGCCTTGTTGACGATCGGCGAGCCGACCTCCTCCTCCGAGACGATAACGTTGCAGTTCGCGGTGCCTCCGCGCATCTCGGGTCCGTACGAAGGCAGCCAGGAGACGTTTTTGCCCTCTTCGAGGCCCGCCATCGCGATAAATTTACCCATGGACAGTATGCCCTGTCCTCCGAATCCGGCCAGAATGATTTCCTGCATGTCACACCTCCAGGTCCTTGCCCTTGTAGTTGCCGAGCGGGTAGTGCTCCATCATGTTCTGCTCGAGCCACTCAAGCGACTTCTGCGGACTCATACCCCAGTTTGTGGGGCAGATCGAGAGCACTTCGACGATCGAAAATCCGAGGCCCGCCATCTGGACCTTGAACGCCTTTTTGATCGCCGCCTTGGCCTTTCTGACGTTCACGACGTTGTTGACCGCCACGCGCTCGACGTAAGCGGCGCCCTCGAGTGTGGAGAGCATCTCGCAGACGCGGATCGGGTAGCCGTGGAGCTCCGGTTTCCTGCCGAAGGGAGTCGTCGTGGTGACCTGGCCTATCAGCGTTGTGGGCGCCATCTGACCGGAGGTCATGCCGTAGATCGCGTTGTTTACGAAAATGGTGGTGATCTTTTCGCCTCTTGTCGCCGCGTGAACGATCTCCGCCGTTCCGATCGCCGCGAGGTCACCGTCGCCCTGGTACGTGAAAACCTGTCTGTCGGGGAGCGACCTTCTGAGGCCGGTAGCGACGGCCGGAGCGCGCCCGTGAGCCGCCTGAACCATATCGCAGTTGAAATAGTCGTAGCTGTTGTACGTGCAGCCGACGCTCGCAACGCCGACCGTGGTGCCTTCGATGCCGAGCTCGTCGAGAACTTCAGCCACGAGGCGGTGGATTATTCCGTGCGTGCATCCCGGGCAGTAATGGAAAGGCTTGTCCGTCAGCGCGTGAGGTTTCTGAAATACTATTGCCATGCTTCAAACCCCCTTTCAGTTTTCCGCCGCGATCCTGCGCACCTGCTCCAGAATCTCGCTCTGGGAAGGCACGTTGCCGCCGGTTCTGCCGTAAAATTCGACTTCGTTTCTGCCGTTTACGGCAAGTTTCACGTCCTCAAGCATCTGTCCGGTGCTCATCTCGACGCACAGGAAGCGCTTGCACTTGTCAGCGTATTTCGCGAACGACGCCGACGGGAACGGCCAGAGAGTGATCGGCCTTATGAGCCCGACCTTGATTCCCTCCTTCGCCGCGTCCTTTATGACGTTCTTCACGATTCTCGAAATCGTGCCGTACGCCGTTATGATGATGTCCGCGCCTTCGCAGTTGAACTCCTCAACGCGAGTCTCGTTGGCGGTGATCTCCGCGTACTTTCTCTGAAGCTTCTGAACGTGCGCCTCGAGAACGTCCGCCTCGATGTAGATCGAAGTGATCGTGTGGTGGGGCCGCTTAAGCTCGCTGCCGTATGCCGCCCACGTCGACTTGTCCGCCTTGTAAATAGGCTCTTCGTCCCTGAACGTCACGGCTTCCATCATCTGGCCGAGATATCCGTCGCCCATTACGACGACAGGATTCCGGTATTTATCCGCGATATTGAACGCCTCGACGACAAGCTCGTACATCTCCTGAACGCTGCACGGAGCAAGCACGGGAAGGTGGTAGTCGCCGTGGCCGCCGCCCTTCACCATCTGGAAGTAGTCGCACTGCGCGGGAAGGATTCCGCCCAGACCCGGACCGCAGCGCACGATGTCGATGATCACCATCGGAAGCTCCGAGCCCGCAGAATATGAAATTCCTTCTTGTTTCAGGGAAATTCCGGGGCTTGAAGAAGACGTCATCGCGCGAACGCCGGCGCTTGCCGCACCGTACACCATATTGATGGCCGCGACCTCGCTCTCAGCCTGCACGAACGTGCCGCCGAGCTGCTCCATTTTTTTCGCCATATAGTGCGCAACCTCGGTCTGAGGTGTGATCGGGTATCCGAAGTAATGTCTGCATCCGGCCCTCAAAGCCGCCTCCGCGATAACCTCGTTGCCCTTCATAAGAAGTCTTTCACCCATTTCCGGCTCACCTCACCTTTCCACCGTGATGACACAGTCGGGGCACATTGTCGCGCACGACGCGCACCCGATGCACTTTTCCATCTCAAGCACACCCGCGGGGTGGTAGCCGTTCTTGTTGAGAACGTCCTCGCGGATCACAACGATTTTCTTCGGGCAGGCGAAAACGCAGTGTCTGCAGCCCTTGCACCTGTCCACGTCAAAAGTTACCTTAGCCATAATACCTCCTGTGGGGAGCCTCTCCCCCCGGCAAGTGATGATATTCAATCTTTAATGATATCACTTCTCGAAAATGAAAACAACAGAAAAATGGATTTTCGCGGCGAAGCAAAAAGTGACAGTTAAACGCTTCATTTGTACTTCCAATCAGTTATTAGCCTATTGGCATTTCGATTTCAACCATTCTTCCCGGAGTCCTTCCCCTTCCGCTTTTTCACCGCCGCAACGGCTATGACCGCTGCAACCGCGGCAGCGACAACGCAAGCGCCCGCTATCACATACGGCCACACCTTCGGCGCCGGTTTTGCGGCGAACACAAACGTAAACCGTCCTCCCGGTGCGGCGTCGCCGTCCGTGTAGAGCGTCATAATGTCGCCATCGGTGATGTTGTTGTCGCACCACTTGAAGCCGAAATTCAGGCTCTTCCCGGCTTTTCCGAGCAGCTTGCGCGGAATCTCAAGCACGAGAACTTTTCCGCTCACTTTGTACTTTACGTCCGCGACCTTTTCCCAGTTCCAGCCGCCGGTCGACTTTTCGAGGCGCATCGTTTCTGCTGTCGTTCCCTCGCGGCCGACGATATATTCAAACTCCTCCCAGTCCTTCGAGGAAGCGGTCGCGGCGCCGGAGTCGATCAGAAGCCGCATCCAGCACGGGTCTGTGCAGGGCGTGAGTTCGTCGAGAGTCTCCACGTAAAACCAGACGTTACTGTCGTCGTACGCAACCTTCGCCTTCACGATATCGTTGCGTATCGCGTCGCCGGTGTAGTGGGTCTTCCCGAAGCCCTTGTAGTCGCGCGCGAGCGTGTTGTGCGCGTAGTGGTTGTACGTGATTATTTGCGGGTCGTTCCAGCCGCTTGTAATATCGCCTTCGAGCGTCATTGAGACGGCTTCCGGCTGGTAATCAGGCTCGGACATGCCCTTGAAGCGGCGGACGTTCGCGACGAGCTGATAGTAATAGTAGTCCTTGAGATCGCCTTTTGTCGGTTCGATGTCGCGTGAATTTTCGTCGTCGCACTGGTCCGGGAACGCGTTCGAGACGCCGCACCATTCCTCGTAGCGGCCCATGATCCACTCGTTCCAGCCTGTCACAAAAATGATCTCCGGGTCGACGGAAATCGCGTAGTCCCACTGCTCCTGGAAATTCCTGCCGTAGAACTTCGAATTCTCGATTTTAGAGTCGACTTTGATGCGTTTTCCGCGGTATTTGTAGCTGTACGAGTAGTTTTTCTGTCCCGCGTAGCTTCTGCCCATATTAGCGCCGCTGTTCATCGCGCTCAGAGACTGCGTCTCGTAGTTCGCGTTCTGGGCGATACCCACGGTCGTGAACTCGACCGTGCCGTCTTCATTTTTGTAGAGCGCCTGCGGGTACGTGCTGAGCCAGCCCCAGCAGGTGTCGTCGTGCTCCGGCTCCCAGTACGAGGCGCACGGGTGGCGGAACGTGAAGAACTCCTTCAGCTCGAGCTCGTCGCCCTGGTTAGGGTCAAGGCCCGTGTCCCAGGCCATAACGAGCGGTTTTCCGTCCAGGTAGAACCAGAGGTCCTGATACCTGTTGTCGCGGTAGATCGTCGTGTACACCTGCCAGAGCGAGGAACGCGTGTTGCCGCTGTAGCCGAACTGCATCATGAATCCGATCTTGGGCGTGTTGACGCCGTCCTCGCGCGCCTTCGACCACACCTTCAGAAGGTTGAGATACGCATCCGTCCAGACCGCATCCGCGTTTGTGCAGTCGAACATCACGAAGTCGATTCCCGCGTCCGCGAGCAGCTCCGCGTGCTTCCGCAGCACGTAGTCGTCCTCCTCGGTGTAGTAGCCCCAGAGCGGCTCGTTCCAGAAGTTGCCCCCCGAGGGCTGCTGCCAAACCTCGTGGTTGTAGTCGTTTACGGCCTCCGGGTGCTCGGCAAGGATATTGTTGATGTTGCGCGGCGGCGCGCTGTTGCCTGAGTCCTGACCCCAGTGCCAGGTCCAGTAGAAAATGCCGACAAGCTTCTGCTTTTTGCCGCCCGCCTCGCTGTAGGAGGGAAGCGTCCTTCCCAAACCGTCGACGGCGCCCCACTTTGTCGAGTCCACGTCAAGCTTTACGATGGCTCCTTCCGGGTCGAGAGTCGGCTCGGGCGGCGCCTCGTGGTAGACGAGATCCACGTTGCTGCTGGCAAGCTTGAACGGCGAAAGCACCTCCTCGGCAAACACAACGCTGCCTACCGGCGAGCCGTAGCCGCATTTTTCTTTATAATAAAACCTGACTCCAAGGGGCGCGGGCTTCCTTCTCTCGATCAAAGCGCGTCCGCCCCCGGTCATTTCAAATCTCACGACGTACTGCCCCGCCTCGAGCGGCTCTCCGCCGAAATCGAAAACCGCCTCGCCTTCGGTAACCGGGCCCTCGCATGAGCCCTCGCGGATCGCGGCTCCTGCCAGCGACTTAAGGATATTCGTGTCCCAATTGTACACCTTGACGTCCAGCTGCGCGCGCGTCTCTTCGGTGCCGTCCGGATTCGTCAGAAAAAGCGCAACGGATTTTACCGCATACTTCACGTGGATCTGCACCTCGACGTCGACTCCCGGCGTCAGCTCGTCGATCTCGTTCATCGTGTATCTGTCGTAATCGAGCGTGTAGACAGCCGTAGGTTCCGCGGCCGTCACCGGGCCTGCCGGAAATAGTCCCGCCAGTAAAACCGCGGCAACGAGCGCGGCCGCGACTCCTATCATTCTGCGTGATACCGTTTTATTCATCTCAAGCAAGCGTTTTTTCATAGCTCCGGAAGCCTCCGTATATATATTTTGCGGAAATCTCCGCGTCTTGTCATCGTCCGGTTGAATTGTAGTTTAAAACCGCGCCGGTGTCAACCGTAAGCCGGGAACTTGTTTGCGGTTTTATCCGTTTTTCCGGCCTTGTCGAGACCTTGCGGACGCGCGGCGCAAAAAAAAAGCGTCCCTGCAGGCAGCCTTTCCGGCCATGCGGGGACGAAATGTTCGAGTTCTTCTCAAGCGTTCGCTACTGCGCCGCCTTTGTTTTCGCCGTGTTCATTCGAGGCTTTGAAACCGTGAGATGAAGTCGGGAATGAGCCGCGCGAGCCTCTTCGCCGCCTCTTCGGTGTCTTCACGGCTGCCGAACGTCGAAAACCTGAACCAGCCTTCGCCGCAGCTGCCGAAGCCGGAGCCGGGCGTACCGACGATTTGTCCTTCGTTTAGGAGAAAATCGAAAAGCGACCAACTGTCCGCCCCGCATGGGCACCGGAGCCAGATATAAGGGGCGTTCCTGCCGCCGAAGTAGCGTACTCCGGCTTTGTCGAGCGCCTCCGTCAGTATCCGCGCGTTTTGTTTATAATAGTTTATGTTGGCCTCGATCTCTTTTCTGCCCCGGGGCGTGAACACCGCCGCCCCGCCCTTTTGAATAATGTACGACACACCGTTCGTCTTTGTGGTGCGGTTTCGGACCCACATCGCGTTCAGGTTCATGCCGCAGCGTGACAGTGCCTTCGGGATTACGGTGTAGCCCAGTCTTGTGCCCGTGAAGCCCGCGGTCTTGGAGAGAGAACAGATCTCAATCGCGCATGTCTTCGCGCCTTCGATCTCAAAAATGCTTCGCGGCAGAGAAGCGTCTTCAATAAAAGCCTCGTAGGCGGCGTCGAAAATGATCACCGAACCGTTTTCGTTGGCAAAATCCACCCATTTTTTGAGCACTTCACGGCCGAAAACCGCCCCCGTGGGGTTGTTTGGCGAACAGATGTAGATGATGTCGGCCCCGGCGTCTTCACCGTCGGCTGAAGCGTCGGGCGGCGCGGGCAGAAACCCGTTCTCCTCACCTGAGGGCACGTGAATGATCTTTCTTCCCGCCATGACGTTCGCGTCGACGTAGGCCGGGTACGCCGGCTCGATCACGAGCGCCGTGTTCCCGCGGTCGAATAGATCGAGAATGTCCCCAAGTTCGTCGCTGGCGCCGCTCGACACGAACACCTCGTCCGTACTGATGTTTACACCCCGGCTCCTGTAGTGCTCCGCTATCGCCTCACGCAGGAACGGCGCCCCGCACTCCGGCATATAGCCGTGAAAGGTTTCAGCCGCCGCCTGGTCGTCCACCGCGCCTTTCAGCGCACCGATCACCGCGTCGCAGAGAGGGAGCGTCACGTCGCCGATGCCGAGCCTCAAAAGGCGGGCGCCAGGGTGCGATTCGAGATAGGATGCGATTTTTTGCGAAATATTGTAGAAAAGATACGAATCCTTGAGATCCGCATAATTCATATTCGGTTTTAGCATGTCATTTTCCCCCGCAAAAGGCGTTCACTTTCCGGCAATCATTTTATCAAACGCAGCGCCGATGAAGCCAAGGAAAAGCGGGTGCGGCTTGTTCGGACGCGACTTGAACTCCGGATGGTATTGGACGCCCACGAAAAACGGTCTTTCGGTCAACTCCACGGTCTCTACAAGCAGTCCGTCCGGCGACATACCGCTCAGCGTCAGGCCGTGTTCCTGAAGGATCCCGCGGTAGTCGTTGTTGAACTCGTAGCGGTGGCGGTGGCGCTCGCTGATGCGTCTCGTGCCGTACAGCCTCTCCATGGTCGTTCCCTTCACGATCTCGCACGGGTACGCGCCGAGCCTCAAAGTGCCGCCCTTGTTGACCGTGTCGCTCTGGCCGGGCATGAAGTCGATCACCTTGTTTTTGCAGTTTTCGTCGAACTCACCCGAGTTTGCGTCTGAAATTCCGGCCGCGTGTCTCGCGAACTCGATCACCTCGATCTGCATACCGAGGCAGATTCCGAAATACGGAAGGTTGTTTTCGCGCGCGTACCGAGCCGCCACGATCATTCCCTCGATGCCCCTGCTGCCGAAGCCGCCCGGAACAATGATGCCGTCCAGGCCCCCGAGCACTTCTTCCGCGTTCTCCGGAGTCACGTTTTCGGAGTCGATCCAATGGATCTTTATGTGCGTGTTGTGGAAGTAGCCCGCGTGCCGCATTGCCTCCGCCACCGACAGGTACGCGTCGTGAAGCGCCACGTACTTGCCCACGAGCCCGATATGCACCGTGTAGGGCCGCGACTTGATCCTTCTGACCATGTCGATCCAGTCATCGAGATCCGGTTCACCCGCGTCAATGCCCAGCTCCCGGCAGACAACGGCCGAAAAGTGCGACTTTTCCAGCATCAAAGGCGCTTCATAGAGGTTGGGCAGCGTGATATTTTCGATCACGCAGTCTTTTTTCACGTTGCAGAAGAGGGATATCTTGTCGAAAATGCTCTCCTCGAGCGGTTCGTCGCAGCGCAGAATGATAATCGACGGGTTGACTCCCATGCCCTGGAGTTCCTTTACCGAGTGCTGGGTCGGCTTTGTCTTGTGCTCCTCCGAGCCGTGAAGGTACGGAACAAGCGTCACGTGGATGAAAAGGCTGTTCTCGCGCCCCACCTCCAGGGAGATCTGGCGCGCCGCCTCGATGAAAGGCTGGGACTCGATGTCGCCGATGGTACCCCCGATCTCGGTGATGACCACGTCCGCGTCCGAGTGCCTTCCCACGTTGTAGACAAACTCCTTGATCTCGTTGGTGATGTGGGGAATGACCTGGACGGTCGAGCCGAGGAATTCGCCGCGCCGTTCCTTGTTGAGAACGTTCCAGTAGACCTTGCCTGTGGTGAGGTTGGAGTACCTGTTCAGGTCTTCGTCGATAAACCTCTCGTAGTGGCCGAGATCCAGGTCAGTCTCCGCGCCGTCCTCCGTGACGAAAACCTCGCCGTGCTGGTAGGGGCTCATCGTCCCCGGGTCAACGTTGATGTACGGGTCAAGCTTCTGCGCCGCGACCTTGAGACCGCGGGCTTTCAAAAGTCTGCCGAGCGATGCGGCTGTGATGCCCTTTCCGAGTCCGGAAACGACTCCGCCTGTTACGAAAATGTATTTTGTCATAAGATCCTCCTGCATATACGCTGAGTTAACTGTAAATACGAAATGAATTATTCCTCACACTTGCCAAACAATCCGCCGCATACACTTTACTCCCATTCAACTGTGGCGGGCGGTTTGGAAGTTATGTCGTAAACCACGCGGTTCACGGTTTTCACCTCGTTCGTGATGCGGCCCGACGCCTTCGCCAGCACGTCGTAAGGAATCCTCGCCCAGTCCGCCGTCATGAAATCGTCTGTCGTGACGGCTCTCAGCGCCACCGTGTAGCCGTACGTTCTGGCGTCCCCCATCACTCCCACGCTTTTCGTGTCGGTGAGCACCGCGAAATACTGGCTGGCGCCAACGCCCGCCGCCTCCAGTTCCTCCCTGAAGATCGCATCCGCCTCGCGAAGAGTGTCCGCCTTTTCCTTCGTGACGTCGCCGATGATCCTCACCGCGAGGCCCGGCCCCGGGAAGGGCTGGCGCATCACAAGTTCGCGCGGAATTCCCAGTTTCAGGCCCACCGCGCGCACCTCGTCCTTGAACAGTTCGCGCAGCGGCTCCACGATTCCGTCGAAATCCATAACGGACGGCAAACCTCCCACATTGTGATGGCTCTTTATAGTCGACGCGTCGCCCTTCCCGCTCTCCACCACGTCCGGGTAGATCGTTCCCTGGACCAGGTAGTCGAATCGGCCGAGTACCTTGCCCTGCTCTTCGAAAACGCGAATGAACTCTTCGCCGATGATCTTCCTCTTTTCCTCGGGCTCCTTCACGCCCGCCAGCTTCTTCAGGAACCGCTCCTCCGCGTTTACCCTGATGAGCCTCATGTCGAACAGCCCGCGGAAAACCCGCTCCACGCTGTCGCCCTCGTTTTTGCGCAGAAGTCCGTGGTCCACGAAAACGCACGTCAGCCGGTCGCCAACGGCCCTGTGCATCAAAACCGCCGCCACCGACGAGTCTACGCCGCCCGAGAGCGCGCAGAGAATCCGCTTCCCCGCCAGCTCCTTTTTGTACTTTTCCACCGTCTTTTCGATGAAATCGTCCATCCGCCAGTCGCCGGTGCAACCGCACACGCCGAAAAGGAAATTCCTGAGTACCGCCTTCCCGTACTCCGTGTGGGTGACCTCCGGGTGGAACTGCACGCCGTAAATTCCACGCGCTTCGTCGGCCATCGCGGCGCAGGGGCAGGCCTCCGTGAACGCGGTGACCGCGAACCCTTCAGGAAGCTCCGCCACGTAGTCCGTGTGGCTCATCCAGCAGACGCTTTTTTCGGGAATTCCCTCAAAAAGTCTGCATTTTTGTGCGAAAACCGTGGTCTTCCCGTACTCGCTGGCGTTCCCCGCGGGTTTTATCGAGCCGCCTTCGAGAAACGCGATCAGCTGGTGGCCGTAGCATATTCCCAGAACAGGAATGTCCAGTTCCAGCACTTCCCTGCCGCAACGCGGGGCACTTTCGCCGTAAACGCTGTTGGGACCGCCCGTGAAGATGATTCCCTTGTAGCCCGCGGCCTTTATCTCCGCCGGCGTGATCCTGTCGTAGGAAAGAACCTCCGCGAACACCCCGTTTTCACGCACCCTGCGCGCGATCAGCAGGTCGTACTGCCCACCAAAATCGAGAACAAGCACTTTCTCCATAATCAGACCTGCATCCCCTTTTCCGCTTCTTTTCCGAAATCACTTTCAAATTCTCCGTACCGCGCAATGGCCGGAGCCAGTTTTTCCACGTACTTTTCGACTTGTTCGGCGCACCTTCCCGTGAACAGTTCCGGCCTCAAAAGAGCCTTCATCTCCTCCTCTGTCATACCGAATTCGGGATTTGCCGCGAGCTCGCGGATGAGATCCGGCTCCCGCCCCTCTTTCAATTCGGCGGTTGCCTCCATTGACGCGCGGCGGATGATTTCGTGAACCTTTTGCCTGTCGCCGCCGCGCTTTACCGCCTCCATCAGAAGGTTCTCGGTGGCGATGAACGGCATATGCTCCGTCACCGCCTTCGCGATAATCTTTTCGTTGACCTTCAGCCCTCCGGTCACGCTCATCACGAGCCTTAGCACCGCGTCCGCGCACAAAAACGCCTCGGGCAAGGAAATTCTTCTGTTCGCAGAATCGTCAAGAGTCCGCTCGAGCCACTGTGCCGAAGCCGTCGCCTGCGCGTTCATCGCGTCTGAAACAATGTATCTCGCCAGCGAGCAGATGCGTTCGCACCTCACCGGGTTCCGCTTGTACGCCATTGCCGACGACCCGATCTGGCTGTCCTCAAAAGGCTCCTCGATCTGTCTGTCGTGCTGGAGAAGCCTTATGTCGTTTGCGAATTTGTAAGCGCTCTGGGCGATTCCCGAGAGCGTGTTCATTATTAAAGAGTCCGTCTTTCTCGGGTACGTCTGGCCGCACACGTCGAAAACACCGTCGAAGCCGAACTCGCCGCAGATCATCGCGTTCATTGTGTCAACCTTCGCGCCGTCGCCGCCGAAAAGCTCCATAAAGCTCGCCTCTGTACCGGTGGTGCCGCGGCATCCGAGCATTTTGAGACGCCCCATCGTAAACTCAAGTTCCTCAAGGTCCGTCACGAAGTCCTGCAGCCAGAGCGTTGCGCGCTTGCCGACGGTGACCGGCTGAGCCGGCTGGTAGTGGGTGTAACCCGGCGTCGGCATATCCTTGTATCTAAGCGAAAAGTCCGCGAGCATTTTTATGACTCCGGTAAGTTCGTACCGGATGTACTTCATGGCGTCGCGGTAGATTATTATGTCCGCGTTGTCGGTGACGTAGCAGCTGGTGGCCCCGAGGTGAATGATTCCCGCGGCGCCCGGCGCTGCTTTCCCGAAGGCGTAAATGTGCGCCATCACGTCGTGGCGGACCTCTTTTTCGCGCTTTTCCGCCTCTTCGTAGTCGATATCGGAAACGTGCTCCTCAAGCTCCATGACCTGTTCCTCGGTGACCGGAAGTCCGAGCGCATGTTCCGCCCGCGCCAGCGCGACCCACAGTCTGCGCCACGTCGTGTAACGCGTGTCAGCGGAGAATAGTCTCAGCATGTACTTCGATGCGTACCTCGACGCCAAAGGTGATTCATAAACGTCTTTGCCCATAAAACTACCTCACAATTATGCTGTCCCGTTCCGGTCCGACCGAAACGTAGCCTATGCGGCAGCCGATTCCCGACTCCGCGAACAGAACGTAATCCCGCGCCTCCTCCGGAAGGTCCTCAAAGCGCCGTACGTTCGAGATATCCTTTTTCCAGCCCGGCAGGTACTCGAACACCGGTTTTGCGCCGGGAAGCGCCGCCGGGAACGGAAACTCGTCCGTTTTCTCTCCGCCAAGCAGATAGTGCGTGCACACCGGTATCGTGTCCATATATGAAAGCACGTCAAGCTTCGTAAGCGCGATGCACGTCGCCGCCTGCACCTTGACGCCGTAGCGTGTCGCGACAAGGTCGAGCGGTCCGACCCTTCTAGGCCTTCCCGTTTTGGCTCCGTACTCTCCGCCCGCTTCTCGAAGCATTTCCGCCTCTTCCCCGAACCATTCGCACGTGAACGGGCCCTCGCCAACGCACGTGGAGTACGCCTTTACGACGCCGATTATTTCGTCTATCCGCGCCGACGGGCAGCCCGAGCCTACCGGCGCAAACGCCGCGGTGGTGTTCGAAGACGTCGTGAACGGGTAAATTCCGAAATCCAGATCCCTCAACGAACCGAGCTGAGCCTCGAACAGAATGTTTTTTCCGGCCGCCTGGGCCTCTCTCAGCAGCTTTCCCGTGTCCGTTATATAGGGCCTGATTTTAAACGCGTAATTCTCGAGCCACTCCTCGAGCTGCTCCGCCGTAAACGGTTCGGCGCCGTACACTCCGGTAAGCGTCAGGTTTTTCCACTCCATAAGCTCCGACAGATTTTCGCGGAGTTCGTCCGGGTAGAAAAGCTCACCGGCGAGGACCGTCTTTTTCTGGTACTTGTCCGAGTAGAATGGCGCGATGCCCTGCTTCGTGGAGCCGTATTTTCTGTCCTCGAGTCTGGCCTCCTCGAGGGCGTCCTGTTCCCTGTGCCAGGGAAGGAGGAGCGACGCTCTGTCGCTTATTTTCAAGTTGTTCGAATCGATTTTCACGCCTTTCGCGGACACCGACTCTATTTCGGAAATGAGATTTTCCGGGTCAAGGGCGACGCCGTTGCCGATGACGTTTACCACGTTTTCGTGAAAGATCCCCGACGGCAGGAGATGGAGCGCGAACTTGCCGTGCCCGTTCACAACGGTGTGGCCGGCGTTCCCGCCGCCCTGGTATCTGACGACGACGTCGTACTGTCCGGTCAGAAGGTCGACCATGCGGCCCTTTCCCTCGTCGCCCCAGTTGATTCCCACTATCGCGCAGTTGCCCATAACGTTCTCCTCTCTCTTCCGGTTTTAACCGTTTTTCCGCCTTTTTCCGCAATAATCCGCTGTTTTCCGCTATAATCCGCTGTTTTCCGCTATTGCCCGCTCGCGCCGTAGTTCGAAAGCACCCTCGCGGACGGGTCGTTCACGTCGCATCCCTTCCAGGCTCTGTTCGGCATCCAGAAGCCGGCTATCATCTCCGCCTGCGACGGATAGTATTTTTCGAAAATCTCGCGGTACAGAAGCGACTCTTTCGTGAACGGCGCCGCGTGCGTGTATTTCCGCCGCCTCCGCTCAAAATCACCGTCCGTATAAACGCTCTCCGCGTACTTTTTCAGATAGTCCACCATCGAGTGGCCGACCGCGTCCGAAAACGCCGCCTTTTCGCGCCAGAGAATTTCGTCCGGCAGATACCCGAGTCCCTCGAACGCGTGGCGGAGGAGGTACTTCCCCTTGCCGTACTTGTTGATCTTCATCTCCGGGTCGAGACTCATAACGTATTCCACAAAATCGAGATCCCCGAATGGCACCCGCGCCTCGAGCGAATTCACCGATATGCAGCGGTCTGCCCTCAGCACGTCGTACATGTGGATCTCCCTGATCCGCTTCTCGGCCTCTTCCTGAAACGCGGCGGCGTCAGGCGCGAAATCCGTGTATTTATAGCCGAAAAGTTCATCCGAGATTTCGCCCGTGAGCAGCACTCTTATGTCCGTTTTTTTATGAATCGCCTTGCAGACAAGGTACATTCCTATGCTCGCCCGGACGGTCGTGATATCGTACGTACCGAGGGCTTCTATCACGGTTTCAAGCGAATCTATTACATCCTCCGGCGTCATATACACCTCTGTGTGCTCCGCTCCGATGAAGTCCGCGACCTGCCTCGCGTATTTCAGGTCGATCGCGTCCCCGCTCATACCTATCGCAAAAGTCCTGACCGGCAGCATGCTCTTTCTTGCCGCGATGGCGCACACGAGCGACGAGTCAAGCCCTCCCGAGAGAAGGAACCCGACCTTCGCGTCTGCCACGAGCCGCTTTTCGACGCCTTTGATCAGCTTTTCGCGGATGTTCCGGCAGGCCTTCTCCATGTCGTCCCTGCAGACGTTTTTGACGGAGGCGACGTCGCGGTAGCGCACAAATTTCCCGTTTTTCCAGTAGTGCCCCGGCGGAAAAGGCATGATCCGCTCCGCCAGCCCCACCAGATTTTTGGGCTCGCTCGCGAACATTATCACGCCGTTTCTGTCGAAGCCGTAGTAGAGCGGGCGGATTCCGACCGGATCTCTTGCCGCGACGAACTCACCCGTTCTTCCGTCGTAAATCACGCACGCGAACTCCGCGTCGAGCATTTCGAACATGCCGGTCCCGTGCTCGAAATACATCGGAAGCAGTATCTCGCAGTCGCTGCCGCTCCTGAACGAATACCCTTTCCGCGTCAGTTTCCGGCGCTCTTCCTCAAAGCCGTACAGCTCCCCGTTGCAAACGGCAAAGCAGCCGCCAAGCTCAAACGGCTGCATGCCCGCGTCGTGAAGGCCCATTATCGAAAGCCTGTGAAAGCCGAGCACTCCCTTATCCGTTTCGACGACTCTCGTGTCGTCCGGGCCGCGCGATTTTGTTCTCGCGAAGCCCTTCTCAAACGCGGCCGCGTCCGCGACACGGCCGCAGTAACCGAAAATCGAACACAAAGCAATCTCTCCTATTCCACGTCCCTATTCCACGTCCTGAAGCGCGTCGTAGCCTTCCTCGCCCGTGCGCACCTTTACAACGTTTTCAACGTCGTAGACAAATATCTTTCCGTCGCCGATATGCCCCGTGTAGAGCACCTTTTTCGCGGTCTCGATAACGCTCCGGACCGGAACCTTGCTCACGACAATATCGACCTGAATCTTCGGGAGGAGATTTGCCTCGACCTGAACGCCGCGGTAGTATTCGGGCTGTCCCTTCTGCGCTCCGCAGCCGAGAACGTGCGAAACCGTCATACCCGTTATTCCTATATCCATCATCGCGTTCTTCAACGCCTCAAATCTGGGCTCCTTGCAGATGATTTCGACCTTCGTGAATTTCGGGGAACCGTCGTCGATCGCCGGCACCTTTTTAACAGGTACCGCCTCGCTCACGGGGGCGTCTCCGCTCACCGCAACCGCACCCGGATATCCGTAGTCGATGCTCTCCACCGCGGGAACGAAATCCGCGTAAGCGCTCGGAAGTCCGTGTTCCGTTTTGTCAAGCCCTCTTACCTCTTCGTCCGCAGAGACTCTGAGTCCGACTGTCTTTTTCAAAATGAGGAACGTGAGCGTCATCATCGCCGCTGTCCATGCGAGCACCGCCGCGATTCCCAGCGCCTGAACGCCGAGAAGTCTAAAGCTTCCCGTGTAGAAAAGTCCGTTCAGCCCGGCAGGCGCTTTGGGATCCGCGAGCAGACCCACCGCGAGCGTTCCCCAGACGCCGTTCGCGAGATGCACTCCGACGGCGCCGACAGGGTCGTCAACGTGGAGCTTGATATCGAGCAGTTCGACCACGGCTACTACAAGAATTCCGGAAACCGCGCCGATCACAGCCGCACCGGCGGCGTTTACCGCGTCGCATCCGGCGGTCACTCCCACGAGCCCCGCAAGAGACGCGTTGATGCACATCGACACGTCAGGTTTGCCGTTTTTGATCCACGTAAATACCATCGTAACGCACGTAGCCACTGCCGGAGCGACCGTAGTAGTCACGAATATCGACGCGAGCGACTCCTGATCCCACGCCGCTGCTCCGTTGAACCCGTACCATCCGAACCACAGTATGAAGCATCCCAAAGCTCCGAGCGTGATCGAGTGACCCTGGATCGCGTTCACTTTCTTCACTTTTCCCGCGTTGTCCTTAATATACTTTCCGAGCCTCGGTCCGACCATTATCGCCCCGATAAGAGCTGTGATTCCGCCGACCGAGTGTATCGCCGCGGAACCCGCGAAGTCGTGAAATCCGAGCTTCACGAGCCAGCCGCCGCTGTTCCAGATCCATCCCGCTTCTATCGGGTAGACAAAGAGCGAGATTACTCCCGAGTATATGCAGTACGACAGGAACTTGGTCCGCTCCGCCATCGCTCCTGACACGATCGTCGCCGCCGTCGCGCAGAAAACGAGGTTGAAAACGAACGACGGAGCGTTGCCGTCTTTCAAAAAACCGCCGAAATCCGTTAATATCTTCAGATTGGGAACTCCGATAAACCCGAAAACGTAGTCCTCCGCCATCATCAGGCTGAAGCCCAGAAGGACAAACACAACCGTTCCGATGCAGAAATCCATCAGGTTTTTCATTATTATGTTTCCCGCGTTTTTGGCGCGGGTAAAGCCGGTCTCAACCATCGCGAATCCGGCCTGCATAAAGAAGACGAGTGCGGCTCCGATAAGGAACCATACGCCGAACACTTCCTTTGCGGCGCTTTCTTCAACTAATTTGACTATTTCGTCCGTCAGCATGACTTCCACCTCACTTCCGTCATATTCCGGCGTCTATCTCACGCTGAACAGGATGTCCTCATACGTCGGGAACGGCCAGTATGACTTCGCGGTCACGGTCTCCGCCTCGTCGCACGCGACTCTCAGCTCGCACATCTTGGGAAGCACCTCGTCGCGGATCATGTACGACTCCTCGATGATATTGCCCGCGTCGCCGAGCGCTATCTCGGCCCTCTGCAGTTCGTCCACCTTTTCCGCTATCCTGTCTGTCAGTCCGGAGAGCTTCCTAATGAGTCCGCACTCATACGCGCAGGGCAGCGAAGGGTCGAACGCCCTCTTCGCGTTCACGTTTTTCGCCATGTCGGCCGCGAATTTTTCCACCGCGGGGGCAATCATCCTCTTCGCCATATCGGCCATCGTGTTTGCCTCGATCGTAACCGTCTTGCAGTAGTTTTCAAGCATGATCTCGCAGCGCGACTTGAGCTCTTCGACAGTGAAAACCTTGTGGCCGGTCAGCATGTCAACATTCTTCTTGTCGAGAAGGTGCGGCATACAGTCGGCGGTCGTGCGGTAGTTGAGAAGTCCGCGAACCTCCGTGGCCTCTTTGATCCAGGCGTCGTCATAGCCGTTGCCGTTGAAAATGATCCGCCTGTGGTCCTTGATGGTCTTCCTGATCATCGCGTGAAGGTCGTTTTCGAAGTCCTGCGACCCCTCCAGCCTGTCCGCATAGACCTTAAGGCTCTCCGCAACCGCCGAGTTCAGCATTATGTTGGCGCAGGCGATACTGTTGGACGAGCCCAGCATACGGAACTCGAACTTGTTTCCGGTGAACGCGAAAGGCGAGGTGCGGTTCCGGTCCGTTGTGTCGCGGTTGAATTTCGGCAGCACGTCCACGCCGAGCTTCATCTGAGTCTTTTCGACGCCTTTATACGGAGCGTCGTTCTCGATCGCCTCGAGAACCGCGTTCAGCTCGTCGCCAAGGAACATTGAAATGACCGCAGGCGGAGCCTCGTTCGCTCCCAAACGGTGGTCGTTTCCGGCCGTGGCAACGGAAATTCTGAGCAGATCCTGGTAGTCGTCAACCGCCTTGATGACGGCGCACAGGAAGAGCAGGAACTGGGCGTTTTCGTAAGGAGTGTCGCCCGGCGAGAGCAGGTTCTGACCCTCGTCCGTCGAGATCGACCAGTTGTTGTGTTTGCCTGAGCCGTTCACGCCCGCGAAAGGCTTTTCGTGAAGCAGGCAGACGAGGCCGTGCTTCGAGGCGACCTTCTGCATGATCTCCATCGTGAGCTGGTTGTGGTCGGTGGCGACGTTCGTGGTCGTGTAGATCGGCGCGAGCTCGTGCTGCGCGGGCGCAACCTCGTTGTGCTCCGTTTTGGCCATTATTCCAAGCTTCCAGAGCTCGTCGTTCAGTTCCTCCATATATGCCGCGACCCTGGGCTTGATCGCCCCGAAGTAGTGGTCGTCCATCTCCTGGCCCTTGGGCGGCTTCGAACCGAAAAGCGTCCTGCCGCAGAAGCGGAGGTCGGGCCGCGCGTCGTACATTTCTTTTGTGATGAGGAAGTACTCCTGCTCCGGGCCGACAGACGAGACGACACGCCTGACCGTAGTGTTTCCGAAAAGTCTGAGAACGCGAAGCGCCTGTCTGTTAAGCGCCTCCATTGAGCGCAGCAGCGGCGTCTTTTTATCGAGCGCGTGACCGCCGTATGAACAGAAGGCCGTGGGAATGCAGAGTGTCTTACCTTTGATAAACGCGTACGACGTGGGATCCCACGCGGTGTAGCCCCTCGCCTCGAACGTCGCGCGAAGGCCTCCCGACGGGAACGAAGACGCGTCGGGTTCGCCCTTGATTAGCTCTTTGCCCGAGAAATCCATGATCACACCGCCGTCCGGCGAAGGCGCTATAAAACCGTCGTGTTTCTCCGCCGTGATGCCTGTGAGCGGCTGGAACCAGTGCGTGAAGTGGGTCGCGCCTTTCGAGACAGCCCATTCCTTCATCGCCTGAGCGACCGCGTTCGCGACTCCCGGGTCAAGCGCCGTGCCCTCGTCGATCGTGTGCTTTAGCGAGGCGTAGACCTTCGCCGAGAGCGTCGCCTTCATGACTCTGTCGTCAAATACCATACTTCCGAAGTAATCCGATACAGTTTTCATAATGATTCTCCTCTCCCCCTGCCGGGAACTCCTGCGGAACCCTTCAGGGAATGGCGGTCGGCCGGACAAATCCCGGTTTCCGGCGTCTTTGAAACAAAGAAAAAGCGCCTCCGAACCGCTAAGTTCGAAGACGCCGTTGCCTTCAACGTGGCAATTATAGACCTGTGCCAGCCGTCTGTCAAGCACTTTTTTTTCACTTCCGCCAAAAAAAGTATTCGCGGTTTTTCGGACGGTTTTCCCGCGTTTTTCCGGTGTTTTTCCGCGTTTTCCGGCATTTTCCTGTATTTTCCGGCGGTCCGTACATTTTTTTCGTGTTGACAATGAAAAATACGCGATATATAATCACACACGGTGAGCAAAGGCGTTCACCGGCGCACAGGCGGTTTTTTACTGTGCGCCGGCGACGCCTTTGCCTTTTTTATTTGCTTTTACCGAAGGGAAGGTGAACACAGCATGCTGAAAGAAGGAAGCGTGCGGATCCCGTCCGGGTGTGCCATCGCGGCGGCCGTTTCTAGGGACGGAAATATGATCGGCGGAGACACCGTAGTCAGAGCCATGAAACCGATGCACGACCGCTCCAACGGTCTCGGAGGCGGCTTCGCGGGCTACGGCATCTATCCGGAATACAGGGATTTCTACGCGATGCACATGTTTTTCGACTGCCGCGACACGAGGAAGGCATGCGAGGCGTTCCTGAAGGAGAGCTTCGAGGTGGTGAAGGGCGAGCTCATTCCCACCCGGAAGATTCCCGAGATCACCGACGAGCCGATTATTTACCGGTATTTTGTGACTCCTCTCCGGTCCGTACTCGCCCGCCTTCAGCTTGACGAGAAGGAGTTCGTTGCCCGCACCGTTATGAAGATCAACACGGAAATGAACGGCGCGTACGTTTTTTCCAGCGGAAAGAACATGGGCACCTTTAAGGCCGTAGGCTTTCCGGAGGACGTCGGAAGGTTCTACCGGCTCGAAGAGTATCAGGGCTACAGCTGGACCGCCCACGGCAGATATCCGACCAACACCCCCGGATGGTGGGGCGGCGCTCACCCGTTTACGCTTCTCGACTACTCGGTAGTCCACAACGGCGAGATCTCTTCCTATGACGCCAACCGCCGCTTCATCGAGATGTTCGGCTACAAGTGCACGCTGAAGACCGACACAGAAGTCATAACGTACATTCTCGACTATCTGCTGCGCCGGCAGAAGCTCACCCTCACCGAGGCCGCGAACGTGATTGCCGCGCCTTTCTGGAGCACCATCGAGCGCAAGACCGACGAGTACGAAAAGGAGCGGCTGAAGTTTTTGCGGACCGTGTTTCCGAGCCTGCTGATAACCGGGCCGTTTTCGATAATTCTCGGCTTTAACGGCGGTCTGATGGCTCTCAACGACCGGCTGAAGCTCCGGTCTATGGTGACCGGTGAGCATAGCGACATATTCTACGTTGCCAGCGAGGAGGCGGCAATTCGCGTGATGGATCCCGACGCCGGAAATATCCGGTCGCCGTCAGGCGGTGAGCCGGTGATCGTCAAGGTTAAGGAGGGGGCGTTCTGATGGGAGTAGAATTTATTTATCCTGAATTTGAGGTGATAAGAAACAGTGACAGGTGCATATCCTGCCGCGTCTGCGAGAGACAGTGCGCCAACGAGGTCCACTCCTACAGCGAGGAGCGGAAGGCCATGGTCAGCGACGAGACAAAGTGCGTGAACTGCCAGCGCTGCGTCTCTCTCTGCCCCACCCGCGCCATCAAGATCGTGAAGAGCGACTGCGTTCTGCGCGAGAACGCGAACTGGGAAAACGACACCGTCCGCGAGCTTTACAAGCAGGCCAACACAGGCGGCGTTCTGCTCTCCTCCATGGGGAACCCGAAGCCCCTTCCCGTCTATTGGGACAAGATCCTCATCAACGCTTCGCAGGTGACCAACCCGCCGATTGACCCGCTTCGCGAGCCTATGGAGACCAGAGTGTTTCTCGGGAAGAAGCCCTCTTCGGTTGAGCGCGACGAAAACGGAAATCTCCGCTTCCGCCTCGAGCCGCAGATCGAACTGGCCATGCCGGTCATGTTCTCGGCCATGAGCTACGGCTCCATCAGCTACAACGCCCACGCCTCCCTCGCCCGCGCCGCAACCGAGCTGGGCATTCTCTACAACACCGGAGAAGGCGGGCTTCACGAGGACTTCTACAAATACGGCGCGAACACGGTGGTTCAGGTGGCTTCGGGGCGTTTCGGAGTTCACGAGGACTACCTGAACGCCGGCGCGGCGGTGGAAATCAAAATGGGTCAGGGCGCGAAGCCCGGCATAGGCGGTCACCTTCCCGGCGCGAAAATAGTCGGCGACGTATCGCGTACGAGAATGATTCCCGAAGGCTCGGACGCGATCTCCCCCGCCCCACACCACGACATCTATTCGATTGAAGACCTGCGGCAGCTCGTTTTCTCGCTTAAAGAGGCAACCCGCTACGAAAAACCGGTCATCGTGAAGGTCGCGGCGGTCCACAACATCGCCGCCATCGCCAGCGGCATTGCGAGAAGCGGCGCCGACATCATAGCCATCGACGGCTTCCGCGGCGGCACCGGCGCCGCGCCGACGAGAATTCGCGACAACGTGGGCATTCCCATAGAGCTTGCCCTTGCGTCGGTGGACACCAGGCTCCGCGAGGAGGGAATCCGCAACAACGTCTCGCTGGTTGCGGGAGGTTCCATAAGGAGCGCCGCCGACGTCGTGAAGGCCATCGCTCTCGGCGCCGACGCCTGCTACATTGCCACCGCCGCCCTTCTCGCCCTCGGCTGCCACCTCTGCCGCACCTGCCAGAGCGGAAAATGCAACTGGGGCATCGCGACGCAGCGCCCCGACCTCGTGAAGCGCCTCAACCCGGACATCGGCTCCGCCAGACTCGTCAACCTCATGACTGCCTGGCGCCACGAGATAATGGAGATCATGGGCGGTATGGGCATCAACTCCATCGAGGCCCTTCGCGGCAACCGGCTGATGCTGCGCGGCGTCGGTCTCAACTCAAAAGAACTGGAGATACTCGGTATCTCCCACGCGGGGGAGTGATGTTATGAAACGAGTCTACGTCAATGAAGAGTGGTGCCTCGGCTGCCACCTGTGCGAATACAACTGCGCCTTCGCGAACTCGGGAATGAAGGACATGGCCTTCGCGCTGAAGGACAAAAAGATATTCCCGCGCATTCACGTGGAGGGCGACGACAAAATCACCTTCGCGGTCTCCTGCAGGCACTGCGAGGACCCTATTTGCGTCAAGAGCTGCATCGCCGGCGCGATCTCGAAAAAAGACGGCGTCGTAAAGATCGACCGCTCTAAATGCGTCGGCTGCCTCACCTGCGTTCTGGTCTGCCCCTACGGCGCGCTGGCTCCGGGCGAGGACGGAATAATGCAGAAGTGCGAGCTGTGCCTCGAAAACAGCTGCGGCGAACCGGCCTGCGTGAAGGGCTGCCCCAACCACGCAATAGTCTACGAGGAGAGGAGCGATCAGGCATGAAAAATTACCTAATTGTAGGGAACGGCATTGCCGCGGCGGGTTGCGTAGAGGGCATCCGTTCGGTAGACCCTGACGGCGCAATCACGGTCGTCTCGGAAGAAAAGCACCACGTCTACAGCCGTCCTCTCATCTCCTACTATCTGGAGGGGAAGACGGACCTTGAGCGCATGAAATACCGGGGCGACTCGTTTTACGAGGAGAACGGCTGCCGCGTCATTTTCGGAGTCCGGGCTATAGCCGCCGACCCTGTTTTAAAGCAGGTGACTCTTGAAGACGGCACCGCGCTACCCTACGACGCGCTGTGCGTGGCGGCGGGATCACGTCCCTTCGTGCCGCCGTTCGAAGGTCTGGAGGAGATCAAAAACAGATTTTCTTTTATGACTCTGGACGACGCCCTTGCGCTTGAGGCCGCCGTCAAAAAGAATTCCCGTGTATTGATCGTCGGCGCGGGTCTCATCGGTCTGAAATGCGCAGAGGGCCTCAGGGACCGCGCCGGCAGCATCGTCGTCTGCGATCTTGCCGACCGGGTCCTCTCGAGTATTCTCGATCCGGACTGCGCCGCGGTCGTTCAAAAGCACCTTGAAAATAACGGGATCGAATTCATGGTCGGCGACACCGCGGTGAAGTTTACTGCCGACTCTCGCGGAGGCGGGGCGGCTTTGATGAAGAGCGGCCGCACGGTCGATTTTGACGTTCTCGTCACGGCCGTCGGCGTGAGAGCCAATTCCGGCCTCGTGAAGGACATGGGCGGCTCCGTCAACCGCGGCGCCGTCGTGAACACGCGAATGGAGACAAACGTTCCGTCGGTCTACGCCGCCGGCGACTGCGCCGAAGGTTACGACGCTTCACTTGGCGCCAACCGCGTGCTGGCAATTCTTCCCAACGCCTACATGCAGGGTCACGCCGCCGGCGTCAACATGGCCGGCGGCAGCGCGGAGCTGGCAAATTCATTCCCGATCAACTCCGTGGGCTTCTTCGGCCTTCACATCATGACGGCGGGAGCATACGACGGCGAGATGACCGAAGAGAGCCGCGACGGCTCTGTCAGACGCTTTTTTGTGAAAGACGGCCTCCTCCGCGGTTTCATTCTCATCGGCTCCACTGAGCGGGCGGGCATTTACACTTCGCTGATCCGCGAGAAAACTCCCCTCGCCTCGGTGGACTTCGGGCTGATCAAAAACTCGGCTTCGAACGTGGCATTTTCGCCTGATGAGCGTAGAAAAAAGTTCGGAGGTGTGGTATAATCTATGACGATTAATACGGAAGGACTTGAATTCAGACAAATCAACGAGGCGATCCTCAAGGCGGACGGGAATGTGACACTGACCGGCTGCCTCGGCCAGCGGTTTATATGCGCCGGAATGTCGGACGTCTTGGTAACAGTTGAAGGGACCCCCGGGAACGCCCTCGGCGCCTACCTGAACGGCGCGGACATCACGGTCCTCGGGAACGCCCAGGACGCCGTCGGCGACACGATGAACAGCGGAATCATCGCGGTGCACGGAAACATCGGAGACGCGGCCGGCTACGCCATGCGCGGAGGCTGCATCTACGTCAAAGGAAACGCCGGCTACCGCGCGGGAATCCACATGAAGGCTTACAAAGAAAAGGTCCCCGTCATGGTCATAGGCGGCTGCACCGGCAGTTTTCTGGGCGAATACCAGGCCGGCGGCGTCATTGTCGTGCTGGGCCTCGAAGCCGCCGGCCGCCGCATCGTCGGTAACTTCCCCGGCACCGGTATGCACGGCGGGAAGATGTTCCTGCGCTCGGACTGCCGCGACATTGTATTCCCGAAGCAGGTCTCGACCCGCCCCGCTTCTGCGGGCGACCTTGAAGAAATCGAAAGATACGTGGCGGAATACTGCCGCCTGTTCGGAGCGGAAGAAGCGGAACTGATGGCTTCGCCGTTCACGGTGGTGACGCCCGACAGCAGCAACCCTTACAAGCAGTTATACGTGGCAAACTGAGGAAGCGCCGCCGGAGGTCTGACAATCAGCCGGCCTGAAACGGGACCGGATTTACGGATTTTATGGAGGATATTATGAGATATTCAAAGGAAGAGGTCATGCAGTACGTTCAGGAGGAGGACGTGAAGTTCATCCGCCTCGCTTTTTGCGACGTTTTCGGAAAGCAGAAAAACATCTCCATTGTGGCCGATGAGCTTCCGAGGGCGTTCGAATACGGAATCGCCTTTGACGCGTCGGCCATCACAGGCTTCGGGGACGAAACGCGCTCCGACCTGTTCCTGTGGCCTGAACCCGAGACGCTCACCTGGCTTCCCTGGCGCCCCGAACACGGCAAGGTGGTCCGCATGTTCTGCATCATCCGCCGCCCCGACGGCTCCGTTTTCGAGTGCGACACGCGCAGCCTTCTGAAAGCGGCTGTCAGCGACGCGAAAGCCGCTGGTCTGACGTTTTACTTCGGCGCCGAACAGGAGTTCTACCTTTTTGAGCTCGACGACCGCAATATGCCCACGGCGATCCCATACGACCACGCGGGCTACATGGACATCGCACCCGAAGACAAGGGCGAAAACGTGCGGCGCGAGATCTGCCTGACGCTCGAGCAGATGGGCATCCGGCCGGAGAGTTCCCACCACGAGGAAGGTCCCGGTCAGAACGAGATCGATTTCCGCTACACTGAGGCGCTTGAGGCAGCGGATAACGTTATGACCTTCCAGACCGTCGTGAGGACGGTTGCCCGCAGGAACGGTCTTTTTGCCGACTTCTCGCCAAAGCCGCTCGAGTCCGCCCCCGGCAACGGTTTTCACATCAATTTTTCCGTGCAGCCCGACCTGGGCTCGTCCAACCTGAACGCCGCAATCGCCGGAATTCTCGCAAAGGCCGTCCCCATGACCGTCTTCCTGAACCCGGCAGATAATTCTTACAGGCGTCTCGGCAAGATGAAGGCCCCCGGATTCGTGTCCTGGTCCTCCGAGAACCGTTCCCAGCTGATCAGGATTCCCGCAGCTTCAGGCGAGTTCCGCCGCGCCGAGCTCCGTTCCGCCGACCCGTCCGCCAACCCCTACATCGCCTTCACGCTCATGATCCGGGCGGCTCTCTACGGTATCGAAAACCGCCTCACTCTTCCCGCCCCCGCGGATTTCAACCTCTACAAGGCGGACGAAAAGCTGCTGGCGACACTCGAAAAGCTGCCCGCAGACCTTAAGGAGGCAAAAAAAGCCGCCGCTACCGACGGTTTCGTCAGGAATTTCATTCCCGCACAGATCATGAGTATATACTGCGGCGAGTAACTTAAAACATCTGCGGTTGACAGAAAATCCGCCGCCAACAGGCGTAAAAACCGCAAAAAAGGCAAGTCAAGCTGAAAGGAGGGGTGAGTCTTGAGTCTGAAAGAACGAGTATACAGTGTTTTAGTCGTGTCCGCGTCTGACAGGATCAATCAGGCGCTGGCCGAATTCTACACGTCGCCTCTCTACTCGCCGGTCAATTTCGTCTCCGGCGTCAGCGCCGCAGAGCGGGCACTCGCCGAACGCGACTTCGACTTCGTGATAGTCAACTCGCCTCTTCCGGACGACTCCGGAATCCGCTTTTCCATCGACACGGTCGCTTCCCGCAACTCAGTCGTTCTCTTTCTTGCCAATGCCGAGCAGTACGCCGGATCCTTCGACCGGCTGGCGGAGTACGGCGTGTTCCTGATGCAGAAGCCCGTCTCAAAGCCCGCGTTCCGGCTCGCCTCCGAGTGGCTGATTAGCGCCCGCGAACGCATCCGCAGAACCGAGAAGAAGACTCTCTCCATCGAGGAAAAAATGAACGAGATCCGCCTGGTCAACCGCGCAAAGTGGCTTCTGATCAGCGAGCTCAAAATGAGCGAACCCGACGCCCACCGCTATATCGAAAAGCAGGCGATGGACCGCTGTATCCCGCGCCGCCTTGTGGCCGAAGAGATCATAAAAACGTACGGGCGGTGACCGTTCACCATCCGTTTTTTAACAACCGCAGAAAACAATCTCAACGCGCCCGCCCGCTCAATAAGCGGGTCTTTTTTTGCCCGGTTTCGGCTGTTATTCCGTCCATTCTCTTCATTGTTTTCATCTGCTCCGGCGCCGGTTCCGGTCAAATAAATGGTCAGACTCCGCCAACCTTATTTCCCCTTGACAGAATTTAAGAGCAAGTATTATGCAACTGTCAGCTGACAAAACAGCATTCTCCCGGTCCTGCCGTCATCAAAACAAATAGTGTTGCAGTTACTGCTAAATGAATAATCGCAAAATACTTAAACGTATAGGCGCAAATTTATTAAATAGAATGGCCCAATATTATAAAATTTCATTGACAAATCAGCCGTAAGGCGGTATACTGTGAGTGATAGAAAGTCAAGGAGTATTTGATATGTATAAGAAAAGAATCATAGATAAATTGCTCGATTTGAAACTTGAATCTTTTGGCGCGACGCTTATAAAAGGACCAAAGGGATGCGGTAAAACGACTTCGGCGAAACAGAAGGCAAAGAGTTTTGTTGAGTTTCAGGATGAGGAAGTACGTGACAATTTGTTGGCTGTCGCGGAAACCGCACCCAAAAAGCTACTGATTGGCGAGCGCCCTCGGCTATTTGACGAATGGCAGGATGCACCGAAACTATGGGGCGCAATCAGGAAAGATATCGATGACTCCGGATTGAACGGGCAGTATATCCTTACGGGTTCATCCTCCCGGGAAATCAAAACGGCGCACACCGGAACACTTCGAATCAGTCAACTCCAGATGTATCCAATGAGTTTGTTTGAAAGTGAAGAATCAAATGGTTCAGCCTCGTTAAAGGAACTATTTGATTCACCGGAACAATTTGACGGGTGTGAATCAAATCTTTCAATTGACGGGCTTATTTTCGCTATTTGCCGCGGAGGATGGCCTCGCGCTCTTCTAAATAAAACACCACGTTCTAAGCTCGAAATTGCCAGGGATCTTTTCCGTCAAACATGCTCGGTTGATATTTCGAACATTGATAATACCAAGCGTAATCCAAGATGGGCACAGGCAATTCTGCAGTCATACAGCAGAAATATTTGTACGTTGGCGGGCACGGGCACGATTATAGGAGACGTGAAAGCAAACTTTGATATCAGCGATCCAACTGTTTACGACTATATACACGCTCTTGAAAAACTGTTCATCATTGAGGATGTGGAAGCCTGGTGCCCTGCTATTCGTTCAAAATCTTCAATCAGATCTTCCAACAAAAGGAACATGATCGATCCCTCAATTGCCGTTGCAGCATTGGGCCTTTCTCCAGAGTATTTCAACACGGATTTTAAGACACTGGGATTCTTATTTGAATCGCTTTGTATTCGCGATTTGAAGATCTATTCGGCTGCAATGGACGGTGCAATGTCATATTATCACGACCGCTATAACTTGGAAGCAGACGGCGTACTTCATCTCAATGACGGAAGATATGCTTTGCTTGAATTTAAACTTGGGACAAAAGAAATCGAGGAAGGTGCGAAGCATCTTCTTGAGATTGAATCGCTCATCCGGAAGTACAATGAAAAAGAAAAACAATGCCCTTTGCGGCTTCCTGATTTAAAAATAGTAATCACGGGATCGCAGTACGGCTACAAACGTAAGGATGGTGTATACGTCATACCGATAGGATGCTTGAAAGATTAAGTGGATAAAGGAGCTTTAATGCGTAATAACCATTTTACCGTAAGAGTAATGACGGATTTGATGTTGAAGCTATGCTTGGCGCCCCCTATAAACGACCAGATCAAATTGTAATCTATTGAACGCCTCGCGAAGTCAGTTGCATTACATGCGTTATTTCCGAACATATTCCGCATTCCCGCCCTCCAAACGGCGGGTCTTTTTTTTGCCCTTTTTCTGCCGCGTCTTGCCCCTTTTCCCGCCGGTTTTCTTGACATCCACCCTCCTCCCCGCTATAATAAGCGCAGTAAAAAACGTTCAACGGAGGACGCAAAAATGAGAAAAGTATTGATTTTTCAGGGCGGCTGGGACGGCCACGAGCCGGTTCTCACCTCAAAACGCTTCGCGCGCCTCATGGAAGAGGAAGGCTACAAAGCGGAGATTTACGACACCCTCGACTGTCTGAAAGACTACGAAAAGCTGCTCGAATACCACCTGATCGTCGCGTGCTGGACGATGGGAAGCATTCCCGGCGACTGTTCAAGGAACGTGGAGCGGGCGGTGGGCGCGGGCATCGGTCTCGCGGGCTGCCACGGCGGAATGTGCGACGCGTTCAGGCAGGACACCGAATGGCAGTTCATGACAGGCGGGCAGTGGGTCAGCCACCCGGGCGGCGACGGCGTCGAATACATCGTGAACGTCCGCCACGGCTCCTCCCCGATCGTCGACGGCCTCGAGGACTTCAAGGTCTGCTCCGAGCAGTACTACCTCCACGTCGACCCCTCCATCGAAGTGCTGGCCACCACGCGCTTCCCGCTTGTCGCCTATTACCACGCCTCGAACAAGCCGGTTGACATGCCTGTCGCGTGGACGAAATTCTGGGGCAACGGCCGCGTCTTCTACACCTCGCTCGGCCACCACGACGACGTTTTCGACAAGTCGCCGAACGCGGAGATCATGATGAAGCGCGGCATGCTCTGGGCAGCAGAAGGCCGGCAGGTCGTGCTCGACAAGGGCCTCACCACCGAACGCTTCGAAAACAACGCGAAAATGTACTGACGTCTTATCACGGGCAGGCGGGCGGGCAAAAGCCCAACCTTCCTGCCCTTTTTCATTCACGAATCATTCACGAACCCGCAAAAAAACGCCGAAAAAACCGCCAAAAATAACCTATAACCTCTTGCAAAATAGGTTAAAATAGGTTATAATGTCAGTGGACCTGAAACGGAGGCGGTTTTATGGATATTGTTGAAAAACTGAGAATCGAACTGGCTTCACTGCCGAAGGGCTATATCTCCAACAAAACAATAGGCGGAAAGGTCCGCCACTATCTGCAGTGGACCGAAAACGGAAAAATAAAAAGCAGGTATATAAAAGACAGTGAATACGAGGAAATCAAGGCGAAAATCGCGCGCCGGAAAGAACTTGCCGAACTGCTGAAGTCCCTCGAAAAGGCCGCCCCTCTGCTCGCTTTCGAGCCCTCCTTCACAGCCGAAACAGTTGGCGAAGGCGACATCGTCAGTTACAACGCTTCCGGCGGATATAATAACGGTATTGCCGCGATCACAGGCGACCGTCTCGACCGGCTCGTGGCCGAACCGTCAAAGCTTGACACAAGAGACTGTTTTTCCGATATTGAGGAGTATCTGCACGGTCCCTGGTCGCCGCGAATCATGGTCGTATACGGCCTCCGCCGCACCGGGAAGACCACCCTTCTCTTCCAGGCAATAGGAAAAATGGACAGCGAGACCCGCAAAAAGGCCTTCTATATAAAGGCGCAAAAGGGTCAAACGATGTCTGGGCTTTATAACGCGATTGACCGGCTGTCCAAAGCGGGATATAAGTACGCGTTCATTGACGAGATCACGTTTATTGACGACTTCATCGACACCGCTTCGGCGCTTGCGGACATTTACGCCGCCGGAGGCATGAAGATCGTCGTCTCCGGTACCGATTCCCTCGGCTTCTGGCTCGCGGAGAGGAATGAACTCTACGACAGAACGTTCACGATCCACACGACCCGGATCTCCTTTGCGGAGCATTCCCGCCTGCTGCACACCGACGACATCGACGACTATATCCGCTTCGGGGGAACGCTCAGAGCCGGCGAATACGATTTCGACGATCCGGAACTGCGCGACGAATCGGTCTCCTTCCGCGACGACGAGAGCACCCGCAGGTATATCGACACCGCCATCTGCCGCAACATTCAGCACAGTCTGAAATGCTACGAAAGCGGCACCCGGTTCATGCATCTGAAGGAGCTTTACGACGCACACGAGCTGACGAACGCGATCAACCGCATCATCGAGGACATGAACCACCGCTTCGTGCTGTCGGTTTTGAAGGACGACTTCAGGTCGGGTGATTTTTCGCTCGCCGAAAAGAATCTCCTTCGCGAACGCAACCCCGCGCTGCGCACTAATATCCTGCAGACGGTCGACCGCGGGAAGATCACGGAAAGGCTGATGCAAATTCTCGACATCAAAAACGCTTCGGAAACCGTAACGGAGCTGAAGCCGGCCCACGTCCGGGAGATCCGCGCCTACCTTGAAGCGTTGGATCTGATCGACAGTATTCCCGTGAGATACGCGTCTGGCGCGGGCGATGAAGACGACAGCGAAAACGTTGTTGTCACCCAGCCGGGAATGCGCTACTGCCAGGCGGAAGCTCTCGTCTGGTCGCTTAAAAAGGATGCCATTTTTGCGGAACTCTCCGAGGCGGAAAAAGACTACGTCATCGAAAAGATTCTCGACGAAGTCAAGGGCAGAATGCTTGAGGAAATCGTGCTGACGGAGGCAAAACACGCCCTGTCCGGCCGCGGATTCGACGTGTTCAAGTATCAGTTTATCGGCGGTGAGATCGATATGATCGTCTACGACAAAAAGAACGGCAGCTGCCGGCTGTACGAGATCAAGCACGGTACGGTTCCCGTAAGAGAGCAGTGCAGGCACCTGCTGGACGAACGCAATAGCGGGAATATCCGCCGCATCTTCGGCGAAATCGCGGGAAAAGCCGTGATTTACCGCGGTGAACCCATGTGCGCGGAATGGGGCGTCGACTATCTGAACGCGAGCGAATTTCTGCGCGGAATCCGGGATTTTGGCGAATAAAGCACCCACAACGATATAAATTGAGTATAACCGAGCTTTGAAAAGAGTTTAAGGAGGCAACATGAAAACAGTAAAAATCGGATTCGTCGGCTGCGGCGCGATAAGCGGCATATATCTGGAAAACATCACCAAACGCTTCAAAGAGGTCGAAGTCATCGGCGTGTGCGATCTCATTCCCGAGCGCGCGCAGAACGCGGCGAAGCTCTACAACGTTCCGAAGATCTACAAGGACATGTACGAGCTTTTTGCCGACCCGGAGGTCGACATCGTACTCAACATCACGCGCCCATACGAGCACTACGGCGTGTCGATGGCGGCCCTTAACGCCGGCAAACACGTCTATTCCGAAAAGCCCCTCGCCGCCTCCCTCGAGGAAGGCAACGAGATCATGGCTCTCGCAAAAGCCAAAGGCCTGATGCTCGGCGGCGCTCCGGACACCTTCCTTGGCGCGGGAATCCAGACCTGCCGCAAGCTGATCGACGACGGCGTGATCGGCGACATCGTGGGCTGCGCAGGCTTCATGATCTGCCACGGCCACGAGACCTGGCATCCCGACCCTGCGTTCTACTACAAGTACGGCGGCGGCCCGATGTTCGACATGGGTCCCTACTACCTCACCGCGATGCTGAACCTCTGCGGCGGCGTGGAGTCGGTTTCCGCGATGACCGGCACGTTCTTCCCGGAGCGCCTGATTACCAGCAAGCCCCACTACGGCGAAGTCGTGAAGGTCGAGGTCCCGACCCTCTACGCGGGAAATCTCCGGTTCACGAACGGCGCCATCGGCACGCTCTACACCACGTTCGACGTGTACTACCCCGGCCAGGCGCGGCTCGAAGTGTACGGCTCCAAAGGCACGCTTTACGTTCCCGACCCCAACTGCTTCAGCGGCCCGATAAAACTGTTCACGGCGGAGGGCGAAATGAAAGACGTACCTGCCGTCTTCGACTACCCTGACAACTGCCGCGGCCTAGGTCTTGCCGACATGGCCAAGGCCCTCCAAACGGGAAGGCCCTTCCGCGCCAATTCCAACCAGACCTACCACGTGCTCGAAATAATGGACGGCTTCACCCGCAGCGGGAACGATCGCCGCGAGGTCGCCATGAAGTCCGTTTACGAGCGGCAGCCCTTGATGAATCCCGCCATGGAGCACGGGGTGCTTGACTGACACTCATTAGTGTTTCACATTGAGCCGTATATATAATTTGCGGCCGGGGAGGATTCCGCCCTCCCGGCCGCCCTTTTTTGCATTTATTCTGCCGCGAATTCACGCCCGCAGCCCGCTTAAGTCTCAGGCACCGGAACGATTGCCGCGAGCGCTTCTTCTATCTTTTGAAACGCCTCCTTCGGGAACTCGTAAATGCCGCTGACCACTTCAACGAGCGGGGAATACTCCCGGTCGATTCTCAAAAACATACCGTCTCCGAGCTCGTAAAAGTTCATGCTAAAAGTCCTGCAATATACGGTGCAGACCAGAACGGAATCAGGCACCTTGAACTCCTTCATCTCCGTAAAATCGCCTCTGGACTCCAGTGTAAATATTATTAACGATTTCAGCAGGTTGAAGTCGTCGGAGCGCTTCGTATTGATACTGCCGAAGCCGTCGCCGTGAATTATATTCTCTCTTGTCGCGTATTGAAAATACGTCTCCTTTTCAAAGCCATTCCAAAACTTGATGTCTCTGTACTCGTCCCAGCAGGGGGAATCCACCCTTTCGTCTTCGTAAGCGGGCGTTTCGGGAACTTCCTGCAGCGTTCTGGAGTAGTAGATCGTCACGTCCTCCGGGTTGTCGCCGACAGCCAGCGAGTAATCGGTGAATACCGCGTATACGCGTCCGTTGATCCGTTCGGGATCTTTTGAAATACCTTTCAGGCTGATCGTTGCCCACGTTTGGGATTCGGTAAAGTAGCAGTAAAGTTCACCGTTTTCCAGCGAGTAGGCGTAGAAGCGGCTGTTGTCGTCGCTCCATGCCATGCAGCTTGCAAGTGCATTTTCGGTAATAACGGTTTTCTCGCCGGTGGTTGTGTCCTTGATTGATATCTGTCTTATTGAACCGTGTTTGTTTTCGCGAATGACAAGCACCTTCTCGTTGGCGAGAACTTCACCGGTGGCGGCGTCGTAGGCGGCAACCCCGGAAGACGGGAACTGATAATCGTCAACGGAAAAGACCTTCCCGCCGAAATAATAATTGGAGTCGCCCGGAAGCTCGACAAGAATTTTCGTGTCAAGGTTATAGAACAGTGTCTCGTGATGATTGACCACCTCGGTCTCACCGTCGTAGCTTGGCGTGTTCCAGAAGTTTTGTATTTCCAATATGTTTCCGGTCAGGAAAACACCCGTTGTCCGCTTTCCTTCCACGTAATGCGCCGTCTCCGTCTTCCCGGCTTTATAATCGTAAAGGCTGATATAGTGCCCGGCTTGAGAAGAATTTACACATACGCAAACAACGCCGTCGTAAATGTCGCTGACGTAAAGATCAAGCACATCGGTCTGAAACCCCTGGTACCCGTCAGGAAGCGGAAGAGCAGTCGCCGTTCCTTCCGATCTGTTCATCACCCAAATGCCGGAAGGCGTGTAGCGATTCTCATACAGAACAGTCACCGCCACGTTGTTTCTGTCCGCCCTGTCAACTATAAATTCCAGGCGGTTCTTGCCTACGTCGATTCCCGACGCTTTTATGAACTCATGTTCGAGGCATATTATCTCCCCGGTATACCGGTTGTAGTACACGCCGCCGCAGCCGCTGTGCTCGCCCATCACGTCTGTGGGGATCATCTCCGCGCCGACGCTCCCGCCGTTGAAAGAGATCAGTTCGCGATTGGCGTTCCTGTAGGAAAGGTAGGTGACCGTCACGCCGTCTTGCGTGAAAGTAGTCGGCACGCTTGGATTTTCAGGCGTTTGGGTAGGCTCGGCGGTTGCGATTTCGGTCGGTGCCGGTGTCTGGGAAGGCGTTGCGGTTTCGGCAGGAATTTGCGTCTCGCCTGCCGGGGTTTCTGTCGGGAATGCCAGCGCGGGGTTCTCCGTGACCTGCGTTTTGCCGTCCGGGTCGTCGTTCCCGCCGTGGGGACCTTTATTCATTTTCGAGGCGAACACCGCGAGCAAAACCGCCGCGACCAGCAGTATCGCCGCCAGCGAAGCCGCGACAGGAACAAAGACCTTCATGAACGGAACCGTCTTCCTTTCGGTGTGCTCCAGTTCATAAGCCCTCTCCTGAATGTCTTCGTCAAGCCCGGCTATAACGTCATACAGTTCTTCTCTTTTCATTCCTGACACCTCTCCAAAAAAGTCCTGAGCGCCCTCCTCAAAACAACCAGCCTGTTGCGGATCGTGCCGTCGCTCTTCCCGAGCCTGCCGGCAATCGTCTTCGTGTCCATAAATCTCACGTATCTCATCAGAAATACCGCGGAATCCGCTTCGGTCAGCGTGCCGATATACTTCTCGACCAGTTTTGAGGCGTCCTTGGGGTCCATGCCGGCGGGAATGCACGTGTCGAGTTCGTCGTAAACCATTCTGTCCGCGTGAATCAGCCGGCCGGGTTCAACGTCAAACACCTCCGCGATTGCCTGCAACGTTTTGAAGCCGGGGTAACGCTTCCCGATCTCCCATTTGCTGACAAGGTGGCGCGAAACACAAAGCCTGTCCGCAAGTTCATCCTGCGTCAAGCCCTTTTCGATTCTCAGATCTTTGATTTTCTCGCCAACCAAAACAGCCAATCCCGACCCCTCCGCCTCTATTCTACCATGACTTTGCTATTTAAAAAAGAGACAAAATGTCATTCCCGGAAAATTCTTCAGTTTGTCGGGAATGAAGCAGTTTAACCATCGGAGAATAAAAGAAAAACTGCCATAAACAGTGAATTGGGAATGTTTTTGATTAAAAACGGCCCGAAAGCCGGTGTTTCCAACGGTTTTCGGGCGTATAGATAATTGTTACATATATCCGGCACGTCGTGCGCCGTTTTTTCTCAAGCCATGAGTGCCTTTATCTCGTCATAATTCGAAAGATCAAAAACGCTGAGTTTGGGCGCGGCCAGCGCATAAATTGCTGAAGTCTCACCTCCATCACGAAGGAGAACAACTTACTCCCTCTTTATCTGCGCAATATCCCCATAGGAAAGCACGATGGAATGTTCTGACCCGTCTCCGGAAAACATAACCCGGTCCGGATGATCACCGTATCTTCCGGATAACGGTTCATTCGACGGGTGCCAGCAGTTCAAGAATACTTCCCCCGGAAATGTACCATCTTCCTCCGTACTTGGAGAATGTCGCGTTGAAAGTCTGTTCTCCGTCTCCGCTCCTGTTTTTCGCAGTCAACGTCACTTCAGCGCGGTCGTTGCCGTTTTCAACAATTCTGATATGGTCGGCAAGCGCGTAGCCGTCGCCGAATAGTTCGACAGTCCCGTTGTAAAACTTGGGGTTCGCCGATATGTGGTAATTCATGTCATGCCCGTCCGCATCAAACCAGCCGTCCCATATAAAGTAAGTAAACTGGCACTTTGTGTTGGACGTTTTTAAGCGGTAGTTGTCGCGTATATCAGGGGAGAGAACTGTTGCAAACTGTTCGAAAATTTCAGAAAACGGCAGTTTGCAAAACCGCAGATACTGACCTTCCTCGTAAGACAAAAAGTAATCCGGATCATACGGCCAGACCGGGTCGCCGGCAAGCGCATCCGGTGAATACTTGATTTCCTCGTAGATCTTCATAAAGTCTTCGAAGACTCTCACGGCGGAATCTATGTCAAGCTCCCCTTCGTCCTCCCTGCTGATCCTGTCGTACTCGTCCCACGCGTTTTCTATCCGTTCTCGGCGGGCGGAAGAAATATCCCGCAAATACGTAATAGCCTCCTCCGGGGCATATTTTTCGAACTCTTCGCGCGTGAACATGCGGGCAATGTCATATGCCGGAACCCAGCTCAGCACATTGGCTTGGGAATACACCTTTCCCTCAAAATACACCGCGTTTTTCGCCGCAAAGCGACGCCGGACTGCATCGTCGTCGTTCGAGTAAAGCACCTCCACATCCTCTTCGTTAAGAAGCTGCTCGTATTTGGCGCCGGACCACTTCATCCACTTGACGAATTCGAGCATTTCTTCCTTCGGAACTCCGTACTGCTTTATCTGAAGGTACGTCTTAGGAAGGTCGACCCTGTTTTCTCCCTGTTCGTCATACAGGCTTACCGCCTCCTCGTCTGCATCTTTGAACACATTACACCAAACCAGATAGTCAGCCCTGAAGAATGCATATGAATCCGAATCGTTCGCAAGCGGCTTTTCCGGATACGACAACTGTTTCCACGCATCGTAGTAGTCCGGATGCTCCGTCCTCCAGTTCATCCATTCGGTATAATCTGTCATATGCTTTTCATAGGAGGTTCTGAGTCGTCCCACAAGTGCGGGGGCTTCCGGGTCCTCGTCAAAATACTCGCGCAGGCGCTCGTAATACGGTTCATAAAGCGACGCATTCCGGTCGGTGCGCTTGACAACCGTCCCCTTCGGCGGAATCCAAGACCGGTAATTATCTTCGTCTTCTTTCGGAATCACAAGAATCCAGGCCTTGTCATAGCCTTCCAGCCTGTCGTCTCTTCTCGATGCGTCATTGACAATGATGACGGTCGAATCCTCCAGATAGTAATAATACGCCCTCCATGCTTTGTATTCCCAATCTTCGTACATGTCAAGCACGCTGACGTCGTCCCACCTGAGCATAATCGGCAGGCACTCGGACTGGCGGTAGGAAATACTTGTAAGGTCCTCCGCGGCCAGCAGCTTGCGTGACTGGTCCTTGTCAAGAATCAGAAGCGAGTACTTTTCGCGCGCGTAATTAGGGGTGCCTCCGATATATCTCTGCCCCGGCTCGAGTTTTTCCGGTTCCTTCGTATTCTTTTCGTCTTGCGTATCGTCTGAAATGACCCACGTCCGGCTCAAGAACTCAACCGCCGACGTAAAGTCCGGAACCTGTGTCGGTGAAGGAGTTTCTATCGGCGTCACAGTGGGTGGCGCTTCGGTAACTTCCGGAGCAGCGGTGTATGACGCACCGTCCGGGGTCGAAACCGGCTGATTCTCTCCCGGTCTGCATGAGGCGAGAGAAAAAACGATCAGCGCCGCGAATAATCCGAAAATCAGATATTTCTTCAATTAAACACGCCTCCTTATGCAATTTGTTTTTCTGTCATATATTATATTACAAAAAATAAAGTTTGCAACACTCTTTTATCTCTGTCACGTGGTACATAATTAATTACACGAAAACTCACATAACTTCGCGTTCCGGGTAATCAATCAAAATTGCCTGTTTTTGTATGCGCGCACCCATGATAAAGAATCCTCTAACGAAAAACTGAGCGATGACAAGCAACTATTCCGAAAGTCAATCCCCCTATGCAAAAACAACGCCGTCAGATCATCTCAGACAGCGCTATTTTTGTGCTCCAGGTTGGCCGGTTCCCATTATCATGATGAGTACCGGTGTCTCCAACGGTTTTCGGGCATATCGAAAATTGTTACATATATCCGGGACGTCGTGCGTCGTTTTCAAGACAGGCGGGCCTTTATTGCGTCATAATGCGATATGTCAAACACGTTGAGTTTTGGCGCGGCAGGCCCGTAAATCGGTGAGTTCTGATCTGCACACCACAGAAGCACCACATAATCATGATTTAGTCTGACCGTGCCGTTAAACAACGTTACCACAATGCGTGCGGCTCCGTTAATAATCAGAGTTTCCTCAACCTTCCCCTTTAAGCACTCTTTTACCTTACAGACGTAGCATGTAGTCGGGTACACCGTGCTCTTACCCTCTATACTTTCAACAGTCACCACAAAGATATATGGCGCAAAATCGAGGACATCCTTCAGACTGTCCGTTACTATAAACGGCCTTCCGTACTCTTTTACGCTGTCTGCAAAGCTGTCCTTTGCCGCCTCTACGGTCTCGTGTTTCTCTTTCCAGTCCGCATCATTTTCGGTGATTAAAGGGCCCCCCATTGAATAATAATGAGGGTGCTCATAGTGGAATACGTGAACATATTTAACAAGAAACAGTAAATAACGCACTCCTTTTTTATAAACGCGACTGCTGTCATCTTCGTAAACGTGTATTACGGCCTCCGAGACCTCTCCCTTCAGAGTGTCAACCACTTCAAACAGTAATAATCCGTCGCTGCCGTCACCGGAATATTCCGCATCGACAATGTGGGTTGACTCCTCAAGCAATTCATCAAATGAATATTTTTCTCTAATCATGTAATGAGAATATTGCGGGTTATATATTTTTGTACCTGTGTGGTCCGTTTTTTTCTCTCCGGGAATTATGCTACCATTCGTACACCCTGACAAAACTAAAATGAAGGCTAGTATTATAAAAACGACTTTGTTTCTCATATTCTCATCCCTCCGGTCGCATAATCTAATTGGGTTGACCCCCTAGTTTAAAAGTATTATAATTCTTTCGCCAGAAGAGTTCTACTGCCACATTAAGCGTTTTAGTCTCAAAACTACGCGGTAATAAACAATACTAATCTCCCGGAGGAATTTCTTTTATGCACATCAGTAAGCCGGATCCCAGATCGGAAGCAACCAAAAAATCAATTATCAAAGCATACCTTAAGCTTCTCTCTCAAAAAAAACGCGACACCATATCCGTCAAAGATATTCTGCTTGCCGCAAACGTTCACAAATCGACTTTTTACCGGCATTTCAGCAATATCACAGAAATTGAACTGGCAATCGAAGAAATTGTGCTGGATCGCATCACGAGCATTTTGAAGAAAACTGACTTAAAGGAGTTTCTTTCCGGAAGGCAGGAGTTTCTGCATAAAATCGGCGCGGTTTTTAACGAAGAACTGTATGAGTACAGGTCCATCCTTTTAACGAATAATACCCTTCACTTCGCGGAACGTCTCGACAATGAACTAAGTGACATCATCAAAAGTGTAATCAGCGAAAACACGAATATTCCGGATTTGGAAGCTTCTGTTTTGTATACTTTTCTTTTTTGGGGAAGAATTGCCGTCTTCCGGAAATGGATTCTGGGCGGCTGTACGGAGCCGATTCAAGATATTTCCAGTATTCTTAACAGAATATCTTCCGCCGGGTTTGAGAGCGTTTATGAGCTGTTCGATCAATGAACAGTTTTGCTTTTTCCGCTTCGCACTTGAAGCGCTGTGACGGTCTTACTAAAAAAACGTTAGCCGCATCGACACGGTCTAACGTTTTTCTTTTTGTTAAAGCGGGATGTTTAAGCCCGCAGCATATTCCTGAGCTTGTATTAAAATCCCCGCTCCGCAAGCTCCTTCACGATGCCCGCGTAGAACTCGGGAATGTCCGAGATGCCGTCGCCTTCCCGCTTCGTGAGGCGGTGCCTGCGCATGTCGACCTCGTCGCAATGGGACACGCCGCGGTTGGAGTTCCCCGTGAAAGTGCCCCTGAAATCGCCCCACTCCGCCGACTCAGGCGTCACCAGGCCGTCGTTTTCGCCCTCGAGATGCTTCACGACCAGGTGCGGCAGGAACATCGTCATATCGCTCCGGTTCGTTTTGAACGTGAACGCAAAGCTTTGGTAGTAGATCCCGGTAACGTCCGGCGTCTCTTTGTTGAATTCCTCCGCCGCAGTTGTGGTGAGCGCTCTGACCGCCTCGAAGGTACGCGGCTTCCTGTCGCCCAAGAGCCTGAACCACAGGTCGCAGGCGGCGCAGCCCGCCTTCATGAGCCACGCCGGCATCTTCATGAAGAAGTCCACCGTTTTGGAGCCTCTGTGGGGCGTTGAAACCGTCGTAAGCGAGGCGACGTAGGGGGCGATACCGAGGTGCGTGATTGCCTTCCGCATCTCCAGGCCTCCCTTGGAGTGGGCGATGACGTTGAACTTTTCGATCTTGTGCTCCGCCGCGAGCGCGGTTATCCGCTCCGCCAGGAACGAGGCGTTGCCGTCAAGACTCCCGTTGCTGTCCTGGCCGCCGAAGAAGACGCGCACGCCTTCGCGCTCCAGGCGTTTCGGAATCCTGCCCCAGTAGCATATTCTCTTTCTGTCCCGGAAGCCCATTCCGTGAACGAGCAACACCGGATATTTCAGTTCAATCATGGCAGACCCCGACGGTAAACCGTAAAAAACGGGCCGCATCAAAAACTCTGACGCGGCCCGTCTCGAAATGATTTTTAACGCGAAAGGCGTTCGATTACTTGATCTCGACCTCTGCTACTTAGCGTCCGATCGAACGCTAAGTAAATAGCTATTTTTGCGTGCGCGACCCCGAAGCCGCATTTTATGTTGCGGCCCTCACTTGACCGCTTCGCGGAATCGTTCATGCCGCCAACATAAAACGTCTCGCGCGAGGGCGACTTTTAGCGCCAGCTAAACCGGAGACCAAGCGGAGACACACGCGGGTCCGCGCAAAGCAAGCGGCAGTAATCGTCGCAAGACACATTGTTTTCGGAAATTGCACTAACCCCCGGGTAACGAAGTAATCTTTCAAAACGACCGTGCCGCTTGCGTAAAGAGCATTTAATCAGCGTTCGATTACTTGATCTCGACCTCTGCGCCGGCTTCCTTCAGCTTGGCTGCGAGAGCGTCCGCATCCTCTTTGGAGATGTTCTCTTTGAGGTTGGTGGGAGCGCCGTCTACGAGCTTCTTAGCGTCCATAAGAGCAACGCCGCAAGCGTCCTTAACGACCTTGATAACGTTCATCTTGTTGCCGCCTGCGCTCTTCAGCACAACGGTGAATTCGGTCTGCTCAGCTTCTGCAGGAGCAGCTTCGCCACCGGCCGTGGGAGCAACTGCAACAGCTGCCGCAGCGGTAACGCCGTATTTCTCTTCGATTGCCTTTACGAGATCGTAAAGTTCAAGAACTGTCATGGTATCGATGGTATCGATGATCTGTTGGATCTTCTCAGTCATTTTATTTTCCTCCAATAAATTTTTATGTTTGTTTCGCACGTCTCAGGCGGTTTCATTTCCGCCCCATCCGTCCGGTCCGCGTGCTTTCGGATCCGGCGGCAGTTTTATCAAATTTTACCTAAAACAAGCTAAAACGCGACTTGATTCATTACGCGCCCTGATGTTCCTTTTTCTCGGCAACCGCCTTGACGGCGACTGCGAAGCCTCTGATGTTGCCCGTGAGAGCGCTGAGCAGCATGGAGAGCAGACCCTCTTTCGAAGGAACGTTCGCCAGTCTCTCAACACCTGCGGCGTCGAGCACCTCACCGTCGCAGAATCCGCCCTTAACGCTCAGCTGCTTGTACTTCTTCGCGTATTCGCTCAGAATTTTCGCGGCCGATGTGTAGTCGGGTGCGGTAGCGATTGCGGAGGGACCCTTCAGGTACTTCGTGAGACCTTCCATGGAGGTACCCTCAACGGCTTTTGTCACGAGCGTGTTCTTGTGAACGACGTACTTGACGCCTGCCTTTCTGAGAGCCACGCGGAGAGCGGTGTCCTCCTCAACGGTAAGACCTCTGCTGTCAACGATGACCGTTCCCTTGGAGTTTTCGAGATCCTCCTTGATGCCGGCAACGATACCCTTCTTCTCTTCTAAAATCTTTTGACTTGGCATTTTTTAACTTGCACCTCCTTCCAAATCAAAAACCTTCGACATGTCCCAAGACATACCGAAGGTTTAAAGGAGCATTTCCGGGCCGGACCGCGCCGTCCATACGGGCGCGCCACAGCTTCCGGAATCGCTTTTTCATACCTCGGCAGGATTTACGGGCGGACACTATCGAAAATGCCGCCGGACCGACGTCTCAGGCAGTAATATTTGTTTTTAAACGATCAATCCGCTGAGATCCTCAGATCTTGGTCGGGTTGATCTTGATGCCGGGGCCCATCGTGGAAGAAACAACCGCGCTTCTCACGTACTGACCCTTGGCGGCTGCCGGTTTGGCTTTGAGGATCGCTTCGTAAAGAGCGTTGAAGTTCTCAAGGAGCTTCTGCTCGCCGAAGGAAACCTTGCCAATCGGGCAGTGAATGATGTTGGTCTTGTCGAGTCTGTACTCAACCTTACCGGCTTTGATCTCCGCGATGACTTTCTTGACGTCCATGGAAACCGTTCCGGACTTCGGGTTAGGCATCAAGCCCTTGGGGCCGAGGAGCTTACCGATGCGTCCGACAACGCCCATCATGTCAGGAGTCGCCACAACGATATCGAAATCGAACCAGTTCTCGTTCTTGATCTTGTTGACAAGCTCTTCGCCGCCGACGTAATCAGCACCGGCCTCTTCAGCTTCGGTGACTTTGTCGCCCTTCGCGAAAACGAGCACTCTCTTCGTCTTACCGGTTCCGTTAGGAAGCACTACGCTGCCTCTGACCTGCTGGTCAGCCTGTCTGGAGTCGACGCCGAGTCTCATGTGGAGCTCAACGGTCTCGTCGAATTTGGCCTTCGCGCAGGAGATAACGTTCTGGATTGCTTCTGTGGGTTCGTAAAGCTTGGATGTATCAACAGCCTTGATGCTGTCTTTATACTTTTTTCCTCTAAACATTCGCGTTCACTCTCCTTACTCTCAATCCACAACCACGATGCCCATGCTTCTCGCGGTGCCCGCGATCATGCTGGCCGCAGCTTCAACGTCCGCCGCGTTAAGGTCGGGCATTTTCTGCTCCGCGATCTTCATAACGTCAGCCTTCGAAATGGTTGCAACTTTCTCGCGGTTCGGCTTGCCGGATCCGCTGTCGATTTTGCAGGCTTTCTTGAGCAAAACGGCTGCCGGCGGAGTTTTGGTGATGAACGTAAACGTCTTATCAGCGTAAACGGTGATGACGACAGGAATGATGAGACCTGCGTCATTCTTCGTTCTCTCATTGAATTCTTTGCAGAATCCCATGATGTTTAAGCCATACTGACCCAAAGCTGGTCCAACCGGTGGAGTCGGTGTTGCTTTACCTGCGGGTATTTGTAATTTTACAAATGCCGTAACTTTTTTAGCCATACTTTCCACCTCCCAATAAATTCAGGCTGTTTTACGCACGTGCCGGAATGGCTTTACCAGCGGCGCGCGAAGACCGTTTTTACAACTTTATCAGTCGTCGATCTTCTCAACCTGTATGTATTCCAGCTCGGCGGGAAGCTTCCTGCCGAACATAGATACCATAGCCTTGATGCATTTTTTGTCCTTGAGAACGGCCTCGACCGTGCCCTCGTTTCCGGCAAGCGGTCCCGAGATGATCGCGATGCGGTCGCCGATCTTGAATGCATCGATGTAGATCTCGTCGGAAATGTCGTCGATATCCACGTTAAGAGCTCTTACCTCCTCGGGGGTAAGCGGCGTGGGGTTCATCGGGTCAGGGCCTACAAAGCCTGTGACACCGGGCGTATTTCTGACGATATACCAAGTCTCCTTGGTATAAATCATTTTAATAAGAACATAACCGGGAAAAGCCTTCTTGAGTTCGGTCTTCTCCTTGCCGTCCTTGAAAACAGTCTCTTCGACCATCGGGATGACGATTTTGGAAACGGTCTTGCCGAGATCGGAGTTCTCGATCTTGCTCTCAAGGTACTGTTTGACCTTGTTCTCGTACGTCGAATACGTGTGGATAACGTACCACTTCATCTCCGGCTCGCGGGTCTTCTTTTCCTGATCGTCGTCATTCGATGACAATTTAAATTCAAGTGCACTCATGCCAGGTAACCCTCCTCCTTCAAAAATCGCATTCTCGTCGTATAATTTGCGCGTAACATCTTGAATGTTTCACGGCGCGGCTAAAAATCCTTATGCGCGAATAAACTCGACAAGGAATTTAAGCAGGGAATCAATGCCGAAAATCAGGGCACCGATTACCAGGCAAACAGCAAGCACGGAAACCGTGCTCTTGAAAAGCTCTTTTTTGGTAGGCCAGGTGACCTTCTTGAGCTCTCCGGATATGCCCTTAAAGAAACCGGCAATGGCTTTTCCGATCTTCTGGAAAAACGCCTTCACTTTGCCGGGGTTCTTCTTAGCAGCGTTGTTAGCGGATGCCATAATAATCCTCCGAATAAACCTTTATCACTTCGTCTCTTTGTGAACGGTGTGTTTGTTGCAGAATTTGCAGAACTTGCTGAGTTCAAGTCTTTCTGTCGTGGTTTTCTTATTTTTCATCGTTATGTAATTTCTGCGCTTGCATTCTGTGCACGCCATTATTACCTTTACTCTCATCGTTTTACACCTCCAGAAAATTGCGGCAACGGCTATTCTACCATAAAGCTAAATGCCGTGTCAACTACTTTTTTGCGTTTTCTCGAATTTTTCGGAAAATATTCCGATTTTCGCTTTTTGCGCCGGTTCGGCGGCCACAGGGGCGCCTTCCGCCTTCTAAATACATTATTACTTTTTTGCGCAACTGTTTTGCGCGGGGTTGTCACTCTTTTGCGCTACTCTTTTGCGCTACTCTTTTGCGCGTTCCTGCGGCGCCGTTCCGGTCAGCGCCTCTTCCCGCGCCGTCACGTCAGCCTGTCAGCAGCGACAAACGGTACCTCGCGTATTCCGCGTCGTTCGTGCCCGGATACCTCGCCATCGTCTCGCGGTAGTAGAACTCCGCCTTCTCCTTGTCGCCCAGAAAATCGTACGCCTTGCCCGCACTGAAATATACCGGCGCGCCGCGTTCGTACTCCGGGTTGTGCTTGATCAGCGGGAGCGCGTATTTGAGAACAGCGTTCCAGTCCTCCTTGCCGACGTTCGAGTACATCAGGTTGTAGTATTCGTTCGAAAACGTCGCGAGCGCCTTGCCGGCGAGCGTGTTCTTTTCGGCAGTAAGCGAGGGGTCGAGATGCGACCAGTCGAAGGAACTCATCAGCTCGACGCATTCGTAATACGACTTCGCCGCGAAAAGGTTCTTCGCCTCCGAGAGCTTCTGAGATGCCTCTTCGCGAAGTTCGGACTCTGTTTTGCCCTGCGGCGTCGGCGTCGGCTCTTCGGTGGGCTGAGCGGTTGGTTCGTTCATATCAGGCGTCCCGGAGGGGTCTTCCGTCCGCGCATCCGTCCCGAACGGGTTCGGAGTTGCTTCGGGGTCTCCCGTCTCCGGTCCGGAGGTCGCCGTCGGCGCTTCCGTACCTTGCGGGGAGTTCTTGTTTATGTGGCCGAGATGCAACTTCAGCGCGAGTGCGGAAACCGCGGCGGTAACAAGAATGCACGCCGCGACGATGACAGCCATGACGGCTGTTTTCTTGTTCACAAAGCCGGGCTGCGGAGGAGTCTCGGTGCCGTCGGAGCCGCGGCCTCTGCCGGACTTTTTGGCCGCGGCGACGCGTTCCTCAAAAGATGCCGGTTTTGACGTTTCGCCCTCGTTCGGCGTTTCGTTTTTGGCGGATTCGCCGCCGGGAACGCTCTCTTCCGGCCTGAAACTGTCCTGTTCGCGGGCCGGGTCCGGCGCTCTGCCGGTCCTGTTTTCGGAGCCCGAAGGCCTTGCGGGTGTAGGAATGATCTCCGCGTCGAATTCGTCGTTGTCGAACGAAACGGTGCTCTCCGACTGCGCGTTTCCGGCCTGCGTGGCCGAATTACCGCCTTCCGTTTCGCCTGTTTCGCCGTCCGTACCGGCATTTACCGGCTCCTCGACGGTGTCGTCGTCATACTCGTCAGCCGTTCCGAACGCGACGCTTGAGGCGCTTCCCGCCGGTGTAACCACGGGAGCGGAAGGTCGCCTGTTTTTGCGCCGCGCGGGCTCGTTTTCTTTAAGTCCCGCGTCAAAGGCGTCGACTCCGCTGACCGATTTCTGCGCCGCGCGGAACCTCTTTTCGAAGTCGCTGAGCGGCTGTCTGTCGCGCCTGTCCTCTTCATCCGGGTCGAAAACAAGATCCGCGACCGCTTCTTCGCCGCCTTCCGCGCCTTCCTGACGTCCGCCGACCTGCCTTCCGTAAGAGTACTCGCGTTCAAGCTGCCTTCTGCGCCTCTCGGCGTCCGTCTCGCCGCCCGCCTCAGAGAACTCGCCCTCAAGCGTGACGTCTTCCCCGCTCGCAAGCGCGTCGTAGTAGCGCATCGCCTCGCTGTGGCGGTTCGGGTCGGAGATCATGTTGATCGTCTTCATGGCGTCGATCCTGTTCCCGCACGCGAAATGTGTCAACCCGAGAAGCATATACGCGTCGTCGAAGCGCGGGTAGCGCCTGACAGCCTCTTTCAGATCGCGTCTCGCCTCGTTGTTGCGGCCGGCTTTAATGAGCAGAATCGCATTGTTGTACAGTCTGTACGCGATGTCCATCTGCGTCTCTTCGCCGCCTTCCGGCAGGTTGATCCTTCTGAAACGTCTTGCTATGTCTTGAAGCGTCAATGCGATTCACCTCACTTTCTTTTGGAAGTGCTTATTTAATGCTCTTTACGCAGACCCGCGTATGTCTCCGCTTGGTCTCCGGTTTAGCAACCGCACTTACCTTTATTCAACGACGCAAAGTGCGACCGCTAAAAGTCGCCCTCGCGCGAGACACACGCGACTCTACCTTATAAAGACCGCAAAATCAGTCCTCCGCGTCCTTTCCGCAACAGTTCTTGTACTTTTTGCCGCTGCCGCACGGGCACGGGTCGTTCCTGCCGACCTTCGACTTGTCACGCTTGAACGTGGACGTGCTGTTGCCGGAGCGGTCGCTGTCCGCCCTTGCCTGAGCCGACTGGGCCGTGCGCGAAACGGTATTTCCGGAGTTCCTGCCGCCGTTCCTGCCCGAAGCCGAAGCTTGAGCCGCACCCGCACCGGAAGCTGCTGCAGGTCCCTGCGCGGAGCCCGCGTGGTTTCTCCTTCCGGAAGCGCCCTCCTTGCTCGATGACGCGACCTTCCTTCTCTCGACCTGCTCGCCGCTCCTCAAAACGAAGCTGAACAGCATTCTCAGCGCCTCGTGCTTTATCGTCTCGTTCATGATGTCGAAAAGCTCGAACGCCTCGTTCTGGTACTCGATCACCGGGTCGTGCTGGCCGTAAGCGCGCAGTCCTATACTGTTGCGCAGCTGGTCGAGCGTGTCGATGTGCTCCATCCAGTTTTTGTCGACAGCGTAAAGAAGCGCGACTCTTTCGGCCTCTCTGGCGTTTTCGCCGAACATTTTTTCGCGGGCGATGTAGTACTCGGTGCACTTTTCGGTGATGAACTCCGCCAGCTCGCTCTTGTTTTTGAAGTTCGCGAGATTCGCCTTCAGCGCCTCGAAATCGCCGCTTCTCAGGATTACGGAGAGCGCGTCCTGGGCGCCCGCCACCGACCTGTCCTCAACGGCCGTGTGCGCCGGAATAACGGTGTCGGCAAGCTCCTCTGCGCGCGATTTGATGAGCCCGAGGTAGAAGTCTCTGAGGTTTTCGCCGTTCAGAACGCGGCGCCTCTGCGAGTAGATGATCTCCCTCTGCTGGTTCATCACGTCGTCGTATTTGAGAACGTTTTTGCGGATGTCGAAGTTTCTCGCCTCGATCTTGCGCTGCGCGCTCTCGATAACGTTCGAAAGAATGCGGTGCTCGATCGGCTGGTCTTCGGGAATGTTCATCATTCCGAAAATGTTGTCGACACGTTCGCCGCCGAAAAGGCGCATCAGGTCGTCCTCAAGCGAGAGGTAGAACCGCGACATACCGGGGTCGCCCTGACGTCCGGAACGGCCGCGCAGCTGGTTGTCTATACGTCTCGACTCGTGGCGCTCCGTGCCCATAATGAACAGGCCGCCCGCCTCGAGCACCTTTTTGCGCTCCTCCGCGATCTCCGCGTTGAACTTGTCAACAAGGTCGCGGTAGATTTTCCGCGCCTCGAGAACGGTCGGGTCCTCGGTGTCGGCGTGGCTGTCTGCGAGAAGGATCATCTCCTCGGTGAGACCCATTCTGCGCATTTCCTGCTTCGCGAGGAACTCGCTGTTGCCGCCCGGCATGATGTCGGTACCGCGGCCCGCCATGTTCGTCGCAATCGTGAGAGCGCCGAATTTACCCGCCTGGGCGACGATCTCAGCCTCTTTTTCGTGGTTTTTCGCGTTCAGAACGTTGTGCTGAATGCCCTTCCGCGCGAAAAGTTTGCTCAAATACTCGGATTTTTCGATTGAGACCGTACCGATCAGGATAGGCTGGCCTTTTTCGTGCGCCTCGATCGCGTCGCGGATGAGCGCCTCGTACTTGCCGTTGACGGTGCGGTATACGCTGTCCGGGTAGTCGATTCTGATGACAGGTTTGTTTGTCGGAATCTCGACGACGCCGAGATTGTAAATGTCCTCGAACTCCTCCGCCTCGGTGCTCGCGGTACCGGTCATACCGGCCAGCTTTGAGTAGAGTCTGAAGAAGTTCTGGAACGTGATCGTGGCCTGGGTCATCGACTCCTGCTCGACCTTCACGCCCTCTTTCGCCTCGATCGCCTGGTGGAGTCCCTCGTTGTAGCGGCGGCCGAACATCAGACGGCCGGTGAACTCGTCGACGATTATGACGCTGTTGTCCTTCACGACGTAGTCGATGTCGCGCTTCATGATGCCGCGCGCCTTGATCGCCTGGTTGATGTGGTGGCGCAGCTCCGCGTACTCCGCGTCGGCGAGGTTGTCGATCGCGAACCACCGTTCGGCCTTTTTGACACCGTTTTCGGTGAGCGAGGCGGTGTGCGCCTTTTCGTCGACGACGTAGTCCTCTTTGACGTCCTCGAGAAGGTCCTTGGAGTCGGTTTCCTTCACGACGAGCGCCTTCAGCGTCGCCGCGAACTTGTCGGCCTTTTCGTACATGTCGCTCGACTTTTCGCCCGCGCCGGAAATGATCAGCGGCGTTCTCGCCTCGTCGATCAGAATGCTGTCGACCTCGTCGACGATCGCGTAGTTAAGATCTCGCTGCACGAGGTACTCTTTATAAAGAACCATATTGTCGCGCAGGTAGTCGAAGCCGAGCTCGTTGTTGGTGGCGTAGGTGATGTCGCAGTTGTAGGCGGCGCGGCGCTCAGCCGGCTTCATGTCGTGAAGGATCACGCCGACCGTGAGGCCCATGAAGCGGAAAACCTTTCCCATCCACTCGCTGTCTCTTTTCGCGAGGTAGTCGTTTACGGTGACGATGTGGACGCCCTTGCCCTCGAGCGCGATGAGGTAAGCCGGCAGCGTCGAAACGAGCGTTTTTCCTTCGCCCGTCTTCATCTCGGCGATCTTCGCGTTGTGAAGAACGATACCGCCGATGAGCTGCACGTCGTAGTGTCTCTGACCGAGCACACGGACAGCCGCCTCACGCACCGCCGCGAACGCCTCGGGAAGCAGGTCGTCAAGCGTCTCGCCCTCCGCCAGCCTCTTTTTGAACGCCGGAGTAAGCTCCGCGAGCTCGCGGTCGGTTTTTGCCTTCATTTCGGGCTCAAGCGCGTTTATCTGATCGACGACCGGTCTGACTTTTTTTATGAATTTCTCACTGTATGTGCCGAAAAGCTTCTCAAAAAGTCCCATTTCAGTTTCTCCCGAGTTCGTCAAGCGGCTTGTCGTAGCTGCCCGCGAAGTTGTCCATAAAATACTTCACGCACGGCATGTCCATGTCGTTGATTATTTTTTCAAGCGATTTGCGCGCGCTCGAAAAGTCCACGTTTCCGCAGCGCTCCTCCTCGACGCACTTCAGGTATGCCGTGAGCTTGTCGGCCGCCTTCACGATGGGAATGTACTGCGCGTCCTCGTTTTCGTAGTTGATGATCCTGCCGTACTCCTCCCTGAAGTCCTCGGGAAGCATGCCGATTATCTGGTTCTGCGCGTTCTCCTCGATCTCGCGGTACGTGCCGCGGATGGACGAGTTGTAGTACTTGACCGGCGACGGCATGTCGCCCGTGATTATCTCGGCTGAGTCGTGGTAGAGCGCGTAAAGCGCCGCTCTCTCGGGAACGAGCTTCCCTCCGAAATATTTGTTGTCGATAAAGCAGAGCGCGTGCGCGAGCATCGCCGTCTGGAAGCAGTGCTCCTGGAGGTTGTCGGAAACGATGTTGCGCATCAGCCCCCAGCGCTCGATATATTTCATTCTGTTGATGAATGCGAAAAAGTCGTACATTTTCTAAAAAATCTCTCCGTTTTCCGTTATTTCTCGTTATTTTCCGTTGTTTTCCGCGTTCCGGACGTCCGGAATGAACAAAGACTCGCGTTTTACGCCCAGTACATCTCGCCCGCGGGCTCCTTCACGAGCACTTCCTTCAGGAACGCGATTGCCTTTTTGAGGCCCTCCTTCGGGCTCATCAGACCGTCCTCGTGCTCGATTGAGATTACGCCGTCGTAGCCGACCGTGCGGAGCATGCTGACGATGTCCTTCCAGTATGTGTAGTCGTTGCCGTAGCCGAGCGTCCTGAACACCCACGAGCGGTTGAGAATGTCGCCGTAGTTCTTGGTGTCGAGAACGCCGTTCTTCGCGACGTTGGCCTTGTCGACCCGGACGTCCTTGCCGTGCACGTAGTAGACCGCCTCGCCGAGATATCTAATCGCCTCGGGAACGTCGATTCCCTGCCATACGAGGTGGCTCGGGTCGAGGTTGGCGCCGATGATCGGACCGACGGCGTTGCGAAGCTTAAGAAGCGTCTCGGGGTTGTATACGCAGAATCCGGGGTGCATCTCGAACGCGATTTTTTTGATTCCGTGCTCCGCCGCGAACGCCGCCGTCTTCTTCCAGTAGGGAATAAGGACCTCGTTCCACTGCCATTCGAGGATCGCGGGGTAGTCGTCCGGCCACGCGCACGTCACCCAGTTCGGGTATTTCGAATCCGGGCAGTCGCCGGGGCAGCCCGAGAAGCCGATGATAGTGTCGACTCCGAGCTTTTCACACATTAGGATCGTGTTTATGAAATCGTCGTGGTACTTTTTCGCGATTTCCTTGTTCGGGTGAACGGGGTTGCCGTGGCAGCTGAGCGCGCTGATCTCCAGGCCGTTGCCGTAAACCGCCTTTTTGAACTCCTCGAACGCCTTTTCGTCGTGAAGAAGGATCTCCGGTTTGCAGTGGGCGTTGCCGGGGTAGCCTCCGCAGCCGATCTCGACGCATTCCGCGCCGGCTTCCGCCAGATATTTCATCGCGTCGGCGGTGGAAAGGTCGCCGAGCAGCACACTGATTATTCCTATTTTCATTGTTTTCCCTCCGGTTTTTACTTGGAACTTAAGGTCTTGTCCGCGGCTCTGCGGCCGCAATAAGTACTAATATAAGCTGTGTAAAGAGCATTTACCCGGCGTTTGCCCGGTTTCCCGCTCCTTATCATTTGTAAACGCTAAGTAAATAGCTTTTTTTTGAGCGCGACCCCGAAGCTGCCGCACTTTGCATCGCGCCTCTCACTTGACCGCTTCGCGGAATCGTTCACGACGCCGATGCAAAGCTGCGGCGTCCTACA
>CADAZX010000002.1 GCA_902792515.1 uncultured Ruminococcus sp.
CATTTTCCAACGAGTTTCATGTTTGTTCACTGTTCAGTTTTCAATGTCCGTTGCACCCCTCTTTTGGCGAGTGCCCGACAAGTATACCAAATGCGTATACCCTTGTCAAGCACTTTTTTACGTTTTTTCAAAAATTCTTAAAATTCCATTTTTCCTCTATTTCTAGGCAACTTCACGCATTTTCGCCATAATCTGTCCGATATTTTGAAATATTTTTATATATAAAATAACCCGGAAACCGGATCGCGATCCGTGTTCCGAAGGAATCTTTAACGTTTCTATCCTGCGGATTCAGGAACCCTTTTGCGCTTTAATTGCAGCCCTCCCGGGACCTTTTAAGGCAACAGCTATGCAAGCCGGTGCCGCGGCCTTTTTTTTCGGAAACAACTCCGGTTAATCGCAGCTCCGGCCCGCCTGAAAGTATTAAATTCCGGTATTAAATCGCATTCTCGACTTGTGGTTGTTTTCGTGCGAACCGGCAAGTTTTATACGCTGTCCGCACCTTCGTTGTTGCTAAAATCCGTTCGACCGTTTTTCGGTTCGACCGCTTTAAGTTACTGCTTTAAACTTATTTTTCTTCCTTTTCGTCTACGCTCATGGCTTCCGCTCCGGCCGCGCCTGCCGTCTCTGCCGCCGGACTCATATCAAGCCCTTCCGGCTTTTTATCTGCAGGCATTATTATCATTCTGTACAAGATAACGTCAGCGGCATAAGAAATGAATTCCGCTGTCACCGGCTTTTTGACGCTGTCTTCAAAGAGATTGTACTCGCTGTTCTTAATTCTGTCACGCTCTCTCCAGGCGCGTTCGATCGCTTCCCGTAGAGACTTCTCGACAGCTCTAATGCACGTGTTTCGTTCCCTGGCAACCTTTTCGTAGAGTGCGTGGAACGATTCACGCCGGTCCGGATCCTCCATCTTAAATTCAATCGCAGCTGCCACTCTGAAAAACGCTTCACCTCCGTACTTGAACCCGCTCATTCGCAGGAATTCACGGATCATAATACGTCTGAACATAGCTGCTTTATTCATCATTTTTGAGGTCGTATCATTTTCAAGGTCTCGCATTTCCAATCCCTCTGTTCCTAATATGATATTAAGTCATAGAAGTATTCGATTTAATACCTGTATTGTCTATTATACGACCGTTTTCGCGTATTTCTATACATTTCTCGTTTTCCACTGGATTTTTTGTGGATTTTTTGCACACTCTATGTGACCTCTGCCCGCGCCGGGCCGGCTTCCACGCCGCATTCAGCCCGTTTTTTATAAAAAGCGCCCCCTCGCTCAATAAGAAAACGATATGCGAAAACAGGCACCCGAAAAATCCGAGTGCCTGTCCGTCATTTTCGCCTTCCCGCGATCATTCGAAAACGGTCCGGGAACGCGTCAACTCACAGAGTTAATTATTCGATGATCGAAGAAACCGTGCCGGCGCCGACCGTTCTGCCGCCCTCGCGGATAGCGAAGCGGAGACCCTGCTCCATAGCGATAGGAGTGATGAGCTCAACTTCCATCTCGATGTTGTCGCCAGGCATAACCATCTCAACGCCCTGGGGGAGAGTGATAACGCCGGTAACGTCAGTCGTTCTGAAGTAGAACTGAGGTCTGTAGTTGGAGAAGAACGGCTTGTGACGTCCGCCCTCATCTTTGGTCAGAACGTAAACCTGGCCTTTGAAGTGGATGTGCGGATGAATCGAGTTCGGCTTGCAGATAACCTGGCCGCGCTCGACCTCGTTTCTCTGAATACCACGGAGAAGGAGACCGATGTTGTCGCCTGCTTCAGCCTGGTCGAGAAGCTTTCTGAACATTTCAACGCCGGTAACAACGGTGCTGAGTTTCTCTTCCTTAAGACCAACGATTTCAGCGGCGTCGCCAACTTTGATGGTGCCTCTCTCAAGTCTGCCGGTAGCAACTGTTCCGCGGCCCGTGATCGTGAAGACTTCTTCAACAGGGAGAAGGAACGGTTTGTCGGTAGGTCTCTGAGGAGTGGGAATGTAGCTGTCAACAGCGTCCATGAGCTCGTGGATGCAAGCGTACTCGGGAGCGTTCGGATCTGTGCTCGTGCTCTGGAGAGCGAGGAGCGCGGAACCTCTGATGATCGGAATCTCGTCTCCGGGGAAGTCGTAGGAGCTGAGCAACTCTCTGATTTCCATCTCGGAAAGATCGAGGAGTTCCTGATCTTCGGGAGCGAGCTGGTCGCACTTGTTCATGAAAACAACGATGTAAGGAACACCGACCTGACGGGCGAGAAGGATGTGCTCTCTGGTCTGAGCCTGCGGGCCGTCCGGACCGGAAACGAGAAGGATAGCGCCGTCCATCTGAGCAGCGCCGGTAATCATGTTCTTAACATAGTCAGCGTGTCCGGGGCAGTCAACGTGAGCGTAGTGTCTCTTCTCAGTCTCGTACTCAACGTGAGCGGTGTTAATCGTGATACCTCTTGCCTTCTCTTCGGGAGCCTTGTCTATCTGATCGTAGGCCTGAACCTGAATCTTGTCGTTGGTCAAAGCCAGAACCTTGGTGATAGCAGCGGTCAGCGTGGTCTTGCCGTGGTCAACGTGGCCGATGGTACCGATGTTTACGTGGGGTTTCGTTCTTTCGAACTTTGATTTTGCCATGATGTGTTTTCCTCCTTATGCTGGAATAGCGTTGTGGCGTGCGTTCTCTTTTTTCGCACAAATACAAAGTGGATTATATCAAACTTTGATGATGATATCAACAGACATTTTAAAACTTCCGTCAGATATCAAGCATTTTTCAAGGATTCTCCTTTTTGTTTTTCAAAAAAGGGAATCAGTGATTTTACCTAAATTTGGAAACAATCGTTTCCTGAACGCTCTTCGGGACCTCTTCGTAGTGACTTGGCTCCATTGAAAACGTTCCTCTGCCCTGCGTCGTGGAGCGGAGCGTGGTCGTGTAACCGAACATTTCGGCGAGCGGAACAAGCGCTTCAATCTGCTTGATTCCCGCAGACGCGTCGTCGGTTCCCTCGATTCTCGCGCGTTTCGAACTGATGCTGCCGATAACGTCTCCGAAATACTGTTCGGGAACGATAATGACAACCTTCATGATCGGTTCGAGCAGAACCGGGTCGGCCTTCTTCATGGCCTCCTTGATCGCGATCGAACCCGCGATCTTGAACGCCATTTCGGACGAGTCGACCTCGTGGTAAGAACCGTCTACAAGCGTCACCTTGACATCCACAACCGGATATCCCGCGAGAACGCCGCTCTGCAGTGCTTCGCGGATTCCCTGATCGATTGGCGCGATGTATTCCTTGGGAATCACACCGCCGACGATCTTGTTGACGAACTCGTAGCCCGTTCCCCTCTCCTTGGGTTCAACCTCGATAACGCAGTGACCGTACTGGCCCTTGCCGCCGGATTGCCGGATGAACTTGCCCTCCTGCCTGACCGCCTTCCGGATGCCCTCTTTATAGGCAACCTGCGGATTTCCGACGTTCGCTTCGACTTTGAACTCGCGCAGCAGTCTGTCGACAATAATATCCAGATGGAGCTCGCCCATTCCGGAAATTATCGTCTGACCTGTCTCTGTGTCTGTTCTTACGCGGAAAGTCGGGTCCTCTTCGGCGAGTTTCTGAAGCGCGATGCTCATTTTCTCCTGTCCGGCCTTCGTTTTCGGCTCGACGGCAACGGAAATAACAGGCTCCGGAAATTCCATCGACTCGAGAATGATCGGCGCGTTTTCGTCGCACAGAGTATTTCCCGTCGTCGTGTCTCTGAGTCCGATAACCGCGGCGATATCGCCCGCGTAGACCTCGTCGACTTCGGTTCTCTGGTTGGAGTGCATCAGAACGATCCTGCCGATTCTCTCCTTTTTATCCTTCGTTGCGTTAATAACGTAAGAGCCGGATTTAAGGATTCCGGAATAAACTCTGATAAAGCAGAGCTTTCCGACGAACGGGTCCGTCTGGATCTTGAATGCCAGCGCGGAAAAAGGTTCCTTGTCGCTCGGATGTCTCTCATCCTCTTCGCCGTCGGGTTTGACGCCCTTGATCGCGGGAATGTCGAGAGGAGAAGGCATAAAATCAACAATTGCGTCAAGCAGCTGCTGAACGCCTTTATTCCTGTACGACGATCCGCACGTGACGGGAACGAGGTGAAGCGCCAGAACGCCCTTTCTGATCGCCTTTTTAATATCGGCAACCGAAAGTTCCTCTCCGTCGAGATACTTCATCATGATTTCGTCGTCTTCTTCGACGACTGTCTCAATCATTTCAGCCCTGTACTTTTCCGCAAGCTCGACCATGTCGTCGGGAACCGGAACGATATCGACCACTTTTCCGTCCAGATCGCGATAGATGTGGGCTTCCATTTTAATAAGATCGATAACTCCGACGAACGAATCCTCTTTCCCGATAGGCAGCTGGATCGGAACCGCGTTCGCGCCAAGTCTGGATTTGATCATATCGACGACGTGGTAAAAATCCGCGCCTACGATATCCATCTTGTTGACATGGGCAATTCTCGGCACTCCGTACCTGTCTGCCTGTCTCCAAACGGTTTCCGACTGCGGCTCGACGCCTCCCTTTGCGCAGAAAAGCGTTACCGAACCGTCCAGGACTCTGAGAGATCTCTCAACTTCGACCGTAAAGTCAACGTGTCCGGGAGTATCGATAATATTTATTCTTGTATCGGTTTCTTTTCCTTCTTCATCGGTCGTACGCCAGTGAACCGTTGTCGCGGCGGAAGCGATAGTTATACCGCGCTCCTGCTCCTGCGCCATCGAATCCATTGTTGCCGCGCCGTCGTGAACCTCGCCCTTCTTGTGGATTTTGCCCGTATAGTACAAAATTCTCTCAGTCGTGGTAGTTTTTCCGGCGTCAATATGCGCCATAATACCGATGTTTCTGGTGTTTTCAAGCGAAAACTCTCTTGCCATTTATCAAATACTCCTCTTGCTCGGCGATTTGCCCGCAAAACAAACACAGTAAAACAAATTACTAAAATAAATTACCAGCGATAATGTGCAAAAGCTCTGTTTGCCTCTGCCATCTTGTGCATGTCTTCTTTTCTTCTGAAAGCGGCGCCGGCATTGTTGGTTGCGTCGATGATCTCGCCCGCGAGCCTTTCAGCCATTGTTCTTTCGCCACGCTTTCTCGAAAATGTTACAAGCCATCTCAGACCTAACGCAAGTCTTCTCTCGGGTCTTACTTCCATCGGAACCTGGTATGTTGAACCACCGACTCTTCTGGCTTTGACTTCGAGCTGAGGCATAACGTTGTTAAGAGCCTCATTGAAAACTTCAAGTGCATTGCGGCCTGTTTTTTCTTTTACAATATCAAACGCTGCATAGCAGATCTTCTGGGCTGTACCCTTTTTGCCATCGAGCATGATATTGTTGATCAGTTTTGTCACGATTACGTCATTGTAAACCGGATCCGGCAAAACTTCTCTCTTTGCAATATAACCTTTTCTCGGCACTTTGCTTCCCTCCTTTGATTAGTTTAACAATCAATCGGCACTAATTCGTACCGACGGTACTCTGCACATGCCGTGTGCAGTCTGTGCTGGATTACTTTTAGAAATATCGCCGCATAATTTCCTTTGAAATCATTAAGACGTTTTATATTCATTTGCAGTAACCGGCACCCTTAGCCGTATTCACGGCTAACCGCCGCATTTTCCCGTTTCATCGCGCCGCACGAACTCTCGCGACCCGTGTCGGCCGCGTCAATCGCGTGCTTACGCGCAAATCACTGTTGATTTTGCGGCTTGCCCAAATAATTTCACAGGAAACCATCGGCGTGAAGAAGCTGTTCCATTCCGGCAATCCGTCACTTCCCCGGAGTTCTTCGATTCCGGAGCGTCCCCGAAAAGCCGTCCGCGGAACATTACTTCTTCGCCTTGGTTGCCTTCGGCACTTTCGCACCGTACTTCGACCTGCCCTGCATCCTGTTGGTAACGCCCGCAGTATCGAGAGTTCCTCTGATAATGTGGTACCTGACACCAGGAAGGTCCTTAACTCTTCCACCTCTGATCAGAACAACGCTGTGCTCCTGCAGATTGTGGCCGATTCCGGGGATGTACGCAGTGACTTCCATTCCGTTTGTAAGTCTGACCCTCGCGATCTTTCTGAGAGCGGAGTTCGGCTTCTTAGGGGTGGTAGTTCTGACGTTCGTGCACACGCCGCGCTTCTGCGGACTGCTGATATCGGTGCTTCTCTTCTTAAGCGAGTTGAATCCCTTCTGCAGCGCGGGAGCCGTGGATTTGTACTCCGAAGTTTCTCTTCCCTTGCGAACCAGTTGGTTAAATGTCGGCATCTATATTTTCACCTCCTTCGATTGATTACCGTCGCGCTGCCGTGATGCTTCCCGTACCGCGTTCCCTTAACCTTCCGGACGCTCCAAAAGTCGCGTTTTTCCGTTGTTTAAGGCAAAAACGGCCACAAACAAGCAACACCGCACAAGGCGACAAGCCTAGCGATTATAAAGCATTCCGCCCCTTTTTGTCAAGCATTTTTTTATTTAGAATACGACTTTTTTTGTCGTTTTTTTGTAGCGCTTTCATGAATTCAATATATGCCGTTTTCAGTCTTTTTAACCACAACATATAGTGTTTGAAAGGCTGAACAGATCCGCATAGAGTCCTCCGGCCCGTTCAGGGCGGGTCGAAAAAGGTCGCTAAACGTCGCTAAAGGTCGTTTGAGGTCTGAAAATGTCGAAAATAGTCGAAAATCGGCGCAATTCGTCGAAAATCGTAGTTTTTACCGAATCGCAACGGACTTTGTCGCGTTTTCTTGAATTTTTTTGAAAATTCTTTGAAATTTCCCGAAAAACCTCTTTTCTTTTTCGCAAAATCGTGTATAATTAGACCCACTTCCCCTTCCGGGGCAATAATAAGGAGGTTCTCATGAACAATACACATCACAATTCAAGGTCTTCTGAACCGAACGAAAGCGCCGGCAATAAAGGCACTTTATCCGACAGCTCCTGTTTGCCAACGGAGTCCTGCCCGGCCACTGCCGGCGGAGTCTCCTCGACAGAACTGCACGGACAACCCTCAGGTTCTCCTTCAGGCATCGCACCTGCCGCGGAATCGCCGCAGCATTCGGCAACCGGATCCGGGCCGTCTGCGACCGGCGGTTCCGGCCTGCCCATAATTGAAGGTTCCGGTCTGCCCATAGTTGAAGGTTCCGGTCTTCCCAAAGTTGAAGGTCCCGGTCTTCCGGAAGTTACCGGTCCCGGTCAGCCTGCGTCTGCTGCTGCCGGTCTGACCGCTTCAACCGCAACACAGGAGATTTCCGCTTCTGAGGCTGCCGTTCTGTATTTGTCTCACGCGGCTGTTCAGAAGACCGCGCCCGCCGACGGGTTCGAATCCCCGACAGATCCCGCGGCGGGCGTCCTTCCCTATGTTTTCACCGGAATTTCATCCGGAAACACCGCTGCCATTCCCGCGGATCCCTCTGATGACGGGACCGTCTCAGACGAATCCGCGAAGCCGAAGCCATATGTTTGTCAGATAACGAGCGTACCGCTCTCTCACCTTTATCTTTTAAACGGCCGCAAGCTTGGCCGCTTCATCGTAAACCCTTACAGCGACACTGCCGATACGGTCGACTCCAAGGGCGTAGTCCTTATCAGAACGGGAACGGTCTTCCGCATGGTCCGTCCGTTCGACGGAGTTATCGCCGGCGAGCCCCTTTTACGGAGCAACCTTATTAAAGCAAAGGTCTATACATTTCCCGACGATATTACTCCCCGGATCGTTGACGCCGCGTTAAAGCTCAGCAACCCCTCGTGTCACTTTATCGAAACGGCCAAGCTGTATTCGTTTTTGATCCGTCGCGCGGGGCTGTCCCAAAAGGATCTGATGTCGTGGTTCAATCTCTCGCAGTCCACCGTTTCCAACCGCCTGCGTCTCCTCAGCATAGACCCGACCGTCCTCAAAGAGGCCAGGGCCAACGGTCTCTCCGAACGCCACTGCCGCGCGCTTCTTCACGTTGACGGCCCGGAAATGCAGATGTACGTGATGAACATTTTGCTCACAACGAAGATCGGTGCCCAGAGGGCCGAACAGCTCGTCAAGCCGCTCATCGGAAAAACAGTCTCCGCGCTTGGAAAAACAAAATACATCGATCTCATCAACAGCGCGTTTTGCGACATAGAGGGCTATCTGAGCAAGGAGCGGAAATCGTTTATCTCAACTCTTTCCCGCGAGGTGAACACACTTCGCAAGCTCGGCATTTCCGCCTCTTTGTCCAAATTCGAAAAAGACGAATTCACCGAGATAACCATCCGTATTAAAAAGGACGACTCCTATTCGTCAAAACCGACCTTCACTCCTTCGGACGACGTCAGTGAGAAACCCTGAAAAGCCAAAAGACATCCAAATATAAAAAAACCCCGCAACGCCGTTTCATTTCTGCATTGTGGGGTTTGTTTATGCTGTGATGTTGCAGACCTGATCTCTGTCGGTAACCTTTTTCGCGGTTACGCCTTCTCGATCTTCGTCATCCCGCCCATATACCTTCTAAGCGCTTCGGGAATGACAACGCTTCCGTCTGCCTGCTGGTAATTCTCGAGAATTGCGGCAGTCGTTCTTCCGACTGCGAGGCCGGATCCGTTAAGCGTGTGAACCAGTTTCGGCTTGTCAGTCGCGGAGTTCTTATACTTAATATTTGCTCTTCTCGCCTGGAAATCCTCGAAATCGCTGCAAGAAGATATCTCAACGTAACGGTTGTAGCTGGGCATCCACACTTCGATATCGTACGTCATCGCGGAGGAGAATCCAAGGTCACCGCTGCAGAGCCTTACCACGCGGTAAGGAAGCCCGAGAATCTTCAGAACGTCTTCCGCGTCGTTGGTGAGCTTCTCAAGTTCGTCGTAAGAAGTTTCCGGCGTCGTGAATTTAACGAGTTCGACTTTGTTAAACTGGTGCTGGCGGATGAGGCCTCTTGTGTCTCTGCCCGCCGAGCCTGCTTCGGATCTGAAGCACGCGGAGTACGCGCAGTACTTGATCGGGAGCTGGCTTCCGTCAAGGATCTCGTCTCTGTGCAGGTTCGTCACCGGAACCTCTGCGGTAGGAATAAGGAAGAAATCTTTTTCGTCCGCAGCCGCTTCATCGTCGCAGTTCTTGATTTTGAACGCGCCGTTCTCAAATTTCGGAAGCTGGCCCGTTCCGGTCATACTCGCGCGGTTCACCATATAAGGCGGGAAGATTTCGGTATAGCCGTGCTTTTCAACGTGCAGATCGAGCATGAAGTTGTAGATTGCCCTCTCAAGCCTCGCACCTGCGCCGCGGTAGAATGTAAATCTTGCGCCGGTAACCTTCGCCGCTCTTTCAGCATCAAGAATATTGAGATCCGTTCCGATGTCCCAGTGTGCTTTCGGCTCAAAATCGAACTTCGTCGGCTCACCGTATTTTCTCATCTCGAAGTTGTCGGTGTCGTCAAGTCCGTACGGAACCTTTTCGTTCGGAATGTTCGGAATGGTCAGCATTATATTCTTGATATCGTCTTCGACGTCCTTCAGTTCCGTCTCAAGGTCCTTAACCTGCGCGGAAAGCTCCTTCATCTCCTTCATAATCGGGGCGACGTCTTTGTTTTCCTTTTTATACTGCGGAATGAGCTTCGACGCGTCGTTCTGCCGCTTTTTGATTTGTTCGGAAACCGTAAGAATTTCACGGCGCCTTTCGTCTTTTGCCAGAAGTTCGCTGATGTCGATACTCGAATTTCTCTTTTTCAACGCCTCTCTGACGTAATCAGGGTTTTGTCTGATAAGTTTAATATCTAACACTTTTCTTCAACTCCTATTTCAAGTTTATTCCTTCGTTTTTCTGGTAACGGCGCACTCTTCCGCGGGCGTCAGTTCGACGTTGCCCTTTCCGTTGCGTATGGACTTGACCTCGAGCGCCGTTCCGCCCTCGGCCGCCGTGATTCCGGTAAGAACTACGCCTTCGCTGTCCTGGTTGGTAATGCCGATAGAATATCCGGGAACCGTATCGCCACCCGGCAGTGTTGCATTATAGCGCACAACTTTGATTTTATCAAAGGCCTTTCTCTGTTTTGCGGTCGTTTCGGTGAGTTTTTCCTCAAAAGCCTCGTTTTGCGACCTGATGGCGGCAATTTCCTCGCCCATGGCGAAAATTCTGGAATAGACTTCGTCCAGTTCCTTTTTGCCGCTATCCTCTGCGGCGGATTCCTCGGAAGGCTCGCCGTCTTGAACTTCGGAAGGCTCTTCGGGTTCTTCAGCGATATCGTTCTCTGCTTCTTCGCCCGCTTCATCCGCGGATGTCGCGGCAGCCTCTTCACCGGCATCTTCGCCTGCTTTTTCAGGCTCCGGCTCTGCCGCTGCCTCTGCTTGCTCAGCCTCTGCGGAAGCCGCCGCTTCTTTTGTTCCGGAATCATCCGTCTCTTCTTCAGCGGCAGCCTCCCCGGCATTTTCAGGGCCTTCAGAGATTGTTTCAGGCACGTCTTCGGCGTCATCCGATCCGTCTGTCATCTTCTCGACTAACGAATTCAGCTTTTTGTACTTGATTCCGACGACAAGAAGCATTATAAAACACAAAACAAGCAAGATGAAGAGTACCGCAACCATCAAATAAACCTGGTTTTCAAAAGTCATCATCTCGGACAATTTTTCAAAAAACTTTTCCATATAATCCTCCTTACCGTCCCGTACATGGCGCTAAGCGCGCTTTTATCCTTGGTGTCTCAAAATGTTATTAATCATCTTCTCCGAGCAGCAACGAAATAAGCCGCTCTCTGTCATCGGAAGAAACATATTCAATTTGAATTTTTCCCTTGCCCTTTCTCTCAGACAGAACCACCCTGGTTCCGAATCTGGTCTTGAGCTTTTTCTCAATATCTTTCTTTGCGAGCGCAAAAACGTCGACCTGCGGCTTTTCCCCGCCCGTTTTTTGTCCGGACTTAAGCGCGTTGAACTTTTTAACGAGCGCTTCGGTCTGGCGTACGTTGAGGTTGTTCTCAGTGATCGTTTTGACGATTTTCTCCGGGTTGATCGACTCGTCCAGCGAAAGCAATGCCTTTCCGTGGCCCTTTGTCAGCGTGCCCTCGGCAATCTTTTCCCTGACAACTTCATTCAAACTAAGCAGTCTGAGCGAGTTCGCAATGTCGGAACGGCTCTTCGACAAAACGTCGGAAAGCGTTTCCTGCGTAAGGTCAAACTCCCTCTGCAGCCTGTCAAAAGCCTCTGCCTCTTCAATCGGGTTCAAGTCCTCACGCTGAATGTTTTCGATAAGCGCAATTTCGAGAATCTCCCGCTCCGTTGCGTCTTTTTCAATTACCGGAACGGTTTCAAGCCCCGCGAGTTTTGCGGCGCGCCATCTTCTTTCACCGGCAATAATCTTGTAGTAACGCCCTTCCTTGTGAACTATAAGCGGTTGAATCACACCGTGTTCCTTGATCGACTCCGCCAGTTCTTTGATTTTGTCCTCGTCGAACACTTTTCGAGGCTGTCCGCTTCCCGGTTGAATATCGGCAACCTTCACGTCAAGAACAGCTTTTGATACCGCTGTCTGCGTGTTTGCAACGCTGTTTTCAGGTTTCTCCTGGAAAAAAGCCTCAATTCCAACGCCCAAACCATTTCTTTTGTTTTTTGTCATAATTGACCTCCTTATAGTGTATGATAACAACTAACTTATGACAGAAACAATCGTCCAATCTGGCGTCGAATCGTTCCGAGCATCTTTAGTCCAATCGTTCATATACAATCAATAAATGACGTTTGTAGGGTTAATTGTTCAAATGTCATCTCACGCATCCGCAATTAAGCCGGATGTGTGAACCGGACATTTTTGTACGGTGGTTCGAATATGCTGCGTAGCTTGACAAATAAATGCCTTGCGGTATTAATTGCCTATGACTTCTTTGGCCAAATCTAAATATGCTTCAGAGCCCTTCGACTTGAAATCATATTGGATAATCGGCAAGCCATAGCTAGGTGCTTCCCCAAGCCGTATATTTCTGGGAATCACGGTGTGATACACCTTGTCCCCGAAATATTTTCTGACCTCATCGACGACCTCAGCCGACAAATTGGTCCTTACATCAAACATTGTCATTACAACGCCTTCAACCGTAAGCTTTTTGTTAAGCAGTTTTTGAACTGTTTTAACGGTATCAAGCAGCTGCGACAATCCCTCAAGCGCATAAAATTCACACTGTATCGGAACGAGCACCGTATCAGCCGCGGTCAGCGCGTTCAGTGTGAGAAGTCCGAGTGCCGGCGGACAGTCGATAAAGATGTAATCATAGCTTTCCTTCAGACTGTCGAGCGCCATTTTCAGCCGGCTCTCTCTGGACACAAGTGAAACCAGTTCGATTTCCGCCCCTGCGAGAGAAATGCTCGAAGGAATCAGGAAAAGGTTTTCCTGAACTGTCGGAATTATCGCGTTTACCGGATCTTCTTCGTTGATTACAACGTCATATGAAGAAACGTCGAGACTTCTTTTGTCCACCCCGAGTCCGGTCGTCGCGTTTCCCTGCGGATCCAGGTCGACTAACAGAACCGACTTCCCGTAATAGGCAATTCCCGCGCTCAGATTGATCGCGGTAGTCGTCTTTCCGACTCCTCCTTTTTGGTTAGCAATCGCAATAATTTTCGCTGCCATTTCTCACCTCTCCGATTTTTCACACGTCGGAAATACTCCCGGTAATCTCCTTCAAAAAATTCTCCCATAATTGTTCCACGTGGAACAATCGATTTTTCGCCTAAAAATAGAGCAAAATCGCGAAACAGTATCAAATTTGCCCTATCAGATGTCCAAGTTGACAACGAACTTCGCGTTCTGGCTGATGAAGTCGCGCCTGGGCTCAACTTTTTCACCCATCAGATCCGAGAAGATTTCGTTTGCCATCGCGGCGTCCTTGAGGTTTACGCGCAGAAGCATTCTCGTATCCGGGTTCATAGTTGTATCCCAGAGCTCTTCAGGCTTCATTTCACCAAGACCTTTAAACCGCTGAACGGCAAGTTTTCCGTCTTCGGATTTCCATCCCTTTTCGGCGATCTTTCTGTCGTATTCGTCGTCGTTTAGAATGTACGTGAAATCCTTGCCCTTCGAAACCTTGTAGAGCGGCGGCTGCGCGAGGTAGAGATAACCCTGCTCAATCAGCGGACGCATATATCTGAAGAAGAACGTCATAAGAAGCATTCTGATGTGGGAACCGTCGACGTCGGCATCGGCCATGATAATAATCTTGTGATACCTGAGTTTTTCGACGTCAAAATCCGGTCCGATTCCGGCGCCGAGCGACTGAATCACCGGCCTGAGCTTCTCGTTTCCGTAAACCTTGTCGATTCTCGATTTTTCGACGTTCAGCATTTTTCCCCAGAGAGGAAGAATCGCCTGAAACTCTCTTTTACGTCCTAGTTTTGCCGATCCGCCTGCGGAGTCTCCCTCGACGATAAACAACTCACAGTCCGCCGGGTTCTTTTCTGTGCAGTCAGAAAGCTTGCCGGGAAGAGACGTGCTGTCGAGCGCATTTTTCCTTCTCGTAAGTTCTCTTGCCTTTCTCGCTGCCTCTCTTGCGCGCTGTGCGGTAAGGCACTTATCGAAAATAATCTTTACAATCGCCGGGTTCTCTTCAAGATACTCTCTCAGCTTGTCGCCCAGAAGGCTTTCAATATAACCCCTGACCTCGGAGTTGCCGAGTTTTTCCTTCGTCTGGCCCTCAAACTGCGGCTCGTGAAGCTTGACGCTGATAATGGCCGTAAGACCTTCCCTGATATCCTCGCCGGCGAGGTTGGGCTCGTTCTCTTTCAGAATGTTGAATTTTCTGCCGTATTCGTTGAAAACTTTATTGAGCGCCGACTTAAAGCCTGTCAGGTGCGTGCCGCCCTCATGGGTGCAGATGTTGTTCGCGTACGAGTAAATATTCTCTGTATACGAGTCGTTGTACTGCATTGCGACGTCGATATAAGTGCCCTCGCGCTCACCGAAAACGTGAATTACCTCAGGGTTGATAACGTTTTCTTTCCTGTTGAGGTACTGAACGTACTCGACAATGCCGCCCTTGTAGCAAAGAACGTTTTCTACAGGCTCTTCGCCGCGGTCGTCTTTGAAATCGATTCTGATGCCCTGGTTGAGGAAAGCCATCTCGCGGAAACGCGTAAGAAGAAGGTCATAATCAAAAACGACCTCCTCAAAAACAGTTGGATCCGGTTTAAATGTCGTTGTCGTTCCCGTTTTATCCGTGTCGCCTATAACCTTAAGCGGGCAGGCAGTTTTTCCGCGCTCGTAACGCTGATAATAGACGTGACCGTCCCTGCTGACCTCGACTTCAAGGTACTCGGAAAGCGCATTGACTACGGAAGCGCCGACGCCGTGAAGACCGCCGGAAACCGTGTATCCTTTTCCTCCGAACTTACCGCCTGCGTGAAGCACCGTATGAACGACCTCAACAGTCGGAATTCCGAGTTTTTCGTTAATACCTACAGGAATGCCGGCTCCGTTATCCGAAACCGTAACCGAGTTGTCACTGTGAATCGTAACTTCTATTCTGTCGCAACGTCCGGCGAGCGCCTCATCTATACTGTTATCAACGATTTCGTAAACCAGGTGGTGCAGACCTCTTAAAGACGTACTTCCGATATACATACCGGGGCGTTTTCTGACCGCTTCAAGGCCTTCAAGCACCTGTATGTCCTTTTCGGTATAAGTATTCTCAACCGCTGTCGAATAATTCTCTTCGTTTTCCATTTTTTACTCCTTCGTAAATGTACCGGTTCTCATTCTCTCATAAATCGTCTCCGCGTTATTTGATGTAAGGAAGACGTCGACGCCGTCAGGTCCGTCGGTCACAACAAACGCTTTCGGCATTTTCTGAGAGGTGTTTGTAACCTGGTTATTATCTTCTGCGTCTTTCAGAAACTTGCGTGTTATCGGTCCGATCGTGGAATTCTCCAAGTTAAAAATTCCAATAACTTTTCTGGTCAATACCCCTATGTCATCGCCAATATGGATGTACATCCGATTCCGCGCCTCCTTTCCGAAAGGTTAACTTATATTATAAAATTTTTACCTGAGTTTTTCAACATTTATATAATTTACCGGCGTCCCGTCCGCACCTAAATTTCGCAGATTCTCGTTTCCGGCGCATGTATAAAACGTCTGGTACTCCTTCGTAAGCTCCGCGATATTCCGCTGTCTTCTGTCGTCAAGTTCTGAAAGAACGTCGTCGAGAAAAAGAACGGGGGTTCTTCCGGTAGTGTTTTTCATGATTTCAAGAACAGCAAGTGTAAGTGCGATGGCCGCGCTGCGCTTCTGCCCCTGTGAACCGAAGCTTCTCAAATTCATTCCGTTAAATGAAATATCAAGGTCGTCCTTTTGAGATCCGATAACGCTCCGGCCGTATTCTATTTCACGTCTCACGATTTTTTCGGAGTTCAGATCTGAAAAGAAAACGCCCTTGATTCTTTCAATTTCCGCCTCTTTTTCTTTTTCAGTGAATGAACTTGCCGCCGGGGCGTCATTTACGCTTCCAGATTTTCTGATTTCCTCCAAAAATGACGGTATGTTCGGAACGTATCCTACGCTCAGATCCTCGGTTTCATCCGTTATAAAACGGTAAATCCCGGAAGCTATTCTGTTTACCGACTCAACGAAAATCCTCCTCTCAAACGCGATTTTCGCGCCATAAGTCGCGATATTTTCGTTTAAGACTTCAAACTCAATCGGATCCGGTCTGCTTTTCTCGATCAGAATTTTATTTTTCTCCTCACAGAACTTATTGTACATCATGAGAGAGAAATAATAGTCGCGGCTCAGCTGGCAGAGATAGATATTCAAAAACCGCCTTCTGAGATCCGGCCCGTCGGTAACCGTTCTGATCGATTCAGGCGAAAATACGATTCCGAGCAGATTTCCGAACAAAAACCGAAGCTTTTCGACGTAAACACCGTCGATTACGATCGATTTGGATTTCGGCTTAGTGTAGTTGACCCGGATCGAACCGCAGCTGTTTTCCGCGATTCCGGTTCTTACTGAAAACCCCTCCTCGCCGTACCTGATCATTTCCGGATCCTTCGCAGCCCTGAATGACTTTCCGATACAGCACAGAAACATAGCCTCAAGCAGGTTCGTTTTCCCATACCCGTTCTTACCGTAAATCACGTTTATGGATTTTGAAAGTTCCAGATTGAGGCTTTGATAGTTTCTGAAATTATGAAGTTCTAATTCAGTAATAACCAATCTATCACCTTACTCTGGTCTTCATCGGCATAAGCACCATCAGGAACGAGTCGTCATCTTCGGAATTGATTACGCACGGACCCTTCTGCGACGAGAAGTTGAAGCTCACCTTTTCCTTCTCAATAACCTTCAGGCAGTCGAGAAGATTCTTCTTATTAAAGGAAATCGCCATTTCCTGGCCTGTGATCTCCGCGTTAAGCGTCTCATGCGAGTTTCCGTCTTCACCGGCAACGCTCACAAAAACCTCATCCGGATACGTATTCAAGTTGATCGACCACTTTTTATCGTCGTCAATAACGAGAGCCACACGCTCTATCGTATCTATAAACAGCGCTGTCGGAAGCGTCATGACCGTCGCGAACTCAATTGGAATCAGTTTTTCGTAGTCGGGGAACTCACCTCTTAAAAGACTCGAAACAAGCTTAAAAGTATTGTTGAAGAACATTATTTGATTTTCACTGTAGCAAAAACTTATAACGTCGTTGTTCTTGTCAACAACCTTCGCGACATAATCAAGAACCCTAGAAGGGACAACAACGCGGAATTCCTCTTCAGAGACGCTCGGGAACGACTTGACAGCGAGTTTGAAACCGTCAATAGCGGCGAATTTCAGAAGACCGCCCTTATTTTCAATAAGAACGCCTCTCAGAATCATCTTTGCGCTGTCCTGGCTCGCCGCAAACGCGGTCTGCTTCACGAGATTTCTGAACGTCGGACCTGGCAGATTAACAACTTTATCAAAATCATTAATGAAATTAACTTTTGGATACTGTTCGCTGCCGATAGTTGAAATCTCGAAATGCGACGCGCCGCTGTTGATATGCAGTCCGTTTCCTGTTGTAGAAGTCTCGACCGTCACGTAGATATCCGGAAGTTTTCTGACAATATCGGAAAAGATACGAGCATTTACCAAAACAGAACCGATTTCCTCAATAATCGCAGCGACCTGGTAGGTAATGCTGATATCGTTGTCGGATCCGGTAAGAATCAGATCTTCGCTGACTTCGATGAGCACGCACTCCAGTGCCGCATAGTTTGACTTTGCGGGAATCGCACGCGATACTATATCCAGCCCTTCTCTCAACAAATCTCTATTGCAAGTGAACTTCATAATGCCCTCCTTTTTCTTCGAAAAGAACTGATGTTATTATACCAAATCTCTGCCGCAAAGTAAAGTAAAACAGGGCCCGGAAAAAACGGAAATATCGTCGTTCCGCGATTTTCTTATCCCGAAGGGATAAATTATAAAAAAATGAGTCGATAGTTGTTGTTATAGAGACGGTGGGTTTGTGGGTTTCGCATTATTTTCCCTAAAAATCGGGGAACATGGCTGTGGGTAAAATGTGGGATTCTTTTGAGTAACCGACAATTGCCGTTCAAAAACGGTGGGTTTCTTTTTTCTGCAAAAAAAATGAACCCCGGCGCATCGATTTTTTAGTTTCAGCAGCGCCGGGGTCAAGTGGTATTGAATAAGGCAAAATCAGGAAATCATCTTCTTCATTTCATCGATGTAGGATTTGATTTCATCGTCGGTGAGATACCTGTTTTCTACGTTTTTGCAGCCGTCGAGAACGGAAGTGTGGTTCATTCCGCCGAACTCTTCGGCAATACGCTGATAGGAATATGAGAGAATCGTTCTGCAGAAGTACATTGCCACGTGTCTTGCGATAACGATCTTTTTTGATTTGTTTCTCGAAAGAATATCTTCGATTTTCACGTCGAAATATCTTGAAACCACGTCTAAAATAAGATCCGTGTTGACTTCTTTGTATTCGGAAATATTAAGATGGCGGAGCGCTTCGTGAGCAGATTCCATCGTAATTTTCTCGCCGTGCGAAGCCAGATGCTTGAACTGCATCAAAATTCCTTCTATTTCACGAACGTTGTTGAGCTCGGATTGAGCGAGAGAGTCGATGATTTCGCTGGAAATATCCATATCCATATCATCGCTCTTCTTGAGCATGATCGCGTACCTGACCTCGTAATTGGGCGCGGTAATGGATGTTGTGAAGCCGTTCTCAAAGCGAGTCTTAAGCCTGTCGGCAAGCGCGTTGATCTCTGAAATTCTACAGTCGCTCGAAATAACGATCTGCTTGTCGTGCACGTAAAGATCGTTGAAGGTGTTGAAAAACTCCTCCTGGGTGCCTGCGCGGTTTGCGATAAACTGGATGTCGTCGATTAAGAGAACGTCGACGGAACGGTATTTCTGACGGAAATCCTCCATCCTGTTGTTTTGAATGGAAGTAATATAGTCTATTGTAAAAGTCTCGGTTGTGACGTAAAGAACGCGCATAGCGGGATTTCTGCGGATAATCTCGTTGCCGATCGCGTGCAGAAGGTGCGTCTTACCGAGTCCGGAGTTTGCGTATATAAAGAACGGGTTGTATTTTGTGCCGGGGTTTTCGGAAATATTAGTCGCGACGGAATACGCCTGACGGCAGTTGTCGCCGACGACAAAATTCTCGAACGTGTATTTCGAAATAAGGTTCGACTCGAAAGGCTGCTCCTTTTTGAAGCTGATTTCAGATGAAAAAGAACCTTTTTCTGCAGACTTTTTTTCCTCGCCGGAAATGAGATTATCTATCTCAGCCTTGTCAGACGAGAAAATGATTGTACACTCATGGCCGATAATCTCGGTAAAAACCGCAGAAACCGAGTCATAGCGTTTTGCGAAAAACTTCTCCGCGATAGAATTCTCGCAATAAACAACAATAGTCTCGTCGTCAAAATACGCGAGAGAAGAAGGTTCTACGTATGTATTGAAAAAAATGCCTGAACCGAGAACTGTCCGGTATTCAGTCTTAAACTTATCCCAAAGCACTTGCCGTGCCTCTGCGAAACTCATATTTCCTCCGTATATACTGACGGGATGTCCTGCAAGGGCGAAAAAAAGTAAAAGCACTCGAATAGTGCCTGCGGACATTCCGGTAGTCATAATCTTTCTTCATCTTCAGTAAGAGCGGTTTTGTGATTGTATCAAAAAGATTTTTGCTTTGCAACAGATTTTTAACTAAAAAAACACGGGATATAACAAGAATAAACAGGCCAAAACACAAGATGTAGATAATGAACCAACCGTAAAACCCACAAATTGTGGAAAAATAGATTGATTTAAAAATTGAACAGCTTAGTAAAATGTTCGCAAATCCCGTAGCAGAAGAGAGAATTAAATAAAGTATAGCCGAAATAAGCGTAGAAGAAGCAGAGAAAACTGTTGTCTGAAAATGAAGAAAATAGTATAATCAATGTTACAAAGTTTCTTTCGGGAGAGATGACGTGGCTGATTATGTTATTGTACGGAAGAGGATTATTCCGGATGAGGAAACGGAGTTAAAGAATGACGAGATAATCTGTGCCGACTATGAACGGAGGTGCATCGTAACCAGATGGTTGCCGATCAAGCCGAGAAAAGATATCGGCTGGGGTTTCTCAGTTTATTATTTTGAAAGAAAATTGAAAATAAGTGCGATTTTTGACTGTAAAGGTGAATTTTCTTATATTTATTGCGATATTATTAGCAGTATTTTAAGAAACAACAGGCTGATAGTCACAGATCTTCTTGTTGATGTGACCAGGGATCGCGAAGGGAACGTCAAAGTACTTGATGAAGACGAACTTCAATACGCAATCAGCCGGGGACTTATATCCGGCGAAGACGCAAAAACCGCATTAGAAGGAGTAAGAACGGCAGTTGAACTGCTCGAAGATCCGGAGTTCTTTCCCGGAAAAGAACTCGGACTGATTATAGAACCACCGGAAGGGTTCAAAAGAGATTAAACAACTACAGGAGATTGTTATGGGATCGGCAGACGTTGCATTTATTAACACATGTAAAGATATTCTTGAGAACGGTCATTGGGTAAAAGATGAGACAGTGAGACCAAAGTGGCCTGACGGTACACCTGCGTATACAAAGAAGGTTTTCTGCGTAGTTAACCGGTACGATTTATCAAAAGAGTTCCCTCTTATCACGCTGAGACCGATTTCCCTGAGGCTTGCGGTGGATGAGATTCTTTGGATCTATCAGAAAAAATCCAACAACGTTCACGATCTCGGAAGCCACATTTGGGACAGCTGGGCCGATGAAAACGGTACGATCGGAAAGGCTTACGGTTATCAGGCGGGAATCAAGCACCGCTATAAAGAAGGTTGGTTCGATATGGTTGACAAAGTGCTCTACGATCTGAAGCACAACCCCTGCAGCCGCAGAATTATGACAAATCTGTATAATTTCGCGGACTTGAGCGAAATGGCGCTATATCCTTGCGCGTACAGTATGACTTTTAACGTTACCGACGGAAAACTGTGTGCTATTCTTAATCAGCGTTCGCAGGATATGCTTGCCGCAAACGGGTGGAACGTCGCTCAATACGCTGCTTTGGTGATGATGATAGCACAAGTCAGCGGACTTGAACCGGGAGAGTTTGTTCACGTAATTGCAGACTGCCATATTTACGACCGGCATATCCCGATCGTTGAAGAGCTGATAAAGCGCCCCGCGTTTGATTCACCGACGGTTAAACTCGATCCGACGGTTACGGACTTTTACAAGTTCACTCCCGACAGCTTTACGGTAGAGAATTACAAGCACGGCGACAAGATCGGGAAATTCGAGGTCGCGATTTGAATTGTCAACACGGTGAGAGAGTATGAAACTGATTGTTGCGGTAGATAATGAGTGGGGAATCGGGTTTAAAGGCGATCTCCTGGCGAGAGTACGCGGTGATCTCAGGAACTTCGCGTCTTTAACAAAGGGAAAAGTGGTTATATACGGTTCAAAAACGCTTGAGACATTTCCGGAACACAAAATATTGAAGAACAGAGTAAATATCGTGCTATCGAGAAGGAATAATCTTGAAGCAGACGGCGCTCTGGTTGCCGGATCCGTCGACGAAGCCCTGGCCCTCGCAGGAAAATATGATACCGACGATGTTTTTGTCATAGGCGGCCAGAGTGTTTATACGCAGTTTCTTGAGTATTGTGACTGCTGTTTTGTTACAAAGTTTATCAGCTCTTTTGAAAAAGACACGTTTTTCCCTGATTTAGACGCCTCAGAAGAGTGGCAGCTTGCTTACAGAAGTTCGGTACATATCTCAGACCCTGAAACCGACTCCGTCGAAGGAATGAAATACTTCTTCACCAAATATAGGAGAGTCAAATGAAGCCGAAAAGAGTAGAAGATTCTTATACAGAGCAGGTTCAGGTGCTCGGTCTTGCGAATATGAACGGAAACGACAGACTGTTCGGAGGGACACTCATGTCCTGGATTGACATCGTCGCTGCGGTTGTCGCGAGAAGACATTCAAACAGGAATGTTACTACAGCAAGTGTTTCCGAACTGACTTTTAAGGCACCCGCGTTTGCGAACGACACTCTTCTTCTTTGCGGCCACATTACTTACGCCGGCCGTACATCGATGGAAATCTGCGTCGAATCGTATGTTGAAGAGCTTAACGGAGCAAGAAAGCTGATTAATACCGCATATTTGACCATGGTGGCTCTGGACGAAAACGGAACGCCATGCACTGTACCGCCGCTTTTGATCGAGACAGAAAAGCAGAGACTTGAATATGAAGCCGCAATCGAACGGCGAAATAAAAGAAACAAATAAAGAAAAAGCCGCGGATTCACGACGAACCCGCGGTTTTGTTTTAGTTTAAGAAATTGTAGAAAAAGAATAGATTGTCTTGCTTTGATACGGGATATCAGGTTTTAGTGTGACCGGAGGAAATGCCGGTTTATTTACTGCGTCCGGGAACAACTGTGTTTCTAAACAGAATCCATACCTATAGTTGTAATGCGCGCCGTCCTTTCCTGTCGAATCCTTCATAAAATTACCTGTATATAACTGCATACATGGGAGAGAGGTTTGGGCTGCCAGACATATTCCCGATTCAGTGCTGTAAGCGTATGCTACCGGCTTCAACCCCGGAACAAGGTGAATACGGTGCAAACATTCATCCGTAGTGCGTTCTGTAAGGGGGTTGTTTTCCCCGGGAACGTCAAATACGTAGTTAATATCGTATCCGCCGGCAAGAGCCAACTGTTCGTCAGGTTGATCTATGTCCAAACCGATACTCTTGAATGATGAGAAATCGAACGGAGTACCCGAAATGTCACGGATTTCGCCTGTAGGAGTGAAATCGTCACCGAGCGGCGTTATGTGGCGGGAATTAAGTTTCAGATACGTATTATAAATATTTGAGTCACTGTCTTGTCCGTTTAGGTTGAAATACGAGTGGTTTGTGACATTGAATAAGGTTGTTTTGTCTGTTTCGGCGCAGTAGTCAATACTCAGGCTTGAATCATCGGTAAACGTGTATTTTATTGAGAAGGTCACGGATCCCGGATAGCCTTCTTCGCCGTCAGCAGAAACGCCTGAAAAAATAACAGACTGACAATCATTTTCCGGGATGGTGGCAGAGAGAACTTTTTTGTCAAATCCGGTTTTTCCGCCATGGAGTGAAACGCCATTGTTATTGTCGTACAACGTATAGTCTTTACCTTCGAGAGAAAACCGGCAGCCTGAAATCCTGTTTGCAACACGCCCGATAAACGCGCCAAAATAGGTGTCGGATGCAACGTATGAAGCTATGTCGTCAAAACCGAGAACAACATCCCTTAGCTCGCCGTGTTTGTCTAGGACGTTGATCTTGTGAATTATCGCGCCGAAATTTAGCAGCTCGACGGATTCGTTTTTGCGGTTTTTCAGAGTGTAGGAATACACCGGAATACCGTCTTTTGTGTAGTCAAAAAGCCTGATTAAAACCATAAAAATCACCGTTTTTCAAAATTGTTCCACGTGGAACAATTCGTTTTTTGCCTATAAATAGGTAAAAAACGCAATTCAAGTTTTTCAAAATCCCGTGTTTTTACTTTCCGGAAATCGTGATATTTCCAAATGATACATAGGGAAGTACAGCACCGCCGTTTTCAACGGTTTCTTTGGATATGTCTATGATGTTGAACAGCAGATCCGCGAGATTGCCGGAGATCATAGTTTCCGAAAGTGCTGCTGTAATTTTACCATCTTCAATTAGAAAGCTGTTCTTGGCCACCCCGGAGAAATCACCGTTAATTGAAGGTTCGCCGCCGGAAAAACGCCCTACAAAGATTCCGCGTTTGATTGAGGAAATCATTTCGTCCAGGGGTTTGTCTCCCGGGGCAACTATAATGGCGCCGGAACTGTTCGGAGCACGGTCGTACCCGGTTTTGTTTGCGGTGTATGCAGAGATCGTGAACCCGGTAAGAACACCGGCCTTGATCAAGTCGTAATCCTTTGAACGGAAGCCCTCGAAGGAGTATGCTTCGTTATGGACGATTCGTTCGTCCGAGGGGTTAAACGACACCGTGAGGCGGGAATCTGCGACTTGCTTGCCGATTTTATCGAGCCAAATCGACGTTTTGTTGATAATAGATGAGTCGGAGGTGAAGTTTCCGATAGCACTGAATAGCAGGTCTGCCAAAAGGGCGGGCGGCGCAAGGAGGGTGCCTGTGAATTTGCCGTCAAATGTTTTTGTGTAGATCTGACGTTGAGTTTCATCGAGAACGGCGGCAATTCGGCCCTTTTTTATAAACGGGGTATCCAGATTGTTCTCCGAAAGTCCTTCTACTACAAAAGAAGACGCGTTATCGCCCTCATGACCCGAAAACATTATTTCGAAATCATAATTTCCGCCAATTGTGGCAAACTCTGTTCCGGAGGAGTTGACGTAAACGCTGCACCAGCCTGAGTGGCTTGTAATGGCCTGCTCCATCATAATCAGAGGATAGTCTGCTTTTACGGTATCGATAAATTCCCTGAACCGTTCAAACAGGCGGTCGTTGTTCCCGTCAACCGCTCCGCCGATAAATACGGCAGGGTTCTCTTTTGGCGCCACCTGCCAATCCGGGTCCGGCGCAGCTGCGTTTGCCGATGCGATTGCAGTCTTTACCGCCTCGTCAAGGCTGCTTTCCTCAAAACTGTTCAGGTTTACGGTTCCTTTTTTGTCGCCGACGAAGACTGTGAGAGAGAGGCTGTCGGAAAACTGGGTTCTGAAAAGACTGAACTCGCCGCCGTCCACGTTGAATTCGTTGCTGACTGCCTTTGACGCAGAGCAGATATAACGTGTCGCACCGGCTTTTACGAGACCGTCGACACATTTGCTGAGGACTTCGCGCAAATAAGTGATGGTATCGCGGTGCTCTTTATTCTCAATTTGATCGAACGTAATAGTTTTATAAAGCATAATTTCACCTATAAGTAGTACAAAATTAGTAGATTATTTACCGCCGACATTGACCTTGCAGCGAATGGAAGGTCCGCCCATACCGACCGGCATCGGCTGTTTCTTGCCGCAGAAACCGCTGCTTGCCCATTCCATCTCATCGGAGACCATGTCGACAGTTTTCAACATATCGAATGCGACGCCGGAAATTGTGGTGTCTTTGATTGCGTTTCCGATTTTGCCGTTTTTGATTTCGTATCCAAGTGTGACGCCGAACATGAATTCTCCGGTCGTGTCGGCCTGTCCGTTGTTTGAGTTGATAAGGTAGTAGCCGTCGTCAATTGAGGAGATCAGGTCTTCAAGCTTGTCTTTGCCCGGGAGGACGGCTGTATTTCTCATACGAATAAGCGGTTCGTCCGAGAAAGCATAAGCGCGGGCGTTTCCGTGGGGCGTCATATTGAAATGAAGGGCGGTTTCACGGCTGTTCATGAAACCGACAAGTACTCCGCGGTCGATGAGCAGCGCGTCATCGGCTTTTGTTCCCTCGTCGTCGACATATACGGGCAGGGGCGTGGGCTTTCCGAAGGCGGTGTGCGCATAGTCCACAAGAGAGACTTTTTCGGAAGCGACGACTTTTCCGAGATTCGGGCCGGCCACGGATCCGCCTAAAACCAGGTCGGCTTCAACGGTATGACCCACGGCTTCGTGTGCAAGCATTCCGGACATCATAGGACCGAGAATGCAGGTCTTGATGCCGGCGGAAGCGTAAACGGCTTCTTTTTTACGGCAGAGGTGTTCGTACAGTCTGTCGATTTTGTCGTGGAGCGCGCTTGAGTCGGTGAAATTCATGTCAAATGAACCGAATCCGCCGAAAACCTCATACAATTCGATCGGCTGACCGCTGTTATCTTCCGCTGTCATTACGACGTAGATATAACTGCGAGGTAGAATGGAATGAGTGCAATAACCGTCTGCGACCGCCAGTATTTTTTCGTACGATTCCGCTGAAGCGGAGACCACACGGCTGATGAGCGTGGGATATTTTGAACTAACGTAGTTGTCGACCTCTTTTATAAAGTCTATAAAGTACTTTTGCTCGGGATCCGGGTAGTCTTGCGATACGCGGATTTCGCCTGTTGGCAAAGGTGCAATTCCGGGTTTTCCGGAATATACGTGCTTCGCGAGAAAGTCGGCGTTGTTAGTTGCGGCATTTAGCACGGCCTTACATGACGCATCGGTGTACTCTGCGGAGGACGCAAACCCGTAGAACCCGTTTTTATAGACGCGGCAGCATACGCCGGAAGCTTCGTTGCGCGAGTTACCGATAAGACTGCCGGAAAGCATCGAGGCGCGGCGGGATTTGTTGATCTGCGCACGCAATTCGACATGACATTGCGGGTCAAATGAATGAATATTTCCTGTTACATGATCGTAAAGCAATTTGAATACCTCCGATTCTTGTGTGTTATGGTTATTATATCTAAAACAGCCCGCTAAAACAAGAATTGAAATAGCGGGCGATTTTGTCAGTTAAGAGGCTTCTTGGAAGGAATCCCGGGCTTTCTGGGGTATTGAGGCGGCGTAGGCGCGGTTTTTTCGAAAACAAAGAGCGTTCTTTCAAATGTCTCGTCACCGCAGGACAGCTGAAAGGTTTCGGTTTTGACCGGATTTCCTTTTAACTTGCGGCATGCGCCGGCAAAAGAGCCTTCATCCTTAGACCCTTTCATGGCAATGAATTTGCCGCCGGGCTTGACAGAGGGCAGGCAGTACTCCAGCAGGACGTTCATCGGCGCAACCGCGCGTGCGGTTACATAGTCAAAGGAGTCTCTGCAACCCGGCTTTCTGCCAAAATCCTCAGCACGGGAATGGACGAGATTCACGCCTGAGAGCCCGAGTTCGCCAAGCAATGTTTCCAAAAAGGTCAGTCTTTTTGCAAGCGAGTCAACGAGAGTAACCGAAAGGTCAGGCATGACAATTTTGAGCGGAACACCGGGAAATCCGGCGCCTGTCCCAATGTCACAGAGCGTTGAACTCTTGCCGGCAATAAACGGATAAAGCGATAATGAGTCAGCAAAATGTTTCACAATGATTTCCTTGTCATCGGTAATTGCGGTCAGGTTGATTTTCTCGTTCCACTCCTTGAGAAGCGCGCGATACACCTCAAATCGGTCCCACATTTCATCGGTGAGGGACAAGTTAAAAGGGGCGATGCAAGACTCAAAAATACTGCGTAAATTATCGTTATTCATGCGGTTCTCCATAATTGTTCCACGTGGAACAATTGAGTTTTTGCCTAAATTTAGTTAAAAACGGCCAGTCCTAATGTAAATTATCAGTGCAGTTATGTCGCTCGGGGTCACTCCGCTGATACGGCTTGCCTGTCCGACTGATTCGGGCATTGTCGCGGCTAATTTCTCACGCGATTCAAGACTGAGCGTCGGGATTGAACGGTAATCAACGTCCTTGGGAAGCGCTAGATTTTCGAGCTTTTTGAACTGCTCGATTTGTTCTTCCTGGCGTTTGATATAGCCTTCGTATTTTACGAGGATCTCCACCTCTTCGCAGATGTCGAGAATTGTTTGAGGGTTCAGGTCCTCTGCCCCGGAGATGAATCTCTTGTAGACGACGTCGGGAAGAGAAGTTGTGCTGTGGCTGCCGAAAGTGAACGTTACCGGAGCCAGAAGCTTTTCCGTGGAGGCGTTTTTGTCCTTTGAAAGAGCTTCGATTGTGAGGACGTCGGCGAGATTCAACTCCGGACGGCGCAGAAGGTCTTTAAGAGAGCATCCGCTCTTCAGCGGAGAGCTGCCCTTTTCGGCGAGATAGTCGTTGACCGCGGTGTTCGGTGACACACCGGTCTGTTCAAGGGAGAGGATGCAACTGTCAATGACCGCATATTTCCGCTTGAATTTATCATATCTGCTCTGCGAAACGAGCCCTTCGCGGTAGCCTTTTTCCGTGAGGCGGCTGTCGGCGTTATCGTGGCGGAGGAGAAGCCTGTACTCGGCGCGGGAGGTCATCATTCGGTACGGTTCTTTTGTTCCGAGAGTGACAAGATCGTCGATAAGGACACCAATATAGCCCTCGCTGCGTGAAATGATCAGCGGATCGCGGCCGCGTAGCAGATTCGAGGCGTTGATTCCGGCAATCAAACCCTGAGCGGCGGCTTCTTCATAGCCTGAGGAACCGTTGATCTGACCGGCGCAGAAAAGACCGGAAACGAGGCGGCTCTCAAGGGAGAGTTTAAGCTGGCGCGCGTCGATTGCGTCGTACTCGATTGCGTATGCGGGGCGGGTTACCGAGAGGTTTTCGAGGCCGGGGATGGTCCGAAGAAAAGAAAGCTGGACGTCCTCGGGAAGGCTCGAAGAAAGCCCCTGCAGATAAACCTCCTCCGTGTCGCGGCCCATAGGCTCAATGAACGTCTGATGGCGCTCCTTGTCGCTGAAGCGCATGATTTTGTCCTCAATGGAAGGGCAGTAGCGCGGGCCGACGCCTTCTATAGCGCCGTTGAACATCGGTGAACGGTGAATGTTGTCGCGGATGATTTTTTTCGTGTCCGCGTTAGTGTGCGCAAGGTAGACCGGCATTTCGTCGAAGTCGAACTTCTCGGTGTCGGCCGAAAAAGGAACCGCGAACTCGTCTCCGGGCTGGAGCTCCATTTTCGAAAAGTCGATGCTTTGGCGCAAAACGCGCGCCGGAGTGCCGGTTTTCAGCCGCAAAATCGTGAAACCGAGCTCTAAAAGGCGGGCTGAGAGCGCGTTAGCGGGGAAAAGACCGTCAGGGCCGCCGGCGTAACTGACGTCGCCGATAATGATTTTTCCCTTCAGATAAGTGCCGGTGCAAAGGATTACAGCTTTTGTGCGGTAAATGGCTCCGGTGTGGGTGACGACGCCTGTGACATGAGGAACGGACTCGCCTTCGTTTTGTTCTGTGAGGATATCAACGATTTCTCCCTGCTTGACGTCGAGGTTGTCGCACAGTTCGAGCTCGTGCTTCATTTCCGTCTGGTAGCGTCTGCGGTCGATCTGGGCGCGCAGAGAGTAGACGGCCGGTCCTTTGGCCTTGTTCAAAAGCTTTGACTGGAGCGTGGTTTTGTCGGCGATTTTGCCCATGATTCCGCCGAGCGCGTCAATTTCGCGCACGAGCTGACCTTTGGAGGTGCCGCCTATGCTCGGGTTGCAGGGCATATTTCCGACGCTGTCGAGGTTTATCGCGAAAACAGCCGTCTTAAAGCCGAGCCTGGCGGCCGCAGAGGCGGCTTCGGCACCCGCGTGACCGGCGCCGACAACGCAAATATCGTAACTTCCGGCTTCAAATCTCATAAGATCCTCCGGTATAAATAACAAAATATCAACGGCAAAAAGCCGTAAAATAGTCAGACGGCAGACGAGAAAAACGCTAAATGATCACTTCCCGACGCAAAAACGGTCGAAAATGCTGTTTATAATCTCTTCTGTCACGTTTTTTCCTGTAATTTCGCAAAGCTTTCCGGACGCCTGGCGAATGTCGTATGAGACAAAATCGAGAGGCATTTTGTTTGAGTAGCACCCTGCGGCCTCTTCGAGCAGGGAGATCGCCTGATCGATCAGCTGCTTGTGGCGCGAGGACGTCAAAACGGGAGAGTACCCGAAATCGACGGCCCCGATCCGGAACGCCTCTTTGATTGACGAGAGAAGATTGTCGAGTCCGAGACCGGTTTTCGCGGAGACGTTCATCACGTTGAAATCCGGTGAAAAGGCGTTGAAGATCTCTTCGCGGCGGTTGTCGTTTCGCGGAAGGTCGGCCTTGTTGATTAAAAGGAACGAATTGACCGGGTCGAGAAGACTTTTCGCTTGCGAGACATCCTCTTCGCCGCCGAAGGAGTCCGGGTCGACCAGGTAAAGAACGATATTTGCGTCAGAAAGCGCGGAGATCGTTCTTGAAATGCCGATTTTTTCGACGGTATCCTCCGTTTCGTGAATGCCTGCGGTGTCGGTGATCCAGACCGGAATTCCGTCGAGCTGCAGGAATTCTTCGATCGTGTCGCGCGTAGTGCCGGGAATGTCGGTGACTATCGAACGGTCCACGCCGCATAGTTTGTTCATAAGCGTCGATTTTCCGGCGTTTGGAGGACCGGCAATGACCATTTTAAGGCCTTCTTTGGCGATTCTGCCGGCGTAATATGTGTCGCTGAGGGTTTTCAGGCGGCCGAGAACCGTGTTTATCCTGTCGGCGGCGATGGCGCCCATTTCGGCATCAAATTCGTATTCGGGGTAGTCGATCGAAACGTCGATGTCGGCGATGGCCTCGGAGAGGAGCGCGCAAAGGGCGTTGATCTCCGAACCGAGCGTTCCGGAGAGCGCGGAAACCGCGGCTTTTCGGCTGTCCTCGGTTTTTGCGTTGATCACGTCGATGACGGCTTCTGCGGACGACAGGTCGATTCTTCCGCCAAAGAACGCGCGCCTGGTGAATTCGCCCGGTTCCGCGGCGCGCGCACCGCAGCGGAGCGCGAGGTCTAAAATTCTGGTAACGACCGCGAGGCCCGCATGGGAGTTGATTTCAACGACATTTTCGGTGGTGTAGGTGCGCGGGGCTTCCATTTTGCTCACGAGACATTCGTCGATCAGTTCGGGAGCGGAGGGGGCGGAAAAATCGAAAACGTAGCCGTGTTCGATGGTGTGATCGCCCATTTTTGACACAAAAGCAGACAAGACGCCCTTCTTGCTGCGACTAATCATCTTGTCGGCAATTGTAAAGGCGTCTTGTCCGCTCAGTCTTATTATTGCGATTCCTCCGGTTCCGGCCGGCGTGGAGATCGCGGCAATGCAGTCGTTATCGTTGAAAATCACTTTTTAGATCACCTTTGTGTAGGGCTTCAACCTTACGACGACGCAGCGCTGGGGCTCGATTCCGAAGCTCTCGGTCTCAACCATGCGGTTTGCCTGAAGGGCGGTGTGAACGATTCTGCGCTCTGCGGCAGGCATAGGCGGAAGCTGAATGGGTCTGCGGTACTTGCAGACGCGCGCGGCTGTACTGTTGGCAAGATCGATCAGCTTTTTCTCTTTGTTGGCGCGGTAGTTTTCGCAGTCGACGATGACTCTCTTGTAAACATCTTTGTCTCTGTTGACGAGAATGTTGGAGAGGTAGGAAATCGCGTAGATTGCGTCGCCGCGTTTGCCGATGAGGCCGCTGACGTTTTCGCCTGTGATGTCGACCTTGATGGTCTCCTCGTCGGGGTAGGAGAAGCGGACGGTGCCGTCGGCGTTCAGATAGGACATTACGGTATCAAGGAAAGACTTGATTTTGGCTTCGTCCGTGATGTGTTCGGTAACTTTGACCACGGAGAGGTCGTTTTCGTTGCCTAAAATCTCCACGTCGGCGTTTTCGATGTCGATGTTGAATTCTTCAAGTGCCAGAGCAATCGCGTCCTCGACGGTTTTTGCCTTTTTAATAACACTTCTTGCCATGTTAAACCTCTTCTTTCTTCTTTAAAAAGAACTTGTTAATCAGTAAAGTCTGGAGCAGCGACAGAATGTTGCTGACGGTCCAGTAAAAACCGAGGCCGGCGGGCGCGCTCATTGCGATACCGAACGTAAGAAGCGGCATCAGAAGCATGAACATTTTCATGGAGCGGCCGGTGGGATCGGCTGATTTGTCTTTTTTCTTGTTGCGGGTGGGCGAGCTGATCCACTGGATTAAATACTGCGATGCGAGCAAAACGACAGGAATCAGGAGCAGAGGCGCCAGCGCCCAGGATTTTTCGGTGAAGCAGCTGAAAGGAACCGCTCCGAGGTCGAAAATCTTGAGGAATTTCATGTTGACGAAGCTGCTGCCGTTCATTATCGAGGTGACTTCCTCGGTAACGGCGGAAGGATTGTTGAGAAAATAGGAATTAACCTTCAGCTGGTCAACGTTTTTGATCTGATCGACGGTAACGGACTGCATTATGGCGGCAAGCTTGTTGACTGCCTCGGTGCCGAGACCGGCGATGTATGTGAGCGGTGCGCGGATGATGTTGTAGACCACGATGATAACCGGGAACATTATCAGGGTGGGAAGACATCCGGACATCGGGTTCACGTTGTACTTCGTGTAGATTTTCTGCTGCTCCTGCATATAGAGCTGGTTGTCGTTGCCGCAGGCCTTTTTAAGAGCGTCGAGCTCGGGCTGGAGGGCCTGGGTGCGGAGCGTTGAGATCTGCTGCTTCAAAGTGAGAGGAAGCAGCAAAATCTTTACGAAAATCGTAAAGTAGATGATTGCAAGTCCGTAATTCCCGAAAGCCAGGTACGTTGATATGTAGTTCAAAATGACCCCGAAGGGTTGAGCCAGAAAATTCATAAATTACCCTTTCACGGAAAAGCGTCCGGATTTCCGGACAGGGATTGGATTACTTGACGGGATCGTAGCCGCTCTTTCCGAACGGATTGCAGCGCAGAACCCGCCAGACCGCCATACCGGTACCCTTAACGGCTCCGTGCTTGCTGATCGCTTCGATCGCGTACTGCGAGCAGGTGGGGTAAAAACGGCAACAGGGCGCCTTTGCCGGCGAAATAAACCGCCTGTAGAAGCGAATCACGCCGATGAGGGCGGTTTTTATAAGGTTTGAAATGAAAGAAAACACTTTTTTCATAAAACCCTGCCGTTTCCGGATAAACCGTTAACGCGAACGGCCGCTTTTGGTCAGCCGTTTTCGCCGGGTGATTTTCGCGCTTCCTGATTTTTGCCCGGGGAGAGGATCTGAAGGCTGCGCAGAATCGAGCACAGCTCCCTGTTGATCTCGCCGTAAGAAGGAACGTAAACCGCTCTCAGCTTGCGTCCGGGAGTCGCCGCCGCTCTTTGCGAAGCTCGCGCCGTCACGATTACGTCGAAATTCCCGTTCAAACTGTCCCTGACGGTACGAAAAGATTCGCGGACCAGGCGCTTGAATCTGTTTCGCTGGACGCTGTTCCCGAACTTTTTTCCGACGGTAATGCCGAGTCTGGAGCGCCCGCGGTTGTTTTTCAAGGCACTGACCGCGATGTAACGACCGCTTTTCCGCACGCCCTTTTTGTAGGTGCGCTGGAACTCACTGTTTGATTTGACAGAAAAAGTCGCCTTCATCGAGTCTGGAAAACGAAAAACACCGGTTCGGCCAAAACGAAATCTTATGCGGAAAGAACTTTTCTGCCCTTAGCTCTCCTTCTGCTGAGAACTTTTCTGCCGTTGGCAGTGGACATTCTTGCTCTGAAGCCGTGCACTTTGCTTCTCTGCCTTGTGTTAGGCTGGAAAGGTCTGATCATTTGAAACACCTCCTGTTTGGTGAAATAGTGCCATATTCCGTAAAAGTATACTACGGGTTTGCCCCTGTGTCAAGTAAAAGACCGCAAGGGAATATGATTATAATATAAGAAGGGGAGCGTTTGCAAGTGGTTTCTTAATAAAAAATGACTGAAAATCGTGTCGAAACCGGACGTGATACGCATAAAGCGCCGTCGGGAACGGGTTAAAACAGGTTGAACGGACGGCGCAAAAAAGATATAATATACTTGCTATGTATGCGCGCGAAGGCGACGGAGCGTGAACACAAGCGATACGGGGCGGGACCCGCGAATCAAAAAGAAAGACCGTTCAAGGCAGGAAAATGAAGAAACTCAGAAGAAATCAGTATATTTCCCGGAGCACGAAGGACAGCTTTTTCGTCGATGAGAAGAAAAAGCGGCCGATCATTCCGCTTATTATCGTCGGGGTCATTCTTGCCGCGGTTTTCGCGTTCTTTATCTACGGATTGAGGTACGGCGGGAAGGTCGTTATCGCGCGCGCCACTGTCGAGAGTTCGCAGCTGCCGAAGAGCTTTGACGGCTATAAAATTCTTCAGATCAGCGACGTGTACGGCAAGGAATTCGGCGAGAGACAGAAAAAACTCCGCGACATGCTGAAGGACGAGGACTATGACATCGTCATTTTCACCGGCGACTACATGGGGAACGACACCGATCCGGATTTCTGGGTCATTCGCGACATCATCGAGGGCTTGAAGGAAGACGTGCCGATCTATTACGTTCTCGGCGAGAACGACTATACGCCGGCGAACGCGAGCGAGACGAGTGAAAAGTGGAAAATGTGCATCGTTCCGCCGCGAAAGCTGGAGATCATGAGCCTCTTTGAGGAGTACGGCGGCATGTTTGTGTACCCCGCACAGATCGTGACGAACGCGAGCGGCGACTCGATCTACCTGACCGGAATCAGTTACGACCGCGAGGCTTTGAACGCGATGGATTTTGACCAGGACGTGGATTTCAGCATTTGCGTCACGCATAAGCCGATCAACTACAACGTTTCGAGGCGGCTCAAGGACGTCAACAAGCGCACGCTCACGGAGGTCGATTACGATCTGAGTCTTTCCGGACACACGTTCGGCGGACAGTACAGGCTTCCCGTTCTCGGCGCGATTTTTTCGGACGAAGAGGGATGGTTCCCGCAGGAAAAGTCGCTTCGCGGCATCAGCAGGGACGACGCGGGACGGTACAATTATATTTGCGGCGGTCTGGGCGTCGCGAGCGGATTCAGATTTTTCAGCAACCCGGAGATTTCTATCATCGAACTGAAATACGCGGAACCCGCAAAAAAATAGACGGACGCAGATAAAAACGCGTGATTTAACGGGCTTCCGCACGGGAGCGGTAAATACCGTTTCGGAAAGGCTCTCAAGGAGCAGAAAAGGGACAATATGAACCGGAAGTTTTTGAAAAGGATATTGCAGCTGGCAATAATTGTGATGGTTGCGGCGAGTCTTATTTTTGTCGTTTCCGTGATACTCAACGGGATCAACAAGAGTTTCCACTCAAAAGACGACAAAAATCCAACGGCTGCGCCTGACGTGAATCCGACCGGAATCGCGGGAGACCCGACAGAAGCGGGGGAATCGGAAACACCGGAGGCGACGCAGGCGCAGAACACGCCTGAACCGACGCAGGAACCGCAGCTGATTACGTATAAAGACGTCAGCATGCTCGCGGCGGGCGACGTTATGGTCTACGAGTCGATGTGGGTTTCCGCGAAGCAGTACGGCGGCGACAGGTACGACTTTTCGGAGCTGACGAAATACGTTTCCGAGATCATAAAAGACGCCGACGTGGCTGTTTTCAACCTTGAGACGAACTGCGCGGGCGAGGAGATCGGCTACAGCGCGTATCCGCTTTTCAACTCGCCTGACAACATTATTACGACGATGAAGGACGCGGGGTTCGACGTGGCGCTTTTCGCGAACAATCACACGTACGACAAAGGCCACCGCGGGCTGATCCGCACGCAGGAGATTCTCGCGCAGAACAACCTTAAAGTAATCGGCGCAAGGACGTCGGAAAGTGCGAAGAGCTACGGTGTTTTCGAGTTTGGCGGAGTCAGGTTCGGAATGATGAATTTCTGCTACGAGGACGGCCCGGAAGACAAAATGACCGACAGAACGTGCAAATACCTGAACTGGAACCGTCTCGACGACCAGGATATCCCGCTGGTCGACACGTTCAACCGCACGAGGCTCGACGATTTTTACACGGAAGCCGCAAGCCGGATCGCGGAGATGAAGGCACAGGGAGCGGATCTGATCGTTCTGTTTATGCACTGGGGCTCCGAGTACGAAGAGGCCGCCAACAGCGAGCAGAAGACGATCGCGAAAAAAATGTGCGACCTCGGCGTCGACGTTCTTGTCGGAGGCCATTCGCACACGGTCGAGCCCACGGAGAAAGTCGTTTCGTCGGACGGAAGCAGAAAGATGCTCTGCTTCTACTCGCTCGGCAACTACACGAGCGCCCAGAACCGTGCGACGTTCAAGGCGGGAACCGAGTTCGCGTGGCTCACCGAAAACGAGCTCATGGCGAAGTTCGTCGTCAGAAAGTACTCGACAGGCGAGACGATCGTGCTCAACGCGCAGTACTATCCGTGCTGGATGCACCGCCACACCGTCGACGAAAGGCTCGTTTTTAACGTAGTTCCGCTCGAAAAAGCGCTTGCGAGCGACGATTCGAAGGCGCGCTACGGTCTGCTTGAGAGCTCGTTCGGAGTCGATCACGCTACGACGGCTTACAGGTACATCGTGAATCTCGTCAAATCGGGAATCGAGGACTTTAACTCGAGCGTTGTTCTGCCGTACGAGGCAGGGGATCCGAGGCTCGCGCCAGGGTACTGACGCAGACGGTTTTTGCCGGGGCAGGGAAAGAACGCCCAAAAGCCGGCCTTCATGCGGACACGGCTGGGGAGAGGCTGAAAAATGATCGCTAACTACCATACACATACAACAAGATGCAACCACGCGGTCGGGACCGACCGCGAGTATGTAGAGGCCGCAGTTGCCGCGGGAATGAAAACGCTGGGGTTTTCCGACCACAGCCCGTATATTTTTCCCGAAGAGTTCGGAAACTACTATTCGGGATTCAGAATGCGGCCCGAGGCTTTTCCGGGCTACGTTCAGTCGCTGACGGCGCTGCGGGATGAGTTCAAGGGAAAAATCGACGTTCATATCGGGGTCGAGATCGAGTACTATCCGGTGTGTTTTGAAAAAACGGAGAAGTTTTTGAAGGACGGCGGGGTCGAGTATTTTCTGCTCGGACAGCATTTTACCGGGAACGAAGCGGACGCGGGCGCGATTTACGCGGGTTCGCAGCCCGGGAACAGGGAGAAGTTTGTCGAGCACACGGACACGATCGTGAAGTGCATCGAGAGCGGAAAGTTTTTCTATATCGCGCACCCGGACGTTTTCAGGTATGAGGCGGACGACGTTTTCTATAAAGAGACGGTCGCCAGAATCTGCGAGGCGTCGAAAAAGCACAACGTGCCGCTGGAGATAAACCTTTTGGGGTACAGGGGGCGCAGGTACTACCCGAAGCCGCTTTTCTGGCAGGTCGCGGGAGAGGTTGGCGCGCCGGTCGTGATCGGCGTGGACGCGCACGACCCGGGGATGCTTCTTGATGCGGACGAGGTTGCCGAAGCGGCGATGCGTGATTTCGCGGAGTACGGCCTTAAGTACGTGGAGCCGGAACTTGGTTGAACCGGTAAGGTAAAGCGCGGTCAACCGAACCGGAAACGTGAAATAAAAGAGAAATAAAAGCAAAAAGGTCCCGCGGAGGACCTTTTTTAATGCCTGAAAAACTTAGAAAACCGGAAGCTTTATTTTTTCGACGCGACGGCGAGACGCGACATTGCGCGAAGGAGTCTTGCCTTCGCTGCGGCCTCTTCGGTGGCGTCCTTTGCCTGCTTGATGAGTTCCTCGGCGTGCTTTTTGGCCGCGATGGCGCGGTTGACGTCGATTTCATCGGCGTATTCGAACGTGGTGACGACAAGACTGACTTTTTTGCCCGAAACGGAGACGAAACCGCCGGAGATCGCGGCGAGACGGCTCTTTTTGTCGACCGTTATTTTTGCGCGGCCGGTGCCGACCGTGGCAAGGTAGTCGATGTGACCCGGCAGGATCTCGACGTCGCCTTCGGTGGTGCGAACGAGCAGGCGCTCGGCTTCTCCGGAAAACGGGCGGTTGTCGGGTGTGACTATTTCAAGATGAAAAGTGCTCATTTAAGGGATCGCGCCTCCTTTCCGGTGCGACTGAGGTGCGCTTGAGATGCGTCTGAGATGCGCTTGCTCCTGAGAACGGCTAAAAAGCTACTCAGAGAGCGTTTTTAAGAAAAAGAATTTTAAGCGGATCAGTACTCTTCGGCCGCTTTTTTCGCTTTTTCGACTGCCTCGTCGATCGTTCCGACAAAGAGGAACGCGGATTCCGGCAGGTTGTCGTGCTTGCCTTCGATGATCTCGCGGAAACCGCGGATCGTTTCCTTGAGCGGAACGTAGCGGCCTTCGATGCCGGTGAACTGCTCGGCGACGGAGAACGGCTGGGACAGGAAGCGCTGGATCTTGCGGGCGCGGCTGACGGTCAGCTTGTCCTCTTCGGAGAGCTCGTCCATACCCATGATCGCGATGATGTCCTGAAGCTCCTTGTAGCGCTGAAGGATGCGCTGGACCTCTCGGGCGACCTCGTAGTGTTCGATGCCGACGACGTCCGGAGTGAGAATTCTGGAGGTCGAATCGAGCGGGTCGACGGCGGGATAGATGCCGAGGGACGAGATGCTTCTCGAAAGAACCGTCGTTGCGTCAAGGTGGGCAAACGTGGTTGCAGGCGCGGGGTCGGTGAGGTCGTCGGCGGGAACGTAAACGGCCTGGACAGACGTGATCGACCCCTTTTTGGTCGAGGTGATGCGTTCCTGAAGCGCGCCCATTTCGGTGGCGAGGGTCGGCTGGTAGCCGACGGCGGAGGGCATTCTGCCGAGAAGGGCGGAAACCTCCGAGCCCGCCTGGGTGAAACGGAAGATATTGTCTATAAATAGGAGAACATCCTGGCCTTCGCGGTCGCGGAAATACTCGGCCATGGTGAGGCCGGAGAGGCCGACGCGCATTCTGGCTCCGGGGGGTTCGTTCATCTGACCGTAAACGAGGGCGGTTTTCGAGAGAACGCCGGACTCCTTCATCTCGTAGTAGAGGTCGTTGCCTTCGCGCGTTCTTTCGCCGACGCCTGTGAAAACGGAGATGCCGCCGTGCTGCTTGGCGATGTTGTTGATGAGCTCCATGATGAGGACCGTTTTGCCGACGCCCGCGCCGCCGAAGAGGCCGATTTTACCGCCTTTTGCGTAGGGGGCGATCAGGTCGACGACTTTGATGCCTGTTTCGAGGATCTCGGTGGTGCCTTCCTGCTCGGAAAAGGACGGCGGGTCGCGGTGGATGCTCCAGCGCTCGGAGTATTCGGGCTCGGGACCGTTGTCGACAGGCTCGCCGAGAAGGTTGAAAATGCGGCCGAGTGTGCATTTTCCGACGGGAACCGTTATAGGTTTGCCGGTGTCGACAGCCTCTTCGCCGCGGGACATGCCGTCGGTGGAGGACATCGCGATGCAGCGGACAACGTCGTCGCCAAGCTGCTGCTCGACCTCGCAGACGACCTTGCGGCCTTCGTGAACGATCTCAATGGCGTTCAAAAGATCCGGCAGGTGGCCGTTCTCAAAGCGGATGTCGAGGACAGGGCCGATTATCTGAACTATTTTTCCGGTATTTTTTTCCATCTTGTTTTTCCTTTCTGAAAGGAGGATGTAAAAATTCTGATTTTGCGGCGCTTATTGCAGCGTTTTTGCGGCGCTTTCTAAGACGCTTTGGTGCTTCAACGGCGTTTTCTAAGGCGCTTTGGTGCTTCAACGGCGCTTTCTAACGCGCTTTCCAAACTTTCTAAAGCGCTTCGGCGCCGGAAACGATTTCCGTGATCTCCTGGGTGATGATGGCCTGGCGGGCGCGGTTGTAGCGGAGCGTCAGGTTGTCGATCATTTCGGATGCGTTTTTGTTGGCGGAGTTCATCGCGGTCCTGCGGGCGCCGCACTCGGAGGCGAACGATTCGCAAACCGCTATGTAAATTGAACCGCCGAGGTAGTCGGGAACGATGCTCGCGAGCATTTCCTCGGGTTTGCCCTCGTAAACGGGCTCGTAGGGGCGCTGCATTTTCGCATTTTCGACGGCGTTTTCGTCGAGAGGCGCGAACGGAAGGAGCGTTTTGTGGTCGGGAACCTGCGAGAGAATCGACACGAAGTTGGTGTAGACGATCTCTACGCGGTCGATCTTCTTTTCGAGGAACAACGTGACGACGAGCTTGCCGATGGCGAGGGCGTTGCTGACGCCGAGACTCTGAAGCGACGAAAACTCTTCGGAAACGATCTCATTGCCGGGCTTCGAAAAATGTTCGAGCGACTTGCGGCCTATCGGCAGATAGCAGCTTGAGCCGCCGATGCGCTCTTCGAGCAGCGCGGTCAGCTTGAAAACGTTGTTGTTGAAGCCGCCCGCAAGGCCGCGGTCGCCTGCTACGACGATGTAGCAGGTCTTCGGATTCTCCCTTTTTTCGGCAAAAACCGACTCCGCGGTCGCCGAGTACGTTCTTATGTCGGAGATGGCCTCGAAGAGGGCGGTCTGGTACGGACGCGAGTTTTCGGCGCGCTCCTTTGCACGGCGCAGCTTCGAAGTCGCGACAAGCTCCATAGCCTTGGTTATCTGCATAGTGTTTTTCACGCTTTTCATGCGCGCTTTAATGTCGTTCATTGTGGCGGCAGCCATGTTTTTGCCCTCCTTTCAGCCTTAACCGGCGAAGTCAAAATTAAAGATAAAATCAAGACCGGAGATCGTGTCAGGCCTTGGTGTCCTCGAAAAACCGCTCTTTTGTGGCGGCAATCGCTTCGCGGAGCTCGTCCTCGTCCTCTTTTGTGAGCTGCCCGGTGGTGCGGATCCGCTCAAGCAACGAGTCATAAACCGCGGTCAGCGTGTCGAAAAGCTCGCTCTCGAAGTCGTGGATCTTCTCCACGGGAACGTCCTTCAAGAGGTTGTTGACGACCGCGTAAATGATTGCGACCTGGAGCTCGACCGGAACGGGTGAGTTGCGGTCCTGCTTCAAGACTTCGACGATTCTGCGGCCCTGCGCGAGCCTTGCCTTGGTGTCTTCGTCGAGATCGGAACCGAACTGCGCGAAGCCCGCGAGCTCGCGGTACTGCGAGTAGAGGAGCTTGAGCTGGCCGGAAACCTTTTTCATCGCCTTGATCTGGGCGCTACCGCCGACTCGCGACACGGAAATACCCGGGTTGACGGCGGGGCGGATGCCCTCGTGGAAGAGTTCGGTCTCAAGGAAGATCTGACCGTCCGTAATTGAAATAACGTTGGTCGGGATGTAGGCCGAAACGTCGCCGGCCTGTGTTTCGATAATGGGAAGCGCGGTGAGCGAACCTCCGCCGTATTCGGGAGCGAGGCGCGCGGCGCGTTCGAGAAGCCTGGAGTGGAGGTAGAAAACGTCGCCCGGGTAGGCTTCACGTCCGGGCGGACGGCGGATAAGCAGCGAGAGAGCGCGGTAGGCGACGGCGTGCTTCGAGAGGTCGTCGTATACAACGAGAACGTCCTGCCCGCGGTCCATGAAATACTCGCCGATGGCGCAGCCCGTGTAGGGGGCGATGTACTGGAGCGGGGCGGATTCGGAAGCGGACGCCGAGACGACGATAGTGTAGTCCATGGCGCCGTTTTTGTAGAACGTGTCGACGACGTTTGTGACGGTGGACTGTTTTTGACCGATCGCGACGTAGACGCAGATACAGTTTTTGCCGCGCTGGTTCAGGATCGTGTCGGTCGCGATGACGGTTTTGCCTGTCTGGCGGTCGCCGATAATGAGCTCGCGCTGGCCGCGGCCGATCGGAATCATGGAGTCGATGGCCTTGATGCCGGTCTGGAGAGGCACGGAAACGGATTTGCGCTCGATAATGCCGTATGCGCGGCGCTCGATCGGGCGGTACTCGGCGGCGTCGATCGGACCTTTCGCGTCGATTGGCTGGCCGAGAGCGTTCACGACGCGGCCGATGAGAGACTCGCCGACCGGAACCGAGACGACGCGGCCGGTGCGCTTGACGATGCTGCCCTCGCTAATACCTATGTCGCTTCCGAGAAGAACCGCGCTGACGAGATTTTCCTCGAGGTTGAGCGCCATTCCGAACGTGCCGTTCGCGAACTCGAGGAGCTCGTTCGACTTGCACTTTTCGAGGCCGTGAACCTTCGAGATGCCGTCGCCGACGGAAATAACGTAGCCGACTTCGTCCTGCTCGATCTCGCGGGAGTAGTTCCTGATTTGTTCCTTTATTACTTTGCTGATGTCGTCAATTCCGGACTTCATCGTATCACCAACTTTAACCTTTCAGTAAGTTCCGCGGTCGCGGGAAAGTGAGAGTGAGAGTTCAAAAGAGCCTTGCGGCATGTTCCCGGACCGTTAAACCGAGAGAAGCGGGCTTACCGGGAGTTTTTGCCTTTTTACAGGTAAAAATACACTTTATAAAATCAAACTTTCGCCCCGAGGAGCGCCTTCTTGATGCGCGCGAGAGCGGCCTTGAGAGAGCCGTCGCGCTGGATCCCGCCGTAGCGAAGATTGATGCCTCCGAGAACGGAGGGGTCGACAACGTTTTTGATGACGACCTGTTTGCCTGTCTCGGCCTCCAACTTGACGCGCAGCTTTTCGAGCTGGGCCTCTTTCATCGGGACCGCGGTAACGGCCGTGACGCGTTCGATTCCGCGGACTTCGTCGCATGCGCTGCGGTATGCCTTGAGAACGCTCTCGGTGCGGAAAAACTCACGTTTTTCACAGAGAATTTTCAAAAGGCTCACGAGGTCCGTGTCGAGCCCGGCAAAAGCTTCGCCGATAAGAGCGAGCCTTTCCGCGGTGGGAAGCGCGGGCGTGTCGGCGAGGGTGGCGTATTTAGGGAACGAACAGAGAATCCCGCTGACGGTGTCCGCGTCAGCAAGAACGCTGTCGGTTGTTCCGCGCTCCTCGGTAAGAAGGAGCAGTGCCTTCCCGTATTCGCCGGCGTCAATCATTTTCGTCACCCATTTTGCTGATAAAATCGTCGATAAGCTGAGCGTGTTCCTCTTCGCTGACGTCGCGGGCGATAACGGCAGACGCGATACTTATCGCCATGCCGGAAACCTCGTCCTTGATGTCGCTGACGGCCTGCTTCTTTTCGAGTTCGATCTGTTCCTCGGCGCGCGCAAGAACACGGGCGGCCTTTTCGTCGGCCTCCCGGAGAATCGTCTCCTCCTTGAGCTGCGCTTTTCTGATCGCGGTTCTGACGATCTCGTCGCTCTCCTCTTCGGCCTTTTCGAGGCGTTCCTCGTACTCGGCCTTCATGGCGGCGGCGTCCGTTTTGGACGATTCCGCGTCGGCGTACATGTCGTCAACCTCCTTCTGCCGCTCGTCGATCATTTTCTTGACGGGCTTGAAAAGGAACTTGCGAAGAATCAGATACACGAGAAGAAGGTTAATCCAGGCGATGATCATCGTCCAGAAATTGGTGCCGATAAAACTCTCGAACTTATCGGTAAAAACCTGAAAGTCAACCATTGAATCACTCTTCCACGTTTGATAATGCGGAAATCACGCGAAAACACGCTCCGCGACGGCGCTCCCAATCCCAAGGCGACCCGGCCCGGGCAGGCGAAAGTGCACTGACACGGGGAAGCGGGAAAGCGTGAATTCGGGAATTCGGGAATGCGGGAGACCGGACGGAAGGGAATCCGCGGGATCCGTTATTAATACGGCGCGATTAAAAACACCGCAGTGCGGCTTTTTCGCGTTGAAAGGCGGAAAAATCAGCCTCTGAACACGAAGAGAAGCAGCAGAGCGATAATGAGCGAATAGATACCGGTACTCTCGGTGATCGCGCAGCCGAGAATCATGGTCGTTCTGAGCTCGGAAGAGGCTTCGGGCTGACGCGCGATTCCCTCGAGCGCCTTGCAGACAGCGTTGCCTTCGCCGAGAGCGGGAGCAACGGAACCGATCCCCATAACGAGCGCAGCGCCGATAGCCCTTGCTACAAGTACCAATGCTGATGGCATATCCATAAAAATTTACCTCCAAAATGATTTGTGTCGCCGCCGCCCCCTTTTTATCTTTGCGCGGGGGCGGCGCCTTCTTTACCAATGTTTTACACAGGAGCGGTTTTCGCCGCCTTTGCGGTCTTTGCGGCTTTTGCGGCCTCTTTCTCCGCCTTCCTTTTCGCTTTTTTCTCTGCCTGCTTCACGACGCGGCTGCCGGGTGCCGGCGGCGGGTTGTTCGTGGAGATGTAGACCATCGTCAGCAGTGAGAACACGAACGCCTGGATCAGCGACGAGAACAGGTCGAAATAGAGCGACAGAACCGCGGGAATTCCGATCTGGAAAACGGGCGGCATCACCGATGCGATCGTCGCGGGCAGCCCTTTAAAGACCATCGTCGAGAGAGCCGCGAGCGCCGCATAGACAATAGACATGAGAACGCCGCCGCCGGCGATGTTTCCGAAGTGACGGAAGGCCATCGCGATAGGCTGCGCGACTTCGCTGATAATATTGATCGGGAGAATGAACACGATCGGTTCGGCAAAGCCCTTGAGCCACTTGAAAAATCCGTTGTTGCGGATACCCTCATACCAGCAGAGCGCGGTCGTGACGAGCGCCCAGCCGAGAACGACCATCAGGTCGGCCGTCGTGGAGCGGAAAATCTTCGTAAGACCGATGAGACTGCCGAAAAGTGACGACAAAAAGAGGGTCCCTATATAAGGGGCGTACTTTGCGTTGTGCTTGCCCATCGTTGTCTCAACGAGGTTGTAGAGTGCGCTGACGCCTTTTTCGACAAGGACCTGTTTCTTTCCGGGGCGCTTGGTGAGGCCGCGGCCGCACACGATGCCGAGAATTATGAGCAAAATCGAGACCGCGAAAAGTGAAATTGTGGTCTGCGTAACGTCAATGGCCATCGCGCCGTTAAACAAAGAAATGCGGAAATACACTTTCGCACCGGTTCCGATGTCTAAATTGTCCATTTTCTGCAGCCACCTCCTTTTACGGTCGTCTTTGTGTTTTTAGGCTGTCCCGTTTTCCGCGCAATTCCCATTTTCCGCGCAATTACCGTTCTCCGCGCAATTACCGTTTTCCGCGTAATTCCGGATCTGCCGCCGCAGGGGGGCGAAAGCTCAAGAAACGGGCAGCCGCTGTAATTACTTTTTCTTTTTCAAATAGCCGAAGAGCAGTATCAGAAGCTGAACGGCCACGAGCGCGATAACCGTCGCCAGCGGGTTGAAGACCGCCGGGAGAAGGAACGCCAGAATGAGAATGCCCACCAAAAGCGCCATCCGGACGATAAATGAAACGGTTATGGCGGCTTTGACGCGCTGCTCGTGCTTTTTCTTGAACGCCTCGATCTCTTCTTCGGTCAGCTCGCGCGTTCCGCGTTCGGCCGCCGCCCTGTCGAAGGTCTTTCCGACAACGATCGTCAAAAGCGCCTGGTTGAACAGTCCGACAAACGCTCCGAGCAGCGCGCCGGTGATCACGTTCCAGCGAAATTTGCCTATAATAAGGTAAACTACCACTATGATCACGCACACGGCAAGCTCTCCGAGCGCGAGGAAAACGAGTTCCGGAACTGCCGGCTTCTTACTGTTCTCCGCCATCTTCAAACTCCTTTTCGAGTCCTTTTTCGGGCGCTTCCCCGGGTCCGTTTTCGAGACCTTCCTCGAGCTCCTTCTGCCTCGCCTTTTCTGCCTCGGCCATTGCGAGCAGGTATTTCACCATCGAAACGAGTCCGACAAAAACTCCCAGAACGATCAGCACGGCGTAGATCCACGTGCCGACTCCGAATTTTTTCGTGAGCAGCATCGACACCAGAACCGCGACGGCGACCGGAGTGAGCAGGCTGAAGATCGCCTGAATGACCGAGTTTATGCCGAAGACGGTGCTGACAATGATTTTTTTCATGCTGGTTCGTCCTTTCGCGCGATGTCTCCGTCACGAAGACCGTGAAGACAAACACAGATTTATTATAATCCATTTTCGCGACGTGTTCAAGAGTTTTCGAAAAACGGAAACGCCTCGGGAAGCTCGAAGGAACCGCTCCGCGAAACGCCTCGGGAAACGGCCTTTTCGACCGGAAAAGCCGGCGCAAAACCTCGAATTCCAACGAATTAAACGAAAAAAGATGTTGAAAAGCGGCCGGAAATCGAATATAATAAAATCCCGTGGAAATATTATCAGGGATTCCGGCGGATCGGCGGGATTCCGGTATATGGAGGCGGGTTTTTTTATGTCTACAGGATTCGATAATCAAAAATACGTAACGCTCCAAAGTGAGAAAATCAGGGAGCGCATCAACATGTTCGGCGGAAAGCTCTACCTCGAGTTTGGCGGGAAGCTTTTCGACGACTTCCACGCTTCGAGGGTCCTTCCGGGGTTTTTGCCGGACACGAAGCTGAAGATGCTGCTCGCGCTGCGGGACGAGGCCGAAATTGTCATCGCGATCAACGCTGAAGCAATCGAAAAAAACAAAAAGCGCGGCGACCTCGGCATTACGTACGATCTCGACACGCTGCGTCTCATTGACGCTTTCCGCGACGCCGGACTCTACGTAGGAAGCGTTGTCATCACGCACTACGCGGGGCAGACGAACGCCGACAAATTCATCGACCGACTCGAGTCGCTCGGCGTCAGAGTTTACAAACACTACCCGATTCCGGGATATCCTAATAATGTAGATTTAATAGTAAGCGAAAAGGGCTTCGGGCGGAACGACTATATCGAGACCTCGAGGCGTCTTGTCGTTGTCACCGCGCCGGGTCCGGGAAGCGGCAAAATGGCGACGTGCCTCTCGCAGCTCTACTTCGAGCAGAAGCGCGGCGTGAAGGCCGGCTACGCGAAATTCGAGACGTTCCCGATCTGGAACCTGCCGCTCAACCATCCGGTCAACCTCGCGTACGAAGCCGCCACTGCCGACCTCGAAGACGTCAACATGATCGACCCGTTCCACCTCGAGGCGTACAACAAGGTCTGCGTCAACTACAACCGCGACATCGAGATTTTCCCTGTTTTAAGCGCAATTCTCACGAATATCGCGGGCGAGTCGCCCTACAAGAGCCCCACGGACATGGGCGTCAATATGGCGGGCTACTGCATCACCGACGACGAAGTCGTGTCGCACGCGGCGAAAAAAGAGATCGTCAGAAGGTACTACAAAGCAATCTGCGCCGCCAAGCAGGGCTTCACCAGCAAGACCGAGGTCGAAAAGATCGAGACGATCATGGCCAAAACACGCATCACCACAGCCGAGCGCCCGGTCGTCGAAAAGGCGGTCACACGCGCCGCCGAAACAAACGGCCCCGCTGTCGCGATCGAGCTTCCCGACGGCAGGATCGTGACCGGCAAGACAACGGCGCTCCTCGGCGCCTCCGCGGCAGCCCTCATCAACGCGATCAAAACGCTCGCGGGCATCGACCACGACACGAAAATCATCCCGAAAGAGGTCATCGAGCCGGTTCAGGAGCTCAAAACCAACTACATGGGCAACCACAACCCTCGCCTCCACACCGACGAGGTCCTTATCGCGCTCTCGATCAGCGCGATAACGAACGAAGACGCCGCCAAAGCGCTCAAAATGCTCCCGCTTCTCCACGGCTGCGACGCGCACGCGAGTGTGATCCTTTCGGCCGTCGACGACAAGACGTTTTCGAAGCTCGGCGTGACGATAACCTGCGAACCGTTCTACCAGACGAAAAAGCTTTTCCACGCGGTGTAAGGGCTTCTCAAGCACCGCTCCCCCCCTGAAACACGCCTTAGGCAACCCTCAAACAACACGGGGTTTCCGGCCGGATAAATATATAAAAAACCTTTTGCACTGGCGCGATTTTTGTTGACAAAAACCCGCTGAAAATGTATAATGAATATGTATTTTTCTTCTACGCGGAGGTAGCAGTGAAAGCACTTGAAGAAAAGATCATAGCGGAAGGAAAGGTCTGCCCCGGACATATACTCAAAGTCGGGAGTTTTCTGAACCAGAGGCTTGATACGGACTTTCTTTTTGAGATGGGCCGCGAGATTTACCGTCTGTTCGAAAACGAGAACGTGACGAAGATCGTGACCGTCGAAGCTTCCGGCATCGCCATCGCCATGGCGGCGGCGTTCTATTTTCATGTGCCCGCGGTATTCGCGAAGAAGGGAAAAAGCTCGAACGTGACCGGCGACGTTTACGTCTCGAACGTGCACTCCTACACCTACAACAAGGATTTCAACGTGATTATCGCGAAAGAGTACGTCTCTTCCGACGACAGAGTGCTGATCGTGGACGATTTTCTGGCGACCGGAGAGGCGGTAACGGGTCTTGCCGACATTGTGAAGCAGGCCGGCGCAACTCTTGTGGGTGTGTGTGCGGCCATCGAAAAAGGCTTCCAGAAGGGCGGAGACCGCCTTCGCGAAAAGGGTATTCGCGTGGAGTCCCTCGCGATTATCGAAGAAATGGACGATGAAAGTATCAGATTCAGGACGTAGCGCGCGATTTTTGCGCCGCTGCGCCTTTTTGTTTTTGGTACTTTTATATAAAGTCCGCCGGCGGAGAGAACAAGTTCTTTTCTGTATGGCGGCAGGGTAATTTCAGTATTTAGCCCGCGCATGAACGCGCATGAAGCAAAATTCGGGCGCGGGCGGCAAATCAAATATTTCGCCAATATATTTCCGGGGAAACGCGGACGGATTTCGGACATCCGCGACCGGCCCGGAGAGTTTCTACCATGACGCCGAATGTCACGACTATTGGTGAATCCCCGCGGGATGCGATTTTTCCGTTTCACGGGGCGTGTTGGCGAAGACAGACTTACTTTTTGTGGTCTGCCTTTTGTTTTGCGGGTAACAAATATCATTTTCAAAATTGGAGGAATTTATGAAAAAGATTATTGCGCTTATCATTGCAATCGTTACGGTTTTTGCCCTCGCGGCCTGCACCACGACCGACAAAAAAGATGTCACTATGGACAATGTTAAAATCGGTGTTATCTGCCTGCACGACGAGAACTCGACCTACGACGCCAACTTCATCAACGCTGTCAAAGCGGTTCAGGCCAAGCTTGGCCTGAAGGATGAGCAGGTCGTTATCAGAACAGGCGTTGACGAGTCCGATGCCTGCTACAAAGCCGCTGCCGACATGGCCGACTCCGGATGCGACATCGTTTTCGCGGACAGCTTCGGCCACGAGTCCTACATGGTTCAGGCCGCCAAAGAGTTCCCGAACGTTGAGTTCTGCCACGCTACCGGCGTTTCCGCCAAGGTTCAGAACATCAAGAACTTCCACAACGCTTTCGCTTCCATTTACGAAGGCCGCTTCCTCGCCGGCATTGCCGCAGGAATGAAGCTCAACGAAATGATCTCCTCCGGCAAGATCACCGCTGAACAGGCCAAGATCGGCTACGTCGGAGCGCATCCCTACGCTGAGGTTATTTCCGGTTATACCTCGTTCTTCCTCGGCGCAAGATACATCTGCCCGAGCGCTACGATGAAGGTCGTTTACACGAACTCCTGGTTCGACATCGCTAAAGAGAAAGAGTCCGCAGAGAGCCTTATCAAAGACGGCTGCGTTCTCATCAGCCAGCACGCTGACTCCGAAGGTGCTCCGAAGGCCTGCCAGGCTGCCGGCGTTCCGAACATCGCTTACAACGTTGACACGACCCACCTCGGACCCGACACCGCGATCATTTCTTCCAAGATCAACTGGGAGCCCTACTTCGAGCTCATCATCAACGCCGTCGTAAAGGGTGAAGCCATCCCGACCGACTACTGCGGCGACTTCTCGACCGGCTCCGTAGCTCTCACCAAACTCAACGACAAAGCAGCCGCTCCCGGCACTGCCGAGAAGATCGCTGAGATCGAAGGAAAGCTCAAGTCCGGCGAGATCAAAGTTTTCGCAACCGACTCCTTCAAGGTCAAGGGCGAGACCCTCTCCGAGTACAAGGCTGACGTTGACGGCGACTACAAAGGCGAGACCAACGTTATTCACGACGGTTTCTTCGACGAGTCCAACGCGAAGGATTTCAGATCCGCTCCGTACTTCGATATCATCATCGACGGCATCACGGTTCCGGAATCCTGATAGAAACGCTTTAACTTTTAGCTGATTCCCGCGGAGGCGCGATCGCGTGACCGTGTGATTTCGAGATTCCGTGATTTCGAGATTTCGTGACCGCAGCCCTCCCGGGAGCTAAAATCTGATTCACCGGCCGGACCGCCGGAAAGTGCCGGACAGAAGGCATCGCGAAGGCGGCTCCGGAACGGTTTGTTCCGCAAAACAAATGACCCGGGTCCGAAAACGGGTCGCGCGGGACGGACCGGACGGTTATAAGGTTATAAACAGAAAAACGAAAAACAAATAACGCAAATACGTTCATTTGCAAAACCGCAAAAAAGTTGCAACAATGCGGCGAACCGGCCGCAATTAACGCTGCAAACGCAGAAAAACGGCTGCAAACAACACAAAAAGGAGAACCGGCCATTGGATAACGTTGCTATCGAACTCAGGGGCATCTGCAAGACCTTTGGTTCCATAAAGGCGAATAACAACGTCAATTTGATCCTGTATAAAGGCGAAATACTGTCTCTGCTCGGCGAGAACGGCTCCGGAAAAACCACGCTCATGAACATGATTTCCGGAATCTACTACCCCGATGAGGGACATATTTTTATTGACGGCAAAGAGGTTGTAATTTCGTCTCCGAAGGACGCCTATAAATACAAAATAGGCATGATCCACCAGCACTTCAAGCTGGTAGACGTGTTTACCGCCGCCGAAAATATCGTTCTCGGCCTTGAGGAGCAGGGCAGATTTGACATTAAAGCCGCCGCAAGGAAGGTCAAAGAGCTTTGCGACAGGTACGGGTTCGTTCTAGACCCGAACAAAAAAATCTACGAAATGTCGGTTTCGGAAAAGCAGACGGTCGAGATCGTAAAGGTCCTCTACCGCGGCGCCGACATTCTTGTTCTTGATGAGCCCACCGCGGTGCTCACGCCGCAGGAGACGCGGAAGCTTTTCGACGTCCTGCGCAAAATGAAAGAGGACAACAAGGCCATCATTATTATTACCCACAAGCTTCACGAGGTGCTGGCGGTTTCGGACCGCGTAACAGTGCTCCGAAAAGGCGAGACGATCGGTTCTGTTGCGACAAGCGAGGCGACCGTTTCGATGCTGACCGAGATGATGGTCGGCGCGAAGGTGGAGCTTAACATTGACCGTACGGAGCCCGTTAACCCCGTGCCGCGGCTTATCGTCGAGGACATCAGCTGCGTCAACCGCGAAAACGTCCGCGTGCTCAACGACATTTCCTTCGTCGCGAACTCGGGCGAGATCCTCGGTATCGCGGGAATCGCGGGAAGCGGTCAGCGCGAACTTCTGGAGTCCATTGCGGGACTTCAGCACCTTACAGAAGGAAATATCACTTACATAGACCCTGAAAACGGCGAGAAAAAGAACCTGCGCGACATGACGCCGGTGCAGATCCGCGACCTGGGAGTCAGGCTGTCGTTCGTTCCCGAGGACAGGCTCGGAATGGGCCTCGTCGGAAACATGGACATTTCCGACAACATGATGCTCCGCAGCTACACCAAGGGCAGGGGCGTGTTCCTCCACAAAAAGGAGCCGGCCACGCTTGCTGAGCGCATCGTGAAGCAGCTCGAGGTCGTGACGCCCGGAATCGACACGCCCGTGAGAAGGCTTTCAGGCGGCAACGTTCAGAAGGTCCTTGTCGGCCGCGAGATTTCGTCGGCGCCGACAGTCCTTATGGCGGCTTACCCCGTGAGAGGCCTCGACATCAACTCGTCGTATTTAATATATAACCTTTTAAATGAGCAAAAACAGAACGGTACCGCGGTCATTTTCGTCGGCGAAGACCTCGACGTCCTGATCGACCTCTGCGACAGAATCATCGTCATCGGCGGCGGTCAGATCACGGGCGAAGTCGACGCCAGAAACACCACGAAGGAAGAGATCGGCTACCTTATGACAAAGTCAAACGGGGGTGAGCAGTGATGAAGAAAGAACGGAAAACAAGAGAGCCGCTGGTGCACATCACAAAGCGCGCCACGATCCCGCTGTGGAAGGCGATTCTCGTCCGCGTTGTCGCGATACTGATAGCCCTCGTCATTTCCGCGGTGGTAGTCGTCGTTTTCACGCACAAAAATCCCGTTGAGGTTTTGCGCGCGATGTTCAACGGAAACTTCGGCTCCGCGCGCAAGGTCCTGTTCCTTTTGCAGAGGACCGCGATGCTGCTGTGCATCTCGCTCGCCGTGACGCCGGCGTTCAGGATGAAGTTCTGGAACATCGGTGCGGAAGGCCAGGTGCTGATGGGCGCCCTGGCGGCGGCAGCGTGCATGTTCTACTTCGGCAAGACGAAAATGCCCAACTGGCTGCTCCTGATTCTGATGTTCGCCGCGTCGCTGATTTTCGGAATGCTGTGGGCGATCATCCCCGCTATCTTCAAGGCCGCCTGGAACACGAACGAAACGCTCTTCACCCTGATGATGAACTACGTGGCGATGCAGATTATCCAGATCTGCGTCTCGATCTGGGCTCCGAACGGCTCCGGCGTCATGGGCCACATCAACCCGACGACCTACAAGGGCTGGCTTCCCGACGTTTTCGGCCAAAAATACCTGATTAATATTATTTTCGTCACGATCCTCACCGGAATCCTGTTCGTCTACCTGACGTTCAGCAAGCACGGCTATGAGATCTCGGTCGTCGGCGAGAGCGAAAACACCGCGCGCTACATCGGAATCAACGTCAAAAAGGTCATTCTCAGAACGATGGCGGTCTCCGGACTGATCTGCGGCTTCGCGGGCTTCCTGCTTGTCGCCGGCGAAAACCACACGATCACCAAGGACCTGGCCGGCGGAATGGGATTCACGGCGATCATGGTTTCGTGGCTCGCGAAGTTCAACCCGCTCATTATGATGGGCGTCTCGTTCCTCCTCAGCTTCCTCCACCTCGGCGGCGTCCAGGTCGCGCAGGACTGCAGGCTTAACGAGAGCATTCCCGAGATCATCACGGGAATCATTCTCTTCTTCATAATCGGCTGCGAGTTCTTCACAAGATACAAGCTCAACTTCCGTTCCGCGGGAAAGGAGGAGGCAAAATGATTTTCCTGAAAATCATCCACTTCATAAGCGCCGCGATCGTGCAGGGCATCCCGCTTCTGTTCGGCGCAACCGGTGAGATCCTTACCGAAAAGAGCGGCAACCTCAACCTGGGAATCCCGGGAATCATGTACGTTGGCGGCATCTCCGGAATCATCGGCGGATACCTCTACGAGAAAGCCGCGCCCACCCCGAACGGATTTCTTCTGATCCTGATCCCGCTCCTGGCGTCGATGCTCGGCTCGCTCCTGATGGCTCTCATCTACAGCGTCCTGACGATCACTCTTCGCGCCAACCAGAACGTTACCGGTCTCGCGCTGACAACGTTCGGCGTCGGCCTCGGAAACTTCTTCGGCGGCTCGCTTCTTGCCATGTTCGGCGAGAGCGGCTCTATCGCGCTCAAGGCGACCGGCGCTGCCTACAGAACGAAAATCCCGTTCCTGAGCACGCTCGGCTGGTTCGGCGACCTGTTTTTCTCGTACGGCTTCCTCGCGTACACGGCCGTGATCATCGCGATCGTCGCGGGAATCATCCTGAACAAAACGCGCGTCGGTCTGAACCTCAAAGCCGTCGGCGAAAGCCCTGCTACAGCTGACGCGGCGGGAATCAACGTTGTCAAGTACAAATACCTCGCCACGTGCATCGGCGGCGTGATCGCCGGCCTCGGCGGCCTCTACTGGGTAATGGACTACACCGACGGCGCATGGACAAACAACGGCTTCGGCGACAGAGGCTGGCTCGCGATTGCCATCGTTATCTTCGCGATCTGGAAGCCGAAGCTCGCGATTCCTAGTTCGTTCCTGTTCGGCGGCCTCTACATCCTGAGCGTTTTCATTCAGGTGCCGACAAGCTGGGCCCGCGAGATCATCAACATGCTTCCTTACCTCGTCACGATCGTGGTTCTCTGCGCCGTCAGCGCGAGAAAGAAGCGCGAAAACCTCCCGCCCGCAAGCCTCGGCCTCTCGTACTTCAGAGAGGAACGGTAAGCTCCTTCAGCGGCCCGCCCGCATCGAGAGTTTTTCGTTAAGAAATTCAAGGCCCTGCCTTTTCGAAAACCGTTTAAAGTTTAGTTCCCGCGAAAACGGGGCTGAACGGACGGTGCCGGAAGGGCAGGGCTTTTTTGTTGATTGTGTATTTTCTGTTGCGATTGTGGATTCTCCGGCGACGCTGTGGTTTCTCCGCTACGACGGTGGATTCTCCACGCAGCTTGTGGATTTTCCGCTACGATTGTGGATTCTCCGCCGTCGCTGTGGATTTTCCGCTACGATCGTGGATTCTCCGCCGTCGCTGTGGTTTTTCCGTTGCGCTCGTGGATTTTCCGACGTCGCTGTGGATTTTCCGTTGCGCTCGTGGATTCTCCAAGCATACGGTGGATTCTCCAGGCAGACGGTGGATTCTCCGCCTGGAAAATCCACAACCCCGATATTTTCCCAAAACCGCCCCAAAAGCGGAAACCCACCGTCAACCCACCGGAAAATGGCAGAAACCCACCGCCAACCCACCGTAAAATCGGAGTAACCCACCGAGAAACCCACAATAGGCGGTCAGCTGCCCGCAAAAACACATCCTTAATCAAGACAAAATAAGAGAGCCGGCGCTACCGCGCCGGCCCCAAAACTCCGGTCAATAATCAAAAATCAATTTTCGGGAAAAGTATAGATTTTAGTGAAGTTTTTGCCGTCGGAGGAGCAGAAGATCTCGTAGTCACTGTTTTGGCAGAGGAGAACGGAGCCCTTGACGGCGATGTATTCGATGCCGGTGCCGGCCGAGGTGATCTTGGTTGCCTTGCCGCCGTCGCTGGAGTAAAGTTCCTTTTCGAAGATGAAGTAAACCCTGCTCTTGAAGAACTGGAGCGTGTGAACGGCGTCGGAATCGAGTTCCTTGACTTTGACGGCTTTTCCGGAGCCTTTAATGGCGTAGAGGTCGTTGAAGTCGTCCGTGTAGAAAATGACTTCGCCGTCAAGCGTGGTGTCCCAGTTGGCAACTCCGGTGATATCGAGGAGTTCGACAGGTTCCGGATCTTTGGCGCCGGTGTCGACGGACATTAACCGGCCGTCCTTTGCGTAAAGAACCGTCCGGCCGTCGCTGCGCAGGACCACGTGGTAGAGCTCGTCGCCGCTGACGATCGTCTCGGTTCCGTCGGCTGTGAGCTTCATGATGCGGGTCGTGTAGCCGTGGTCAAACGAAGTCCAGCAGAGGTTTTTGTCCTCGAAATCGTCGACGCCCACCGTGAAGTATTCGACGTCGGTTTTGTCGCTGTAAGAGAAAGCGGTACCGTCGGGAATGAGCGGGGAGCACTCTTTGGAAGTCAGCTTGACAGGGTCGGAGCCGTTTTTGACGAGAAACGTACCCTTGTCCTCAACCTGGTAGACCGCCTGGGAGTAATCGCGGTTGAAAACGCAGGCGTTAACGGTATCGTCCGATGTGAGAACCTTCACGCGCGAGTCCTCGTTGTCCTTTTTCTGAACGTAGACGGTGTAGTCGCCGGAGTTCGATTCTCTCCAGAAATAGATTAATTTCGCGCCGTTGGCGATCGCGAAAATGCTGCAGCCGCTACCGATATCGTGCTCATCGCCACCGGTGTAGTAGCCGCCGCGGTAGTCGCCGGTGTAACTGCCGTCCTCCTTTACCAGCTTTCTGTAGCAGACCGTTTTGCCGTCGGGGGAAATCGCTGTGATCTCCGCGTCCGAGGCGATTTTCTCTGTCTTTTTGCCGTCGAACAGGTAGGCGCCGGTTTCGTTCTTTTCAACGTCGTGAAGGGTATACGCCACGCCGTTGCCGCCCGAAGCTATAATCAAATCACCGAAAACGTACTGGTCCGTGGAAACGATATCGGAAACGCCGTTGCCGTCAAAGTAGAGCAGCTTGTATTTGCCGTCTTTGAGCGCGACCGCGATGACCGCCTTTTTGCCCGAGGCGTCGGTTTTGTAAAGATAAGAGGTCGAGTCTTTAAGCCGGCCTTTTTCAACTTCAATGAGCTTGCAGTCGGAATTGACGATGCAAAGGGTATCGTTGTTCTCACCGACAAAAAATGCCGCGCTCTCGTCCGCAAGAGTGAAATTTCCGCCGCGCTTCTTACCTCCCGCGAGAGAAGCGATGAGAGCGATGACACCACCGATGAGGGCGAGCGCCAGCACGGCTGCGATAACCGCGATCAGGATTTTTTTGCCGCCTTTTTTAGACTTGTTTGCCGGGGGAATTGCCGGCTGCGGCTGAACGGTTTGAGCGGGCTGAACGGGCTGCACGGGGGCAGCGTTTACCGTCGGAGCCGCCTGAGCGGGCTGAGCCGGTGGCACAAGAGACTTGCCGCACTTGGAGCAAAACTTGCTGCCGTCGGGAATCTGTTCTCCGCAATGTTTGCAATACATATCCACACCTCCATTGTCGCGTGATTGCGCGAATTATAATCTGTATTTGAATTGTAGCAGACCCTTGCGGCGAGGTCAAGCGCAAAGCGGTTCAAAACCGTGATTTTTCCCGATTTTTCCCGAAAAGACGGCAGAAAACCACATTTTCCGGCCGGAAAACACCGAAACGGCGAAAACCGCTATTTTTCGAGGAAATCTACTGTTACCGCGCCCCGTCGTCTGAAAAACGATCCTGTTTTGTGCTTTTTTGACCGGAAAAACGTCAGGAAAACGGTCAAACACAATGGAATTGTGAAAAACGGGCGAGAGAAAAGAAAAAACGGAGAGTGTGTTTTTTTGAGTTTGCCGGTGGGTTTCTCGGGAAAATTGTGGGTAAATATCCTCGAATGGTGGGTTATTTGACGGTTTTTGTGGGTTTCTCGGGGTTTAAACCCACCACGAGAGTTTTCGACGATACGGCGAGTGCGATTTTTCGCTTTTTTTGTGTGTTTCGCCACCGCGTTTGTGGGTTGATTCCCACAAATGGTGGGTTTCCGGTGGAATTTCGGTGGTTTTCCTATGTCTGTAACCGGCCGGAATGTTGCAAAACAGGCGGCGGGAATGGACGGAAACGGTGGAAAACGGAAGGCTGCGGTAAAACAGGTGTAAAGAATAAAAAAGGACTTTGCGACGACGCAAAGTCCCGTGTTAATATAGGCGGAGCCTGAAAGAAGGAGTTATTTTCTTTTCCGTTTTGCCGCCGCGAACAAAGTGCCTGCTACGATCAAAAGATGACATGCGGCGGCGGGAAGCAGAGTTGTTCCGCAGCCTTTTCCGGTGCCTGAGCTTGCGGGCGTGGGAGTTTCGGCGGATGGATTGCCGGTTTGACTGCCGCCGGACGGTGTCGCGTCAGGCCCCGCTTCAGAAGTGGCTGTTTCGGCCGGAGCGTCCGTTGGCGCGGGAATGATCTCAACCGTCGCCGTGGTGTACCGGCTCAGGGCAATCGTTCCCGGACTGACGCGTTCCCCGTTAATATATGAGGTCCAGCCGTTGCTTTTGATGAACTTCGCGTTCCAGAAGCCGATGCTCATGGGGCCGGTGCCGCGCATGACGATCAGGTACCGGGCGCCGCCCGGGAGACGGTCCTCAAAATCGAGCGTGAGGTCAGCGCAGTCAAGATGGTTTTTGACGGTGCCTCCGTAGACCGGGTCGGTTTTCAGCGTGTTTTCGTAGTTTGAATTCCACTTGTAGACCATGAAGCTCATATTCGAGCCGGGTCCGTTATTCGACCACGTAGGCGCCGAGATGAGCGTCAGGTCGTGAAGGACTTTTCCGTCGGGAATGACAGGTGACAGCATCGCGTAATCCTCGTCGTTGATGCTGTGCGCGGCGCCGTCGTGTTCCCCGGTAATAGTGATCGCGTCGTCAGTGTGGAAAACCTTCTGCTCCGCGGTACCGATTGGCAGGAAATACTCTTCGATGCCGTCCGTTTTCAGAAAATCGACGTAAAACGCGAACGGGCTGTCGGAAATGCCGCCGAATTGCAGGAAATTATTGGTGTAAAGGCTGTTGCTCTTCGGCATCACTATATAGGGGTTTGTGTCGGCTGTGCGCGGCGTGAGCTGTGACACGACGAGCATATACTTGCCCGCGGGCAGGAACTTCTCCATCGGCACAATGAGCCCGTACCCGCTGTCATGCCTGAACCAGACGTCCTCGGCAAAAACCGGAGTCCCCTTCATCGTGGTCTCCTCGTCGTCCTTGAACTCGTAAACCGCAAACCGGCCTTCCGCGGAGCTGAGCCGTTCGTCAGTGCCAGACCAGATCACGGGAAAACCGAACTGGTGAAACGGAGCGGCGGCGGAAAAAACCACGCTGACGTACCCGGTGCAGTTATAGCTCTCGTCGAAAACGTTCAGCCAGTGGCCGACTTTGCAGTCGCCGAAATATGTGATCACACGAATCGTCGGCGGATCGACCGTCGGAAGATTCTCTTCCGGAACGTCTTCCGAAGCGGCGGCCGGGTATACACATAAACCGGCGGCGACGGCCAGGCACAAGGCGCATATTAAAGCAGCAAGCAGTTTTTTCACGGAAAAGCTCCTTCTTCGAAGAAGCCCAAAGGCTCCCTGAACGGACAGACCGTTTCCCGGTCCGCCAAGTCGATGATAATGAAATTATAAAATAAAAGCGCTCCGTTCGCAAGAGAAAACGAGAGAAAACGAATGTTTGAGCATGAAACGTGAGCATGAAACGCTTTAAATGAAACGTTTAACATGAAAAGTTTTGTATGAAACGTTTTGCATGAAACATGCCGTACCGGAAAACCGGCCGGCACCCAGGCGGTGCCGGCCGGCCGATTCAAAAACAACTCAATCGCGGAAGGATCCGCTAAGAAGCGTGTCGTCAGTGCTTTTTCCTGATAACGAGCGCGCATGCCGCAAGGGCGATAACCGCGAACGTTCCGCCGATAATGTTGCCGCAGCCCGTCTTCTTGGGCTCCGGAGTGGGAGCTTCGGTCGGGGCGGGCTCGGGGGTGTTCGTGGGAGGTTCGGTCGGAGCCTGGGTCGGAGTGGCCGGAGCTTCGGTCACTTCGGGAGTGGGAGTCTCCTCGGGGGTGGGCTCTTCAGTCTCTTCGGGACCTTCGTAAGTCGCGGTCTTGTAGGTGCAGGTCGGATAGTTTTCGGCTTCCTCACCTTCGTTGTAGAAGAATTCCCATCCTTCGACGGAGATCTCGTCGCCGCCCCAGTAACCGATGTCGCCGTCGTTGGACGCGGTGACAATGATCAGGTATCTGCTGCCGCCTTTTAACTTGGCGCTGAAGTCGAGAACGAGATCCTGGTTGTCCTTGTGGTCGGTTACCGAACCGTGGGCGATCGCTCGTCCTTTATAGGTGGTGTCGTAGTCGGTGTCCCAGCGGTAGACTTCCCAGTCGATGTCGGATCCGGGTCCGTTGTTGTTCCAGGTAGGAGCGTTTTTGAAGGTGAAGGTGTGTAGAACCTTGCCCTCGGGAATCTCGGCCGTGAGGATCGCGAAGTCGTCCATGGACTTGAAGCTGCGTGCGTTGTCGCCGACGCGTTTTACGATCTGAACCGCACGGTCGTCGAAGAATTTGGCTTCCTGAGAAGGGCCTTCGAGCGGGACAATGTAGTCGGTCACGCCTTCCGTCTTCTCAAACTGAAGCGCGAAAGCGAACTCGTTGGCAACCGTTCCGCCGAAAACGAGATGCCTGTTCATGTAGACCATCGGGCAGTCGGGAAGGACTACATAATGGCCCGCCTCGGGGTTGGAGCCCTTCGAGGAAAGCTGAGAGATCTTGAAAACGTACTGGCCCGCCGCGAGCGGCTTGTCAAGCTCCAGAATGTAGTTTACGACGTCGCCGTCAAAATGAACTTCCTTTGTGAAAGAAGCGGTGCCGGCTATTGAAGTTTCGGCGTCGGTGGCAAAGGGGAAAATCTCGAATTTGACGTCAACGTCACGGTCGTCGTCGGATTTGCCTGCGTAAAGCGCGGGGAACTTGATTGCCTTAAGCGGCGCACCGGTGCGGAACGAAACGTAACTGTTGCCGAAGCACTCCTCGTCCTCGTTAAACTGGTTGAGCCAGTTGCCGGGGCCGGGATCTCCTTCGTATGTCAGAACCTCAACGGTCGTCGGATCTTCGGCTGCGGGCTCTTCCGCGAACGAGAAGAGTGAGCAGAGGGAGAAGAGAACTGCTACGGCAAGAATAATTGATAATACTTTTTTCATTGCTGTACCTCCAAAATGATTGTCGTACCTCCAAAATGCTTTGCAAGAGCATCGAATCTTGGTTTTATTCTAACAAATTTTCAACCCATTTTCAACCGCTAAAATATTTCCCGGAGGGGCGGAAAATAAAATCAGCCGCAAAAAGCTCCACCGTTACAAAAACGGGACCGCCAAAACCGGGTGACGTTACAAAAACGGGACCGCCAAAACCGGGCGACGTTACAAAAACGCCGCCCGGTGTCAGGCCTCCGAAGCGTTTCCGGACCGGAAAAACTTTGGGAGAGCAAAACGCACGGGCGGCGCGGGTTGTTTCAATTAATTATAATTCGGAAGCGCTGATTTGTTCGCCGCTTGTATAAAGAGCATTTAATCAGCGGTTCTCAGTGCTTTTTCCTGATAACGAGCGCGCAAGCCGCGAGAGCGATAACCGCGAAGGTTCCGCCGATCACGTTGCCGCAGCCGGTCTTCTTGGGCTCCGGAGTGGGAGATTCGGTCGGCTTTTCTGTCGGGGCGTCGGTGGCCTCGGGAGTCGCGGTCACATCAGGCGTGGGAGTCGGGGTAGGCGTTGCGGTCGGTTCGGGAGTCGCCGGGAACTGGGATCCCATGTCCGCGAATGCCTGCGCTTCGGCGAGCGTCTTGAAGAACGTAATGTAAGCAACCTTTACGACGGTGTCGCTGCTGGTGGACGGGAAAGCGTCGAGACGGCAGGCGTCGAGGATGGACGTCCAGTTGCGCTGCCTTGTGAAGTCGACGTTGACAACCTGCCAGTCTTCGGTGTTGGCGTAGCGGTAGGACACGTTCTGGGCTTCGGCGTAAGCGCCGGGAGCTTCGTCGGTCGAGTAGTAGATGTTGCCCTGCAGACCGATTTTAGGATCGATCTTCATCTTGATCTGCATGATTTTATAAGTGTCGAGCTCGACCTCGTCCATTTCTTCCATAGAGATGTACGAACCGAAAGCCATGGTGATGAAGGGGTCGCCGCCCTCCGGGATCGAGATGTCGTAGCACTTGTCTTCTTCGTTGAACGAAACGTCGTCAATGAGGTTGGCACCTGTCCAGAAATCGTCGTAGTCGTCGGAGTCGAAAATTATCGTTCCGAAGGGTGCGATTGTGGAGATGTCGGGAGTCGGCGTGGGCTCGGGAGTGGGCTTCGTTCTGTCGGGGCCGGCAAAGTTCTTAACGTCGTCCTCGGTCTTGAAGAACGCGATCCACGCGATGTCGTAGGACGTTCCGCCGGGAACGAGTCCCGAACGGCCGCCGAAGTAGACGCCGTCGATTCTGAGGCTGTTAAGATAGCCTTCCCAGAAGGAGCCGCCCTCTTCCATTTCGGGAGCGGTGTAGGAGCCGGTCTCCTGCTCGGAGAGTCCGCCGGGAGCGTTGAGGATGTTGACCCACTTTTCGTTCTGCGTCGGGATGTAGCAGTAGAACGTCTTGAACGTGTCCATTCCGCCTTCGATGTCGAGGTGGAAAACGTTGGACGCGGAGAGTCCGTGCTCATCTGTTCCGAAGTGGACCTCGAACTGGGTCGCCTCGGAGGGGTTCTTGAGGTTGATCGCGAAGTAGGGGTACTCGGAGCAGTCGAGGTCGGAGTACTGAGCGTCGGCAATCATAAAGTTGGGGTCGCCGATACCGTCGTCGGCTTCCATAATGTTCTCGGCAGCCGTGCTTCTGAGAACGCCCTCAACCCACTCAACCGTGCAGTTGGTCAGGCTAGTGTAACCGTAGTTCTCCATAACGGACTTCTCGTAAAAGTCGTAAATAAGGCCGGGCTCGGAGCCGTCCGCGAAAGCCGTGAACGGAACGGCGGCGATGAGAACTGCGAGAGCAACAAGCAGTGCGCAAATTCTGAATTTTTTCATAAGTTTACCTCCTAAAGTAAAAACTTTAATATAATTATAGCACGATTTTTGCGGAAATCAATTAAAAATCAAATCCGTCGTTTCGCCGTCGTTTCGATTGTTTCGGCCGTTTCATTCCGGCGCGCCTTCCTTTTTCGATCCGCGTTTCGTTTTCAACGCAATTGTCGTTTCCTGCGCGCGTTTTCACTTTCAGCGGTTCATCACCGCGAGAATTTTGTCGAAATCGCAGCTTCTTATCTGCGTGGCTCCGTCTTTGAGCTCGACCTGCCTGTCGGTGACCGCAACGTCCGCGTCCTCAGGGGCTTCAACGACCTCAGTGGCCGCCATCTCGAAAAACGTGTACATATTAATAACGTCGGTGACCGAAAACGTCGGCATCAGGAAGTCCAGACGCCTCGTTCCCGCGACCGTCACGACGCCGTTCTGAGCCTCGTTAAGCCACACGAAGTCGCGCTTTTTCAGGTCGATTCCGAAAAGATACGCGAAGGTGCTGTCGCAGTTGACCGTGAACGAGGACTGAACCGTTTTCGGCTCGAATATCTCGCCCGAGTCGGCGGTGTCGCGGAGCATGTAGCCCGCACGGCAGACGCAGGAGGAGAAAAACGTTCCCGAGTACACGTTGTCGCAGAAAACGAGGTACCTGACCTCGGGGTACTTCGCCTTGAACAGCGCGACGTCGACGTCGAAGAACTCGGAGCCGCCCTTGAAGCCAGACGTCTGGTCGCCCGAGTACGTTATCGCGTCCGAGCTGCCGTCCGCCATGGTGCGCCATGAGAACTCGCGCTGCGCGCCGTCCTCGGTGATGCCTATGGCCGAGAGGTCGATGTCGTTGACCTTTTCCCAATACGTAAACGCCCTTATTTTCTTCGCGTCACCGATCGGGATCCTTGTGCCTTTCGCGAGAACGCCCGCGCCGCCGTTTGAGGCGCTCTCCTGCAGCGGGAGGGCGGCGCGGCGCATTTCAGGGTCGATGTAGACCTTGCCGAGGCGTCCCTTCAAAAGGCGCCTTATGTTTTGCTCGATGTCGGCGCAGAGGCTGTCCTTCTGGCCCGCGGTGATGTGCGACCTGCGCTTTTCGCATTCCAAAGGCGTCTCCGCGTGAACGCGCACAGTGTTTCTGCGCACGAACCTGAACACGCGCGGTCCGTTCCCGCCGACAGACGGGTTTTTGTAGCGCAAAAGGAGCTGGAGGAGGACGATGAGGTTGTCGGCAGGGCACTCTCTCTTAAGAAAATCAAACTCCTCGCCGCTTTTGCATCTGCTGGCGATGTAGTCGAGATTCCTGAGGACCGAGGCGCCGCCTTTTCCCTCTTTTAAGGTCAAAACAGCGTTTTTGACGTCGCCCTGTCCGAGCGCCTTTTCAAATTGGGCGTAGACCGAGACGTTCCTGCCGCCGCGCATTTGGTTCACGAAATCGGCCGCCTCGCCGCACTTCGGCTTGTAGTGGATGTGGTGGAGAATTCCGCACCAGACCGCCTGCTTTTCGCTGCACGCGCGGACGTCGCATTTGCCCTTTTCGAAGAGCCCGTCGATGACAGCCGTGACGAATTTTCTGTCGGCGTTTTTGAAGTTGAGACTGTTGATTTTTTCCGAATTATAGACCTCCGCGTTTATTTCCTCGACGACCTTCACCGTGTCGGAGAGCATCAGGAAGTCCGTGAAGGACACGTCGCGAAGGCCGCAGAGCAGCTTGATCGCGGTGTTTTTGGAGCTGATTTTTTTCACCTCGAAGCCGTACTCGGGAATGAAATTCAGAAGGAGGTCGAACTGAACCTTGCTGAGCGGTCTTGTCGAGAGCAGCAGGTTTTCGACGGTTTCGCGCAGTATCGCGACCGCCTCGTCTTCGGTGACGATCGTGAACTCTTTTACCTGAACGTCCTCCTTGAACTCCTCGCGCTCCGTCTCCTTCTCGAAAACGGAGTGACCGGGTTCGTCGAACCGTCCCATCCCGTAAGTCTGCGCGTAGTGAACGAGCTGGTCGAGAAACCGCGCGTATTCGGGCAGCTCAAGAACGCTCTTCGGGAACCCGCGGTAGAACGCCTCGGGGACTTTTTTCCCGATAACGTTGGACGCGTACTCGACGGTTTCGAGCGTCGCCAGTTCGCCGCCTTTTATAATGCGGATCCCGAGCTGGTCATAGAGCAGAAAAAGCGCCTCTTTCGAGTTGTTTTCGGCCGTTTTTCCGCCGTTTTCGGCCGTTTTTCCGCCGTTTTCGGTCGTTTTCCCGCCGCTTTCGGCCGTTATTCCGCCGTTTTCCGCCTCCCCGACGCCGCCTTTTTCCGCGACAAGTATTCTTTTTGTGAACAAATAATCTTTATAGACCTGTTTCATTTTTGTCTCCTGTTTGATTTGAACGCCCTGAATATAGGGGAAAACCCTGAGCCGCCCTTGCGGCTGCGGTCAAAAAATGCCGGGTTACCGAATGAACGGCAATCCGGCGTGGACATGCGCGCAAGTTAACGATATCACGGAACTTCCGGATTTTATGATCAAAAGAAGAAGTAAGCCCCGTTAGCTGTTTCTTGTCGCGACATATTCAATATACCATCGCTTTTCCGGTTTGTCAAGGGAATCCGCCGTTTTTGTCAGCCGTTTTTGTCAGGATTTTTGTCAGGCGCGCGACTTAAATTTGCCGGCGGAAAGCCGCTTGTGCGAAAAATCCGGCGGATCAGACGAAAACAGCCGTTCTGTAAACTGCGCGCTCATCCTCTCCGGGCTGCCTCGCGTTGACGGTTCCCAGGAGAACGCAGTTGCAGTCGAGCGGGTTTGTGACGATCCGGAACTCCCGCCCCGTTACGTCTCTGAGACTCCCCCCCGCGAGGCCGTATTTCCCGCACGCGCCGCATTTGAATTTCCGCCCCTTCACTGCGAAACAGTGCTCGCTCCTCATGACCGGAACAACTCCGCACGAGACGATCTCGGGAACGATCCCCTCCGGAAAACGCCCTGCGAGCGCCTTCTGCTCCCCCGGGTCGAGCTCGGGAAGAATCGCGAGCGAATCGAGTTTTCCGCGCCAGAAAAGGGCGGCCCCGCTGTTGAAAACGTTAAAAGCCGTGTCGCTCGCGAGGAAAAAGTCGTGCTGCGAAAAGCCGTTTTCCCGCAGAAGGCCGCTCAAGAATTCAAGATCGCCTATATTTTGAAGCGTGAAGCCGTCGAAAACCGCAGCGAACTCCGCGAACCGCTCTTTGAAAAGATCGAAAGCCTTCCCCCGCGAGATAAAAGGCAGCGAGATGAGCAGCAGAGGTCCGCCTTTTTCGCGTTTTTCGCGCTTTTCCCGGAAATATCCGGATTTCCCGGAAACGTCAAGCGCGGTATTTCCCGGAAATTTTCCGGAAAATGAACTTCCAAGAGAGTTTCTCAGTTTTTCGACCGCCGCAAGGTCCGCTCCGCACAAAAACGGAACGCACGAGACGTGAACGAGGTCGAATTTACCGGACGCGTCCTTAACACCGGCAGGGACGAAGCCGGCCGGGTCGAAGCTTACCGGGTCGAAAACGAAAGCCGATCTCATCAAAACGCCCCCCTCCTTTCGCGTGACGCCGAGAGCGCCGCAACCGCGTCTCTCCGAAGCTTTTTGAGCGCCGAAAACGTCACGAATCCCGTTTCTCCGGAAATGTCCGCAGACGTGACCTCATACGGCGTCCCTCCTGTCGCGGAGATTATTTCCGCCGCCTTTTCGCGGAAATCCTGAGCGCCGGCGGCGTCGCTTGCGAGAGCGTCGCACGACGCGGAAACGGTGTTTTTGCCGTCGGAAAGCTTCAGGACCGCCGAGCCGTTCTCAAGCGAGAGCGAGGCGGTGATTTTTACTCTTTTTGGCTCAAAAGCGGGGGCAAGCGTGCGCGCGATTTCCTTGTTATAGGCAAAATCGAGCGTTTTGTAAACTTCAGTTGAGGCCGGGTCGAACGTGCCGCTGACGGTGACCGTTCCCGATTCGCCGGCTTTAAGAACGTCTTTCCGCACGCCGCCCGATTCGATCACGTTGACGACGCCGCCCGCTTCGGGATTTCCGGAAAAACAGATTCCGTCGCCGCAGGCGAGATTTTCGGTGACGCGGACAGGCATTTTGAAAATGCTGACAGGCCCCTTCACCGCGACCGCGCGGCCCGTTACGTATCCGCATTTCAACCCTGTTTTCCCGGGGTAGGAATACGTTATGTTGTCCGTCGAGAGCTTCCCGAGCTGGTGGCCCGAACAGAAGCCTCCGCGGCTGAAAATCACGGTCAGCTTTTTGACGTCGCCGGTTACGTCGGCACCGGGGTTGTCGAGGGCTCTTCTGTAAGCGGAGGTGACCGCCGCCACGTATTCGGGAGACTTGAGCCTCCCTTCGATCTTAAGCGAGGTGACGCCTGTCGCTGTCAGCTTTTCGAGGTAGGGAAGCGTGCAGAGGTCGGCGGGACTGAGCATATATTTGAAGCCGCCGTCTTTTTCGGAGCCCGAAGGCCGGACGTTTTTGTACCTCAGTCTGCACGGTTGGGAGCACGTTCCGCGGTTGCCGCTCCTGCCGGAAACCGCCGCGCTCAACATGCACTGCCCGGAGTAGGAAACGCAAAGCGCGCCGTGGCAGAAAACCTCGGTGTCGATGATTCCTGCCGACGCGATTTCCGCAATTTCTTCAAGAGGGAGCTCGCGGGCCAGAACGACGCGCGAAAACCCGATATCTCTCGCAAGCTTCGCGCCGTGGACGTTCATAACTGACATCTGGGTGGACGCGTGCAGCTCCGCGCCGGTTTTTCCGGCGAGTCTTGCGGCAAGGGCCGTGTCCTGAATGATGAACGCGTCGACGCCGAGCGAGTCGGCGGCAAAAGCGAGCGAGGCGGCACGGTCCAGTTCGCGGTCGGTGAGAAGCGTGTTCAAGGCGACGTGGATCCTGACGCCTCTTACGTGGGCATAGCGGACCCATTCGCCAAGCGACTCGAGCGTGAAGTTTTCGGCACCGGCACGCGCGCTGAATTCGCTGAGGCCGAGGTATATTTCGTCTGCTCCGTTGCGGACGCCGGCTATAAGGCATGCGGGATTTCCCGCGGGTGACAAAAGACGCGTCATTGGTTTACCTCGGGTGGTTTTCCGGAAAACGGTGGATTTACCGGAAATCCCGGCTTGTCCTGAAAATATTTCCCGGAAATATCAAAAAGAGGGAACGCAGGGAAACGTTTTAAATCCGTTCCCGAAACGTTCCCGCAGATACATTTTTAAAGGATCCGCGCCGTGAGGCGCCGCAAAAACCGCTTTTTAAGGCAGACAGTGCCGTCAGTCGGCAGTTCCGCCCAGTTTCAGAATGAGGATCTTTTCGCGGAGCTCGCGGATCTCGTTTTCGAGCTCGTCGATCTCGGCGCAGTTGGAGTCGTGCTGAGCGGAGAGCTCGTCGTATTTTTCGAGCAGCTTGTTGGTTTCCGCCTTGAGCTCGTTGAACTGCTTTTGCGTCTTGAAGAGCGAGTCGGCAACTTCGATGGAGAGCAGCGCGAGCGTGATGGAATCGGAGTAGATCATGCCGGTCTTGTCCTTCGCGTTCTGGATGCGCGAGTTGAGGAAAAACTCGATTCTGCGGATGTACTCCTCCGGTTCCTCGGTGGAAATCGGATATTTCGTTCCGTTAAGTGTCAGCGTGTATTTTTTTCTCTCTCCCATAATAACCTCCGTGTGTCGGTGACGGTGCGGCCGCGAAGCCGCAAGAATTGTCTCTAACATAGAGTATACCAAAACCGGCGCGAAAAGTCTACTAAAAATGCGGAACGCCGGCGGAACACGGGCCGAACACGGGCCGGTCGACCGTCTGCCCGGCGCCGAAGCGACGGAAAAAAGCGGTAAGCCGAAGCTGTGGAACGGCGCAAACTACTTTGAACTGTTCCGGTCCTTAAGCCCGAGAATGAGCCCGATACTGTCTCCGCTGAGAACTCCGAACCAATGGTCGTAGTAAACGATGCCGTCGACGGTAAAATAGACCTTCTCCGGGTCGTCGCCGAGCTGTATTTCGCCGGCGAACATGAACGCGAGCCTGTCGACGGCGCTGTCGTCGGACCAGCGGCTTACGGAATTAAGCGCATTGATTATTTTCCGCGTCTCTTTTTTGTCAGGGGTACATAAGGAAACGACGACGCCTTTTTCTCCTGCATGGTCGTTTACGGGGACGTCGTAAAAAGAGACTGTAAGGGCGGAATTTTTGAAGGTCGGACCGCGCCGGCACGAGGAAAAGCACGCGAACGCAATTAAAACCGCAACGGCAGCGGCGGCAACGCGGACCGCAAAAATGTGACGCTTTCCTTTTGCCGCGACAAAAGCGTTCAATTTATATGAGTTTTTCATATTGATCACTCCAAAACAGAAAAATGTCTTTATGATGCAAAATCCGTCTGCATTATTATACCAATGGAGAAGGCGGAAGTAAAGCTTTGAACCGCCTGCGGTTACGTCGCGGTTACGTCCTGCGGTTACGTGCGAATTGCCTGTCTGTAGCCTGTCCGTCGCCCGCCTGAGATGTGACCGGGGGTACTATCGTCAATAGATATTGCATCCAGTGTGGCACTTTACATGGACATCTTTGGACCGTAATCCGCGGCAATATTGTTCCCGACCTCATCATCATTATCGATTACCTGCACACGGCCAGAAGACATTGCCAGCATTTCAAGATTTCTGACGCGTCTGTATGTGAGGTCGGCTATCATTTTAATTCTGCTTTCATCCATGTAAGCTGTAGCGTTTTTTTCAGAAAGCACATTGACAATGAGATTTCTCACGTCTGCGAGCGCGTCAAAATCTATCCAGTCGAAAGATGAAACGAGTTTAAGCTGTTCGTCATGATGCCTTTTGAAGGGCTTGCAGACTGTTTCACTTTTATCGAGCATCAGCGGAACTGTTTTGTCATACCCAAGTGAAGAGCCGCTGTCATATATGGGAGCCATGCCTATCCACTCGAGCGTTTCGGCGTCTCTTAGTGCGCCGAAGTTATTCAGATGCCGGTCTTCATTTGCTATTATATAATCCAGAACGATCATCTCGTCAAGGAACTGCCTCACGCCGGGAATGCCAAGTTTGTCAGCGCAGTTCAGAAAATGCTGATACAAAGAAACGCTGTTACTTTGCTTTTCGATCTTTATAATCCGCCAAGCGGGAACGAGTTCAGTTCGTTCGCTGACAAAATCTTCGCATACACTGTACGGAGCGCCCTTGTTCCAAATGATCGAATATGGAACGCAAGGGATACCAAGGCGGTTCATTATTTCTGTGGCAATAACCTCGTTGAGCGGCTGCTGCCTGTAAGGGTTCGATCCGCCTTTGATAAGGCATCTTTTTCCGTCTATTATCTTCCATCTTTTTTTCAGATTTCCGTCGGACGTACTGTCCGGAGAGGAAAAATCAAGAGGATCTTTTTTGCGGCCGGCTCCGAAAAGAATATCTCCGATATCGTCTGAAAAAGCGTTGCTGAAAAAATTTATACTGTCCCACGTAAGACCGGTTCCATCCGGACAGATCCAGTACTGATCTGAGAGACTCAACGCGTAACATCTGGTCAGAAGAGATTTTGTATTTGACATATTAAGCGCTTCAAGTGCTTCCCGAACACCGGAGCGGCTCGCGGGTATGGATCGGTCTGCCCACCATTCGTTGAGAGCGGAACGATCCGCAATACCATGTCTGACAGGCACGCCGACAGGGAGGTGAACAGCGTTATAAATCGTACCGATTTTCTGAATCATTCCCGAATCGCGGTCTATCTCAACTTCGGCCACGGGTATTCTTTTATGCATAAGCATACATTCCATTTTATTCGCTCCTCCTTTCTCGTTTGAATGGCTCTTTTTCAGTGATGTTAAAGCAAATTGTTTAAGCGAACGCAACTCCTCCTGAAGCTGTCTTCTTTTTTCGATCAGCTCCGACAGTTCTTTTAATTCATCGTCTCGGACGTATCTGCTTTTTTTGCTTCCGTTTTCCGACCACTGATGATAAAAATATGTCTTGCCTGAGATGATCTTTGTGGAGATATAGCCCTTGGGAAGTTTTTCAATTTCATTAGTCAGTTCATTAATCCTGTTTATTTGCTCTATCGATGAGTTCATTTTAACCTCCCGGATTTGTTATCCTCAATATTATACTCCGAATTAACCCCTTTGTCAAGATGGGCGGCTGTTTTTTTATAAAACCTTTTATAAACCATTTTTTGAATCTATGTTTAGCGTAGATCGGCGGACGGAGTTACAAGGGGAAGAACTTCAAAACGAAATGATGCGAAATTCCAAGCGAAATCAATGCGAAATTATGCGAAATCTATGCGAAATGAAGCGAAAATTGTTTCGCATATTTCGTTTATCGGCTTCCGCAAACAGGTTGCCGGAAGAGATTGTCAAGAAAAGTGCGGTGAATCAGCGAAAAAGTTCATGGAAAAGTGCGGTGTTTCAGCGAAAAATGCATGGAAAAGTGTAAATTATACCTTGTTTTCTCCGTGGATTTGTGTTATGATAATACCATCGAGAATTATGGGAGGATGAAGAATGCTCCAACGTAAAATCACAAAGCAAATTGAAGAGTTCTACAAGGACAACCCGAAAAAGGCGCTGATGATCATCGGCGCCCGTCAGGTCGGTAAGTCATATATAATCGAGCAGTTCGCCTCCGCGCACTACGAAAGTGTGATCAAAATTGATTTTATCGAGAATCCGGATTATATTCCGCTTTTCGAGAACGCGCAGGGTGCGGACGAGATTTTGCTGCGCCTTTCCGCGCTTTTCGGCGACCGGATGATACCGGGAAAAACGATGATATTCTTTGACGAGGTGCAGGAGTGCAAGGAACTGATCACGCAGATCAAGTACCTCGTGCAGGACGGCAACTATTCCTATATCCTCAGCGGGTCTCTGCTCGGAACCGTTTTCAAAGACATCATCTCCGCTCCGGTGGGATACATGGACATCATCACGATGTACCCGCTCGATTTTGAGGAATTTGCCTTGGCGAACAAAGTCGGCGCAAAAGTCATCGACGCGCTCCGTGGATCGTTTGAGAAGAAAAAGCCCGTGGACGCGTTTATCCACGAGCGCATGACGGCGCTGTTCGAGCTTTACCTCATCGTCGGCGGTATGCCGGAGGCGGTCTCCACCTATCTGGAAACGAAGAACCTCCGCAAAGTCGCCGACGCGCAAAGCGCGATCATCCGCCTTTACAAGCGCGATATTTCAAAATACGACGAGAAAAACCGCCTCTACCTCAACGAGATCTTCGATCTGATCCCCAGCGAGCTGAACGCGAAAAATAAGCGCTTCATCCTGAAAAATCTCAACGAAAAGGCGCGGTTCGACAAGTATTACGACAGCTTTCTGTGGCTGAAAAACGCCGGCGTCGCGCTCCCGGCGAACGTCGTGGACGAGCCGAGAGTACCGCTGCTGCTCTCCAAGTCGCAGAACCTTTTCAAACTGTTCTCGAACGACGTCGGCCTGCTCGCAGCGCAGTACGGCAATGAGATTCAACTCAAGATTCTGCAGCACGAAACGACGATCAACTTCGGTTCCATTTACGAAAACGTCGCCGCCGAGGAGCTGACCGCGCACGGATATACGCTCTATTACTACAACAGCAAAAAATTCGGCGAGCTTGATTTCGTTATTGAAGAGGACGGAAAGATCCTGCCGGTCGAGATCAAATCCGGCAAGGATTACTACCGCCACAACGCGATGGATAACGTGCTGAATCTGACGGATTACGGAATTGAAGAGGGCTACGTTTTCTGTAACGGCAACGTCGAAACAGACGGCAAGGTCACCTACTTCCCGATTTATATGCTGATGTTCCTGCACAAAAAGGAACTTCCGAAAGAGATCCTGTTCAACACCGATTTTTCGGACCTGAACGACAAGGTATAAAACCGCTTCGATTCGAACCCCCCACAGGTTGGTCCTAATGCCCGACGCTCGAAAACAGAGCGTTTTTAACACCTTTCGGGGGTTCGAATAACACGGTTTTAGCATTTTATCTTTTCCTATAATCCCACAAAAGCGGACATAAACTCCATGCATTTTAGTTCTTAACGCTCAAAATTGAAAATTTTTTGCAAATATAGTCGTTAGTGCTTGACAAATGAGCCTTTCATGTGTATAATAACTATGAATCCAATCGGAAGGAGGTTGTAACGATGCTGATAAATTTTAGATTTCAAAATTGCCGTTCTTTTTTGGACGAGGCAAATCTTTCGATGCAGGCAACGTCGGACACAACAAAATCAGAGATTAATACTTTCTTCGCAAGTGAAAATGTTCTTCCCAAAGGTGAAAACGAGCTTCTTAAATCCTCCGTGATTTTTGGGGGTAATGCGTCAGGAAAATCTAACATCATCAAAGCTTTTGCGTATATGGTAAACGTAGTCAGACTTTCGGCAGCTCAAATACCGATTGTATCGGGGAATGAGCATTACGCTTTCAATCTCGAGGCAAACAAAGCTCCAAGTATTTACGAAGTTGAGATCATTCAAAACAGCGTATACTATAAATACGGTTTTGAGCTGCTTCAGGGAAAAGTTTTGAAGGAGTGGCTTTACAAGCGAGAAGAGCGACTGACTAAAGTCTTTGAGCGCAATGGATCAAAACTTGATATTATGGGTGTTTCCGCTCAAGCAATCAATCTGATCAAGATCCCTGATGCCACATTGTTTTTATCCAGCGGAAACAACTTCAATCTTCCTATCAACCGCTATCTTTCGGATGTAATGGCCTGGTTTGCAAACGTTCTGATCGTTTTTGAAAATGCAGCCAACGCTCTAGATATCTATACCATTGAAAATGGAAAATACAAAGAAAAGGCGCTTGAGATCCTGAAAAGAGCTGACATTGGAATAACGGATTTTACCGTTGTTAAAGACAAAGTCGCCAGTGTAACAAATCCTCAGGATGTGTTAAATCTGAATACTCAAATTCAGATCAACCCCACCCTTTTATCCGGACAGTTCAAAGCAGAAAACGAAAGCCTGTATCATATAGACGTTCGCACCGATTTCAACGTTTATGACAACGATAATAATGTTGTCGGGACTAAAAACGTTATGCTTTTCAAAGAAAACGGATTTAACTCAGAGGGTACGGTGCGCTTGCTTTGCTATATGGGTTGGATTCTTGCCGCGCTCGATCAAGGAAGAACGATTTTTATAGATGAGATTGATTCCAAACTTCATTTTCTTGTGGCTGACTATATTATCGGAATGTTCAATTCCATTGAAGACAATCCCAAAAACGCTCAACTGATATGTACAGCACACAATGTTCTCCTTATGGACGATGGCATGAGAAGAGATCAGATCTATTTTACAAGTAAAGACAGTCAAGGCAGGAGTACACTTGTTTCGCTTGCCGACTTTAACGGTGTACGGAAGAATGATCTTTTCAGCAAACGATATCTTGCCGGATTCTATGCTTCCTTACCGGATCTCTCTACAATTGAATGAGAGGTGAACGGTATGGCGAGAAAAACAAAAAAGATTCCGGTCAGAGATGAGTTTCTAATCGTGACAAACGGCAAGAGAAGCGAAAAGGACTATTTTGAGATTCTTCGTAATAAGATAAAGTCGATTTATAAAATCAAAGTCAAATTTATCAACGGAGATCCGGGTGCCGTCGTTGACTTTGCGATGAAAGAGAAAAGCAAATCAAATCGAGTTTGGTGCGCTTTCGACAAAGATGAGTTTTCAAGCGATTCAATCTATCACGCAATTGCGGTTGCAAGAAAAAACCATGTTGGTGTCGCATTTTCCAACGCCGCTTTCGAAGTATGGCTGATTGATCACTTCTGTTGCTTTGATGCAGAGAAAAGCGCCCCTGAATTGGTTGACATTCTTGATGATCTTTTGAAAAAAGAGGGTTACGAAAAAGGATATTCAAAAAATGATATAGAACTGATTAAAACCGTTTTAATTCCTCGTTTACGAGACGCGCTTGAGAACGCTGATATCGCTTACCAAAAAAGGGTAGCTTACTACAAAATGACAGGTGCGCCGACAAACACTCTGCCGGTATGCAGTTGGAACTCATACACAGATGTCCATAAACTCATCGCCGCGCTAAAAGCAGATATTTAAATTCAAAACAAAGATTACGAAGCATCGTCCTTTTAATTGGAGAGTCAATCTGCCCGTTATGGTTGAAAAGTCATCAAAATAAGAAGGAAATATCTCCGGATATTGCAGCGTAACAAGTGGGGAAATAAAAGGGGGCAAAGTTGGGCCAAAACCCCTATCTACTGATGATTGCTGTCCCCCAAAAACTTTGCCTAAAAATGCCCCTCTTGCAGCAGTATCCGGCTCAAAAACGTGACGCCCGGCAGAAATTTCTCTCTACCGGGCGTTTTCAGGAAATGAATACCTCAACTATGAGGTCTTCCCACTGCTTTTGCCTCAAAATATGGCCGTTTTTAGTCCGAAAAGCCTTCGCGCGGTCGTAATCTATGACAAAAGTGAAGTAAAGCTTATTCCCCGATTGATCGGATAGCAGCCTGAGTTCTTGTTTTCGCTGAAGGTTGTGGACTGACGCAAAACGCCGCCGGAAAAATGATTGATATGCTTGTTTCGAAAAAGCAAAAGCTTCTTGATATGTGCGCATTGTCTCTGCTCCCGGAAGAAATGAAGATCCGGTTTTCAGAGCTCATCGAAGCACGTATAAACACCCTGCTTGCCTGAACAACAGTATTCACTTTTCCCTTTCCGGCACGCCGGAAAAACGCCGGACACGGTCGATAATAAAGTATTTTTTGACAATCGCGCAAAATGAAACTATAATAAAGACATCAAAACGGACGCGGGCAAACGGTTTCAGACTGCCGGCGCGGTTTGAGAGATATAAACGGGCTACGGAGACGCGATGAAGAGAGTTTTGAAAACCGGAAAAAAAGAATACGTTGCGGCGATTTGCGCGGTTCTTGCGGCCGCGTTGCTTTTGTGCGCCGTGCTGCCCGTAAATACCGCGTTCGCGACCGAGCCCGGCGATACCGGGGAGACCGTTTTCGAGACGGCGGCGACGGAAACCGATAATCCGGGAGAGACCGGGGATCCGGAGGGAACTGCCGGCGAGACGGGGCTTCCGGCCGAAGTGCCCACGGAGACGCCCGCGCCGACGCAGGTTCCGGACTACGCGGAGGACGGCACGAAGTACCTTCACTGCGGCGAGGCCGGCAACCCGTCCGTAACGCTCGACGGCGTCTGGACCGCCGAAAAAATAACGAAAGAACAATACGTTTCCTACGCGGGCGAACCGGCGTCGGCGGGAAGGCTCTTCCTTGTGCCCGGGTACGACCAAACGGGCGCGGAGGCACTCCTCCTCGAAAAAACGTTTTACGTCGACGGTTTCGACCCGGAGACGAAGAGCGTTCTCCTGAACGTTTCGAGAATGCTTCACGACGCGAAAATCTTCGTCAACGGAGAGCTCGCGGCGACGCTCAATTTTTCCTATATGGCGCGAAAAATCGACATTTCCGCGTTTGTACGGGACGGCGAGAACTCGCTGAGAATCGTTTTGAGGAGAGGCGACTTTTCGGCCTACGAAACCGATACCGGCGCCGGCATTGCGGGCTCGGTGACGCTTGAGTGCGCCGGCGAAATAAGGTTCGGCAGGGTGCTTGTCATTCCCGACACCGAACTCGGAACGGTCGTTTTCAGAACCGAGATTTACGCGGACGCCGGGACGGCCGACGACAGACTCGAGGTCAACGTTTTTGAGATCGGTGTCGCAGAAAACGGAGAGTTCGCGATGCACAACGGAGTCGGCACGGACGCGGTGGTCTTCAGACCGGACGGCAGGCTGTCAAAATACGTTTTCGACCTGAAGGTCAGGCTGAGAGGCTTTGACGCAGGCTGCATGTGGACGCCCGCGAACCCGTTCCTGTACGAGGCACGGATCACGATCGCGGGGATAACATATACGCAGATCTTCGGTATGAGAACGGTCGGAGTCGACGAGGACGGCGGCAAGCTGACGATCAACGGAAGCCCGGTCTTTATCGCGGGAATCACCGTCGACGAAAATACCGCGCTCAGGGAGACGCTTCTCGGAAGGAGCGGCATCGAGGCGTTTTTCGACGAACTGAAGGGCCTCGGAATCAACACGGTCAAAGGCGCGGGGACGGTTTTCCCGGCGGGATGGTATGAAGTGGCCGACGAAAAGGGCATGCTTCTCGTGTCTGAATTTCCGCTCGGCATGAGCGAACAGGGCGGCGCGTCGGCGGCCGTTTACGACGCGGAAATTTCGGCGCTGGTGAACGAGCTGTCAAACTATGCGTCGGCGGTTTACTGGGATCTTTGCGGAGAGGCCGCGGAGGTGCCCGGAATTCGCGGCGCGGCGACGGGAGCGCTTCAGGCGGATCCTCAGACGAGACCCGTTTCGACAGGCATTTCGCAGCCGTACGACGGAAATTCCGTGATGGAGTGCGACGTTTCGCTTCTCGGAAACGCCGACGGCACGTTCCCGAAGGACCTGACGGCGGAAGCGCCTCTTCTCCACACAATAAAGGAACTCTCCTGGAGCATCAAAAACACACCGGGTGCGAGAATTATTACATCGCTTCTGGACTTCATAGCCGTCAACACGGACGGAACTCCCGTCGACGCGCACTCGGCCGAATGGTGGGAAACTACGCTCGAGATACTCGTTTCCGACAACGTTTACGACGCCTACGACGAGATCCTCTGCGAAATGATAGAGTACTGGCGCACTTCCGGAAAATACGGCGGCATCATTCTGCCTCTCCACGTGGTCAGGAAGGGCATGTCTGACGATTTCGAAAACGGCGGCTCTTTCTTTGAGCAGTCGTTCGGAAGGATGCTTGAGAGCGCGTTCGCGCCAGCCGGCGTCAACATTGAAATGTACGACATCACGAGCGGTCGCGGACAGGCGCACGCCATCGACGTCGCGGTCAACAATTCGCTCCCGGAGGACCTCGGAACCGTCGAAGTCACGCTTACGCTGACGGTCGGAACCACGGTGCTCTACGAGGAGACGAAGCAGTACGACTCGCTCAAAAAGTTCGGCACTGCCGGCAGGGACATCATGCGGCGTGAATTTTCGTTCGAGATGCCCAAGAGCATTCACGACGGCACGCAGGTCACGCTGACGGCGAAAATCGTTTCGGGCGGGAAGGCCGCGAGCAGCACCAGAAGCGCGTTCGTTTCCGGCGGCGCGACGTACGAGGAGCCCTATTCCATGACCGCGGTCACGGCAGTTCTGATCGGCGCGGGCATTCTGATCCTCGGTGCGATAGTTATCGCGATGCTGCAGGCGCGTCATTTTAATCAGAAAGGCAAGAAGACGGCGCGAAAATGAAGTACGTTTTATTCGACCTTGACGGAACACTCACCGACCCGGGCCTCGGCATCACCAACTCGGTCATGCACGCGCTCGACCGCTTCGGCATCGAAAAGCCCCCGCGGGAGGAGCTCTACTGCTTCATCGGGCCGCCGCTGACCGACTCTTTCAACAAAAAATTCGGGATCCCGGTCGAAAGAGCGCCCGAGGCGATCGGCTATTTCCGCGAGTACTTCGCCGAAAAGGGCATTCTCGAAAACGAGATCTACCCCGGCATTCCGGAGCTCCTCAAGGCGCTCCACGAAAAAGGCGACAAGGTCGTGCTGGCGACCGCCAAGCCGCTCAGGTTCGCGAAGAGGATCCTCGACTATTTTGACATCGCGAAGTGGTTCGACTACGTCGCCGGCAACGACATGGCCGAGACGTATATGAAAAAAAGCGACCTGTTGAGGGACATTTTCGCCGCGCTCGGACTCGGGGAAAACGACCTCGCGGACTGCCTGATGGTCGGCGACCGCAACCACGACGTTGACGGCGCGCACGAGGCGGGAATTAAAGCGGTGGGCGTTTTGTACGGCTACGGAGGCAGGGACGAGCTCGAGGCTGCCGGTGCCGACTTTATTGCGGACGACGTGGACGGACTCGCGAAGCTGCTTCTCGCGGCGGACTGAGCCGGGACAAATGCGGACTGAGCCGGCATAAATTCGGACCGGCCCGGGACAAATCCGGACTGAGCCGGCATAAATTCGGACCGGTCCGGGACAAATCCGGACTGAGCCGGCATATTTCAGAAAGACATTTCATATTATTTTAATCGGGGGAAAAGCAAATGAAGCCGATAAAAAAACTGTTTATTTTACCGTCGCTCGTTTTGGCGGCGGTTTTTGCGTTCTCGGCACTCGCCGGGACGGGATGTGCGCGTTCGGGAAGCGCTAAAGCGACGCCCGGGGCGGGAAGGAAGGCGAAAAAACAGATGGAAGAGTATTTGAAAAATCCGGAGACGTTTCCGTTTTCGTTTACGTACGACGGCAGGGACGTGAAGGGGTTCGGCGCGGACGAATTCGAGAAAAAGAGCGAAACCTCGAAAGAAGAGGCCGGGGGCACGCGGACGGAGACCGTTTTCGTGCACAAGGCGAGCGGCGCGGAGTTCAGGGTCGACGCGAAAACGTACGCGAAATTCGACGCGCTTGAGTGGACCGTCTACATCACGAACAACACGCAGGAAACAACCGGCGTTTTCGCGAAGATCAACGCCTGCGACGCCGAGTTCAAGGGCCGGAACCCGCTTCTCAAGGGCATCAACGGCGACCTCGGCGACATGTACGCGCCTTATTCGATCGACCTCAGCACAATGCCGGTCGTCAGAAACAGTGCCTCGGGAAGGCCTACGCACGGCAACTTCCCGTACTTCAACCTGGAGTACGGCGGCGGTGGCACGTTCGTGGCGATCGGCTGGCCGGGCTGCTGGCGTGCGGAGTTTATTTGCACAGAAAAGAACACCGTGAGCTTCCGGGCGGGACAGAACGAGATCGAGACTTGCCTCAGACCCGGGGAGACCGTCAGGACGCCGCTGATCGCGTTCCTTAGGTACAACGGCCGCGACGAACAGGAGAACATGAACCTCTGGCGCCGCTGGTTTATCGACTGCAACATGCACAGAGACACTCGCGGGCAGGTGATCCGGCCTGTTTCCGGCTGGGGCTCGGTCGTTCAGGGCTACACGACCGACATGCTTTTGAGGACTTACGAGAGCTACAAGGCGAACGGCGTGAAGCTCGACTACATGTGGCTCGACGCGGGCTGGTACGTGAACTCGAACGGCGGCACGTGCTCGTGGCCTGAGACGGGAATGTGGAAGGTCAACGAGTCGATGTTCCCGGACAAATTCGCGGACGTGACGAAAATCCTCCACGAAAACGGCGGCAAGGCGATGCTCTGGTTCGAACCGGAGGTCGTCAGGCTGAACAAAAAGGCTTTTCTAAAGGCCAACCCGGAGTTTAAAGAGGAGTGGATGCTCGGCACCGCGGCGGCAGGCTCGTGGCTTGAAGGGCAGCTTCTGGATCTTGGCAACCCCGAACTGCGCGAGTGGCTCGAAAACAGAATTTTCACGGTCATCGACGAGGGCGGCATCGACATGTACCGCCAGGACTTCAACGTCGACCCCGCGCCGGTCTGGGCATACTGCGACTTCGACGGCAAGGGCGTGGCGCGCACCGGAATCACCGAAAACAAATACGTGCAGGGCTACCTCCGGTTCTGGGACGACATTCTGGAACGCTATCCCGACATGACGATCGACTCCTGCGCATCGGGCGGCGGCAGAAACGACCTCGAAACGTTAAGAAGGGCGGTACCGCTCCACGAGTCCGACTTCTGGGACGGCAACCCGGACGGCTACATCGAACGTCAGGCCGTGCTCACCTCGCTGCCCGCCTGGTTCCCCTATTTTAAGCTGGAAATTCACTCCGGAGAGGAGATCTCCGAGTACCACCTGAGGGCCTGCCTCGCGCCGTGGACGAACTTCAACGTGTCCGCTTTCAGCAAGGACACGAACTGGGCAAACGTCAGAAAGGTGAAGGGCGAAAAGGACCGCATCGGCGACCTCTATTATAAAGATTTTTACCGTTTAACAGAGTTCAGCAAGGCCGGCGACGCATGGAGAGCGTTTGAATACTGCGACACCGACGGATCCCGCGCCGCGGTGGTATGCTTCAGAGGCCCTGACAGCGGCGAGAATACGCAGACGCTCAAACTCCGCGGCCTTAACGCGCTCGCGGCTTACGACGTGAAGGACTGCGACGGCAGGATCAACATGACGGCTTTCGGCTGGGAGCTTATGGCGGGCCTCAAGGTCAGCCTTCCCGAGGCGGCGACTTCCGCGATGATCTTTGTCGACAGAAAATAATGCCGGAGGGGCGGAAATGAAAAGGCTTTTGATTTCAATAATTGCGGCTGCCGTGTTCGCGGCGGCTCTTTTCCCGCTTACGGCCGGAAATCCGCTTTTTCCCGTAAAAGCAGCGGACGACTACGTCCTTCTCGGCGACATGACGCCGGAAAAGCTTGTGACGCTTGACGACGGACTCTCAATAAACGAGACCGGAATGGACCCCGGAAACGGCCTGAAAATAGGCGGAAGCAAGTATGCGAAGGGCATCTCGTTCCACCCGTTCGCGGACAGGGATTCGTATATAATTTACGATATCGAGGGCGCCGGCTACAAAACGTTCTACGCTGTCGTCGGCAAGGACGAGTCGGCCGGCAGAGTCGCGGGCATCAACGCGATCGTCGGAACGTGCGTCAACGCCAAGGTCTACGTCGACGGACAGCTCGCCGCGGACAGCGGGAAACTGCCTTTCCCGGAGGTTTTTGAGTTCAAAGTAAGCGTCGAAGGCGCAAAAAAGGTCAAAATCGTGCTCGGAAGCGGCGGCGACAGCTATTTCTGCGACACAAGCTCCTGGGCCAACGCGATGTTCTCGAAGCAGAGCCCCGACGCGTTTACCGTTCCCGCGGAGATCGCGTCAACTGTCGAAACTCCTTCCCCCACGCCGTCGCCTTCCCCCGCGCCGACAAACCCGCCCGACGTCAAGGAGCGTCAGAAACTGTTCCTGAGCGACATGGCGTGGACCGCTGCCGAAAACTATCCCTCCGCCAACTACGGAGTTCCCTCAAGGGACGCCAACTTCGCGAACGAGATGCTTTTCGTGGGCACGACCCACTTCCCGAAGGGCGTCTGCGTACACGGCAACGAGGGCAAAAACGCCTTCATCGAGGTCTCTCTCGACGGTCTTGATTTCCTCCGGTTCGGCGCGCTCTGCGGCGTTGCATACAGTGAAGCGCACTCCCTCGCGAAGGGCAGCGTCAGGTTTGTTTTCATCGCAGACGGCCGCGAGATCCACCGCACGGGACTCCTGAAGGCAGACGGAAAAACCGAAAAAGTGGTGCTCGACGTCACCGGCGTGAAAACGTTCCGGATCGAGATGGAAGACGGCGGCGACGGCGTAAACGGCGACTGGGGCGTGCTCGGCCTCGCGTGCTTCGCGAAAACGGCAGACGAAGAGGTTCTGTTCGCGACCCCGGAAACTGTTCCGACCGAAGATCCCTCTCAAGACGCGAACGACGCTCCTCACAGACTGTCTGCGGGCATAATCGCCGCGATCGTACTGGCGGTACTCATTGTCGCGTTTGCGGCGGTCTTCACAGTCGCGAAGGTGCGCAAAGCAAAAAGGAAAACCACAGCCGCATAATAATTATTTGCGGTGGGGCTGTTAAAAAACTGGCAATTCTGCCGGGGATGTAACAGCCTCTTTTTTGTTGCCATTTCGTCATATTTTGTTTGCTCTTCAATTTCCACAATA
>CADAZX010000003.1:0-19585 GCA_902792515.1 uncultured Ruminococcus sp.
GTTCCATCGGAGAAGTTGATCCTGATCTTACCTCCGTCGGGAATGGTGAATTTGTCGTTGTAGCTGCTGTCGATGAACCGGATTCCTTTTTCGGCTCTGGCCATGTGATCGTCCAGCCAGTCTCTCTTGTAGCACCATGCGTAGACGTTGTAGTCGCCGGCCTGAGGTTTCAGACGGAAGAAATAGGAGTAGCCGTCCGTGTCCGCTCTGTACCCGTGCCAGTCTCCGTCGTTCGGAAGAAGCGATCCGTCCTGTCTGCTGAGAAAAGCAGAAAGATTTCTTCTGCCGCCTAGCGGAGTACCGTCTGCCTCAAATCTCAGAGTGTTGATGACGTTGTCGAACTCGGTTTTGAAATCGTCCGTTTTCAGATCCGACCGGATATCCTCCCAGGTGGAGAAGAAGCCGTTGCCGTCTCTGTCGAAGTCTGCTCTGAGTTTTCCCATCTGGCCGGTCTGTCCGGACAGCTGCTGCGACTGCCGGTAGAAGTACAATCTCTCGTTTCCGTTCCATGGTTTCAGTTTGATTTGCATGTGTATCTCCTTTCGATTTTGGGCATAAATAAAGGCCGCATTATTACTGCGACCTTATGATTTATATTTGGCTTTTCCAGTCCTCATGGATTGTGACCGTTGCGTTCTTTTTTCTTCCGTTTGCTTCAACCGGAATCGTGATCTCTCCGCCTCCTATATTTATGTACCAGTTGAACCACGTCTTTCCGTCCGGGATTATCTTCGAGACCAGTCTTTCTACAGCATCGTGCATGGTATTTGATTCCGCGAGTGCGATTTTCAGCTCCTGTATCAGCTTTGAGAGAGTTTTTTGATCAGTAGCTCTTAGCGATTTTAGCTGGCCTATTGCTTCAACCGTTTTCAGTTCCGATTCGGTCTCCTTTTTCATCTTTTTATATTCTTCGGCAGTTATCTCTTCGTTCACTCTCATTTTAAGGAGAGTATCGAGCTTTGTTTTGAGTTTCTCTATTGAGACCGCTTTTTCGGCACTTTGATCGTTGTCCGATTTTCGGGACTCTATGTCTTTCTGAACGGCTGTTGCAATCGACTGAATATTGTTGGAAATATAATCGATAACCGCCTCCCCCATCATCTCAAACCGCCATTCCGGGATACTTTCGCTCCATTTAATGCGCCCGTTTTCTTTGGGTAGTCTTTTCATATAGCAATAGGTTTTACTTCCATCCGGGTTCTTGTCCCAATTGTGTCTCGCATAGGGAACGTTGTTGTCATCGACGACCTTCCTTGCCCAGATATACTGAGACAGTCTGTGAGCTTTTCTTATCGTGCGACCTTCGCCTATTTCCTCGGCGGAATAGCACAACGTCACTTTGCTCTCACGGATCGCCTGTGCCTGCAGATACAGTTCGTCGGATATTATCGGTTCGTAATCGCATTTCTTGTACATATACGACTCGCGGTCACGGTTCTGGATTCTTTTCTGCTCGAGGTAATTGTTGCTGAAGGATTTGCCGTAGGCTTGGGTGCCTGTGTAAGTGGAGTTTTTCAGGATCAAGTTGATAGATTCCGGATGCCAGTGGGTTCCTCCGGATGCAGTTTTTCTTCCCAGCCTTTCAAGTTCCTTTGCGATTGTCGGAGAGCCAAGTTTGTCCTCAACATACATTTTATATATAAGCCGTACCGTCTCCGCCTGTTCCTCGTCTATTTCATATGTTCCGCCGACCTCTCTGGTATACCCGAGTATGTTGCCGCATCCGTAAACCATTCCTTTTTCACGGCTGATCTGCTGACCGGCTTTTACCCGTTCGGAAACCTTGCGGCTTTCCTCCTGGGCGAGTGTTGCCATGATCGTTAGTCTGAGTTCGCCGTCGCCGTCCATCGTCCAGATGTTGTCTTCGACGAAGTAGACTTCGATTCCATAGTTGCGCAGTTCTCTTGTCGTGACCAGCGTGTCTACCGTGTTTCGGGCAAACCGGCAGACTTCGCGAGTTACAATCAGGTCGAACTTGCCTTTCTTGGCATCCTCTATCATATTAAGAAACGCAGGTCTTTTCTTGGCCTGCGTTCCTGTAATACCTTCGTCGATATATCTTCCGACGATTATCCAGTTTTTATGTTCCTGGGCTTGGGTGTCGTACCACTGCATCTGATTCTCGAGAGCGCTGATCTGCGCTTCGTGTTCTGTGGATACTCTCCCATAAAAGACAACCCGTCTCTCTCTGTTCCGGTCGAGCAGTAGGTTCGGATAAAATGATGTATTGCGTGACATAGGCAATTCCTCCTTGTTATTTTTACGCACACAATACAATAAACATTTTTTCGGAAAAGTCCAGCTACAATCCTCAGATTTAAGAAAGAATTTACAAAGCAGAGACATTCAGCCGGAGAGAAGAGTGTTACCAGTTTTTCGTAAAAACTCCTGTCATTATGATAGTAACCACCCCCAGATATTGCTGAGTAACAAGTGGGGAAATAAAGGTGGTCAAAGTTGGGCCAAAAGTCCTGCTTTACTATGATAGCTGCCTCCCAAAAACTTTGCCTGTTTTTTCCCCCTTTGCAGCAGTATCCGGCTCGAAAAATGAGAAACCCGGCAGAAATTTCTCTCTGCCGGGTGTGATTTTACCGTATGAAGACCTCTACACGGATGTCTTCCCAGTGTTTTGGAGCCTGATTATAGCCATTTTTGGCCCGAAAAGCCTTCGCATGGGCATAATCAGCTATAAAACTGAGGTAAAGCTTATTCCCCTTTTGATCTGATAGCTGCCTGCGCGGCGGCGAGCCGGGCTATCGGAACTCTGAACGGCGAGCAGCTCACGTAGGTGAGGCCGATCTTGTGGCAGAACTCAACGGACGTAGGATCGCCGCCGTGTTCGCCGCAGATGCCGATGTGCATGTTCGGGCGGACGCCTCTGCCGAGTTTGACGGCCATTTCCATGAGCTTGCCTACGCCGACGGTGTCGATCTTGGCGAACGGGTCGTTCTCGAAGATCTTGGTGTCGTAGTAGCTGCCGAGGAACTTGCCGGCGTCGTCGCGGCTGAAGCCGTAGGTCATCTGGGTCAGGTCGTTGGTGCCGAAGCAGAAGAACTCGGCGTCCTTCGCGATCTCATCGGCGGTCAGGCAGGCGCGCGGGATCTCCATCATCGTACCGACCTCGTACTTGAGCTCGGACTTTGCCTTCTTGATTTCGGCGTCGGCTGTCTCGCGGACGACTTTCTCGACGAACTTGAACTCCTTGGCCTCGCCAACGAGCGGGATCATGATCTCGGGAACGACTTTCCAGTCGCTGTGCTTCTTCTGAACCTTGATGGCGGCACGGATGACGGCCTTGGTCTGCATGACGGCGATCTCAGGGTAAGTAACGGTGAGACGGCAGCCTCTGTGACCCATCATCGGGTTGGCTTCGTGGAGGCCCTGGATGATTCCGTTGATTGCCTTCACGGTCTTGCCCTGTGCCTTCGCGAGAGCTTTGATCTCCTCTTTGGTGTTGGGAACGAACTCGTGGAGCGGCGGGTCGAGGAAGCGGATGGTTACAGGCTCGCCTTCCATAGCTTCGAAAAGCTTCTCGAAGTCGCCCTGCTGGTAAGGCATGATCTTCGCCAGAGCGGCTTCACGCTCTTCAACGGTGTCGGAGCAGATCATCTCGCGGAACGCGGCGATTCTCTCGGGGTCGAAGAACATGTGCTCGGTGCGGCAGAGGCCGATGCCTTCTGCGCCGAGTTCGCGTGCCTTCTTGGCGTCGCGCGGTGTGTCGGCGTTTGTGCGGACCCGGAGTTTTCTGAACTGGTCGGCCCATCCCATGATTCTGCCGAAGTCGCCGCCGATCTGGGCGTCAACAGTCTTGATCGCGCCGTCGTAAATGTTGCCGGTGGAGCCGTCGATGGAGATGACGTCGCCCTCGTGGAAGGTCTTGCCGGCGAGCGTGAACTTCTTGTTCTCTTCGTCCATAACGATCGCGCCGCAACCGGAGACGCAGCACGTTCCCATTCCGCGCGCAACAACTGCAGCGTGGGAGGTCATACCGCCGCGAACGGTGAGGATGCCCTGGGAGGCCTTCATACCGGTGATGTCTTCAGGAGATGTCTCGAGACGTACGAGAACGACCTTCTTGCCGGCCTTTTTCCAGGCTTCAGCGTCTTCAGCGGAGAAAACGATCTGTCCGCAGGCGGCGCCGGGAGATGCGGGAAGTCCCTTGCCGATCGGCGTTGCGGCCTTGAGGGCCTTCTGGTCGAACTGCGGGTGGAGGAGAGTGTCGAGGTTTCTGGGCTCGATCATGAGGACGGCCTCTTCGGGAGTTCTCATTCCTTCGTCAACAAGGTCGCAGGCGATCTTGAGGGCGGCCGGCGCTGTTCTCTTGCCGGAGCGGCACTGGAGCATGTAGAGCTTGCCGTTTTCGACGGTGAACTCCATGTCCTGCATGTCGCGGTAGTGCTTTTCGAGCTTGTCGCAAACTTCGACGAACTCGGCGTAAGCCTGCGGGAACTGCTCTGCCATCTGGGTGATCGGCATAGGAGTGCGGACGCCTGCAACGACGTCTTCGCCCTGCGCGTTTACGAGGAACTCACCCATGAGTTTCTTCTCACCGGTCGCGGGGTCACGCGTAAAGGCGACGCCGGTGCCGGATTCGTTGTTGAGGTTGCCGAATACCATCGGCATAACGTTGACCGCGGTGCCCCAGCTGTAGGGGATGTCGTTGTCGCGGCGGTAGACGTTTGCGCGGGGGTTGTCCCAGGAGCGGAACACGGCGCGGATGGCTTCGTAAAGCTGGACCTTCGGGTCGGACGGGAAGTCGCTGCCGAGCTGCTTCTTATACTCTGCCTTGAACTGCTCAGCCAGCTTCTTGAGGTCGGCTGCTGTCAGGTCGATGTCGTAGTGAACGCCCTTCTCCTCTTTCATCTTGTCGATGAGAGCCTCGAAGTACTTCTTACCGACTTCCATAACGACGTCGGAGAACATCTGAATAAATCTTCTGTAGGAGTCATACACGAATCTCTCGAACTTCGGGTCCGGGTTGCCGGCGATCATCGCGGCGACAACTTCGTCGTTGAGACCGAGGTTGAGAATGGTATCCATCATACCGGGCATCGAAGCGCGCGCACCGGAGCGGACGGAAACGAGCAGCGGGTTCTTGAGGTCGCCGAATTTCTTGCCGTTGATCTTCTCCATGTACTCAACGTTCTTCATGATCTCGGCCATAATCTCGTCGTTGATCTTCCTGCCGTCCTCGTAATACCTGGTGCAGGCTTCGGTCGTGATCGTGAATCCCTGAGGAACCGGAAGACCGATGTTGGTCATTTCGGCGAGGTTCGCGCCTTTTCCGCCGAGGAGCTCGCGCATTTTCGCGTTGCCCTCTTTAAATGTGTAAACATACTTGTGACTCATACTTTAAATACCTCCAAAATAAGTCTAAAAAACAATTTACCGGTTTGACGTCTCCGGCTTTGCAAGCCTTTCCGCTGCCACGCGGCCTTTCTGAAATTTTCCGCGTTTTCCCGGAAATGCCGCGGTTTTTCCGCAGCCGGGGCCATCTGTATAATTGTACCATCTTTCGTGTTTCCGTTCAAGGTTCTGTCTCGTTCGGAAACGTGAAATCAAGGTTTTATCAAGGTTTCGCAAATTTCCGGAAACGCGGAAACGTTCCGGAAATCAATGCCGCCTGCGAAAAGAGCATTAAAACCGCGTTTTCTCCTCGAGCCACGCCGCCAGGTCGTCGATCTTGACTCTCACCTGCTCCATCGTGTCGCGGTCGCGGATCGTGACGGAGTTGTCGGTCTCGGTGTCAAAGTCGACCGTCACGCAGTAAGGCGTTCCGATCTCGTCCTGCCTTCTGTAGCGCTTGCCGATGCTGCCCGTCTCGTCGTACTCGCAGGTGAACTTTTTCGACAGCTCGTTGCAGAGCTCGATTGCCTTTTCGGAGAGCTTCTTGGAGAGCGGAAGAACGGCCGCCTTGACAGGCGCGATGGCGGGATGGAAATGGAGAACCGTGCGGACGTCGTTCTTTTCGGCGTCGAGAACCTCCTCGTCGTACGCCTCGCAGAGGAACGCGAGCGTGACGCGGTCGGCTCCGAGAGACGGCTCGATCACGTACGGAATGTACTTTTCGTTCGTCTCGGGGTCGAAGTACGTGAGATCCTGACCGGAGCACTCCATGTGGCGGCCGAGGTCGTAGTCGGTTCTGTCGGCGACGCCCCAGAGCTCGCCCCAGCCGAACGGGAACAGATACTCAAAGTCGGTCGTTGCCTTGCTGTAGAACGCGAGCTCCTCCTTCGAGTGGTCGCGCAGCCTCAGATTTTTTTCGTCGATGCCGAGGTTAAGCAGCCAGTCGCGGCAGTACTGTCTCCAGTACGAGAACCAGTCGAGGTCGGTGCCGGGCTTGCAGAAGAACTCGAGCTCCATCTGCTCGAACTCGCGGATGCGGAAAATGAAGTTGCCGGGCGTGATCTCGTTTCTGAACGACTTGCCTATCTGGCAGATGCCGAACGGAACCTTGCGGCGCGTGGTGCGCTGAACGTTCTTGAAGTTGACGAAAATGCCCTGCGCGGTCTCAGGCCTCAGGTAGATCTGGGTCTGGGTGTCCTCGGTGACGCCCTGGAACGTTTTGAACATCAGGTTGAACTTTCTGATGTCGGTGAAATCGCTCTTGCCGCAGTACGGGCAGGTGATGTTTTTCTCCTTAATATAGGCAACAAGCTGCTCGTTGGTCCAGCCGTCCACCGGGAGCTCGATGCCGTGCTGGGCGTTCCAGTCCTCGATGAGCTTGTCGGCGCGGTACCTTGACTTGCAGCTTCTGCAGTCGAGCAGCGGGTCGTTGAAGCCGCCAACGTGACCGGAAGCGACCCAGACCTGCGGATTCATAAGAATTGCGCAGTCAACGCCCACGTTGTAAGGGTTCTCCTGCACAAATTTCTTCCACCATGCTCTTTTGATGTTGTTTTTGAGTTCGACGCCGTAAGGTCCGAAATCCCAGGAGTTTGCGAGGCCCCCGTATATTTCGGATCCCGGGTACACGAAGCCTCTGTTTTTGCAGAGAGCCACGATTTTGTCCATTGTTTTTTCTACCATTTCAAAACCTCCGGTAACTGTCGGCTGTCCCCTGTCATTCCGCGGGGTCGAGCTTCGTGAATTCGAGCTTGCCTTCGTAAAGCTCGTAAACGGCTTCCGCCACGGCTTTTCCGTGCTCGAGCGAGAGCTTCTTTTCGGGAACGTCCTTGCAGTCGCGGTCGGCGGCGTGGAGCTCGTCGGTGAGCTGTCTCGCGCGCTTGGAAACGACGGCGCAGAGCGTGAATCTCGAATCGATTCCGTCAATACTGAGAAGTTTTGCAATCTCGGGTTCTATCATTTTTCAAATCTCCTTCCGGGTTTCGGCACTTTTCCGGTAGTTTTTCGCTTTTTCGCACCACCGGCCCGTGCCGTTCTTGTCTTAAATTAAAAATTTATGTCGGATTCAGGCGGAAACGCCCGTTTCACGCGTTATTTTGAAAAGAGTCGTTCATGACCTCCTCATGGATTCGCTTGATCGTCTCTTCGGCGTGTTCGGCGAACGCGTCTTTTTTGAAGCAGGCGGCGGCCGCGGTGTTCTCGCAGTCGGGCTTCGTCAGCGAGTCGTAAATCGCAAGGATATTTTTGCGGGCCTCGTCAAGGTCGTCGTTAACGAGCACGTAGTCGAAGTCGCGGTACTTTTCGATCTCGCTCCTGATCGCGAACTCGATCCGCCTGTTGATTGTCTCCTCGTCGTCGCTCTTGCGGCAGACGAGCCTGTGTCTGAGGATCCTTATCGACGGCGGCAGCACGAAAACCGTTTTCGTCGCGTTCGGGAAAAGTCTCTTCACGTTTTCGGCGCCCGGGATCGTGATGTCGAAAACCACGTTCAGCCCTTCGTCGATCTTCCGCTGCACGTCGCTCACGAGCGTTCCGTAGTAGTTGCCGCGGTATTTGTCCCACTCGATAAGGCCGCCCTCGTCGATGAGCCGCTCGAATTCCGCGGTTGTTTTGAAGTAGTAGTCGACGCCGTCGTGTTCGAAAAAACGCGGAGCGCGCGTAGTCGCCGAGACGCTGTGAACCGAGTCCGGTCTGTTTTCCAGAATGTAATTCAGCAGCGTGTTCTTGCCGGAACCGGACGGTCCCGAAACCACAAGTAAGACGTTTTTCAGCTCGTTTGACATGACTTTTTCCTCCGTGCGTCCGTTCTTAACGCTTCTGTCAGTCGTCTTCCCCTTCTTCGCCGGCATCCGGCTCGTCGTCAAATTTGTCGTCGGCAATCTCCTCCGGAGTTCCGTTGTTGACCGCCTGGATCCTCTGCGAGAGAGTCGCGACGTGGAGCGCCGAGAGAATTACGTGGGAGCTGTCCATAACGAGGATCGCCTTCGTTCTCCTGCCCATGGTCGTGTCGATGCAGAGACCGTTCGCGCGCGCCTCGGTGATGAGCCTCCTGGCGGGGGCGGAATTCGAGGACATGATCGCGACAAGGCGGTCTATGTTGATGATGTTGCCGTATCCGACACTGATGAAATTCATGTCTTCCTCCTTGGATTTCCGGTAAGTATCTTAGGAAACGCTGATTTAATAGCTATTTTTTCGAGCGCGACCCCGAAGCTGTATGCAGATACTGCGAGCGGGGAGCTCTCGGAAAGCAAGCGGCAGCAAATCTGTCGTTAGACACCTTAAATGCTTGAAATTATGGCAAACATCAGAAAACTGCACTAATAAGCATGTTTCAAACATTCGCCGCTTGCGTAAAGAGCATTTAATCAGCGTTTCCCCGATTATTTCCGGGAAATGTCCATTACTCGATGTTTTGGATCTGCTCGCGGAACGATTCCAGCCGGCCTTTTACGTTCAGGACCTCTTTGAAAAGCACGCTGTCGTTCGACTTCGAGCCGAGGGTGTTGATCTCGCGTTTGAACTCCTGGACGATGAAGTCCAGCTCGCGTCCGACCGGCGCGCCGCCCTCGAGAAGTCTGTCGAGCTGCGCAAGGTGGCTGTCTATGCGCGCTATCTCCTCGGTTATGTCGGCCTTGTCGGCGAAGTACGCGACTTCCTGCGCGAGCCTCTGACCGTCGACGAGTTCCGGCTTCCCGAGCAGCTCCGCGATTCTGGCGTTCAGCTTGTCGCGGTACTCGGCTGCTACAAAAGGCGCCCTCGCGCGGATATTTGTGAACGAACCCTTGATGTCCGAGAGGATCCCTTTAAGCTCCTTTTCGAGGCTGGCGCCTTCCGTAAGCCGCATCGCTCTGAGGTTTTCGACAGCCTCCGCCGCCGCCCTGCTCACGCACGCGCCCAGAACGTCCGCGTCGGGCTCGGGCCTTTCCACGGTCAGAACGTCGGGAATCTTGAAAAGCCTGTCAACGTCCGTCTTCCAGTCGATGTTCAGCCTCTCCGAAGCCTCCTTGCCGGCCTTGATGTACGCCTCGGCAAGCGCCCAGTCGATCTTTACCGACGTCGCTGCGTTTTCGGAACGGACGAACTGTACGAAAACGTCGGTCTTTCCGCGGCTGATACCGCTCTGAACCGCCTTTTTGATGTCCGCCTCAAACGCGTAAAGCTCGCGCGGAAGCTTGATCGAAAGGTCGAGGCTTTTCGAGTTGACGGTTTTGATCTCAACCGTGACTGTTCCGCCCTCGCACTCCGCTGTTCCCTTACCGAATCCGGTCATACTGTAAAGCAATTTTAAGCACTCCTCGGCGGGCGGCCGTATCATTTTCCGCCGCCCTCGCGCGCGTCCGCTCACACGGGCGCACATAATCTTTTAGATTATAACACATCGGAGCGCGTTTGCAACCTTTTTTTGACCCGATAACGCCGGTAACGCGAAAAAAAAGACGTAAAAAGGATCCGCATGCGGGAAACGTCCCGGGAGCAACGCAAAAAAAACGGCGGGCCCGAAAAAAGCGGCCGACAAAAAACGGCGGACCCGAAAAAAGCGGCAGACCCGGGAAAGCCTGCCGCCTCAGTCGTAAAACGTATTAACCGTCAGCCCGCGCCTAGATTCGCGATCTTCTCCGCCAGCCTCTTTTCGCTCAGCTTGTACACCTCGATGACCCTTATCTCCATCGATTCGGCGCGTTTTTTGAGCGACTCGAGCGCCTGTTTGTTCAGCTGCTGGCCGAGAACGATGGCCGCGCGCGAATACTTCCCGCCGAACTTTTTCGCCACGGTGTTCAGCTTGTATAGCTCGTCCGTCGTAACGAGGCCGTTTTTGCACGACACGAAAACAGGCCTCAGGCAGCGCTGCATCACCACGTCGACTTCGTTTCTGACCTCAACCCCGCCCTCTACGACGCCGTCGTTGTCGATCGTAACGCCGGTGAGCACGTCCGTGTAAACCTTTTGACCGTTCTTTTCGGCCTTTTTGGCGAGGATGTATATATAGAGCTCCAGCATGTTGCCGGCCTTCGCGAGGCACCGCGCCGCCGTGTCGTTCTTGAAAACGATTTCGCTGCCGGAGCCGCTTCTTTTAATGTCGATTATCCCCTTCGCGGAAAGCTCGTCAAGCACAAGCGCGCCGGCTCCGAACTTCGCGGCATTCTTCACCGCCTCTTTTTCGAGCGTCCTGTCGTCGATAACGGTCCTGCCGCCGGCGGAGTCCCTTCCGAGCTCGATGATCGACACGGCCGTGTTCCAGGCCGCGGGGTCGGTTCTGCATATCTTCCACATTGCCGCGACGTCGGGATCGTCGACAACAGAGTCGTCCCAGACGTGCGTCGCGCCGCTGTTGGCGCCGTTTTCGAAAAGCACGCGGCCGCCGTAGAGCCTCACGTTCTCCTCTACCGTTATTTCCGGCTGCTTTCCCGCGAGAATCGTTTTGCCGTCCGCGTCGCAGTCGACCATCATGCCGCTGACCACGTTGTAGCGGTGCATCTGGATATTCTTTTCGCGGAACCTCTCGCAGACGGTCGCCGCCGCCACGATATAGACCTCCCCGCCTCCGGTCAGGTCGATAACGCACTCCGGATATTTCCCGACAATGTCCGTGAGCGTCTCGATCACGGCGGAAATGTTGTAAGGCGAAGCGCTGACCGCCTCGAACTCTATCTCGACTCCTCTTCCTCTGAAAAGCTCGCGGTACCGCTCGATGTGCTTTTCGATCGTCTTCTGCTTGTAACGGCTCACGAAAACGATCCGCTCCGGCGGCGCCATCAGCGCGGAACAGATGTTGTCTATATGGTTTCTGTCGAAAAACTCAATGTACGTCATAAAATCACGTCCTGCCGGGCAGTCCCCCGAGAGCCTGCTTTGTCATGTAGTCCGCGTAGACCTTCGCCGCGTCGATCCCGTAGACCGAGTAGAGCATACGCGTGCCTGCGACGTCCTCGATTTCGTTAAAAACAGGGCCGGTTGCATCCGGAAAAAAGTCGATTCCCACAAAATCGGGAACCGTCCCGAGCGCCGAAACGATCTTCATCACAGCGTTTTCCTCGTCCTTCGTGAGGTCGTACGGCTCCGCGCTTCCCCCGAGCGAATAATTGCTCTTAAAACCGTCGCCGGAAACTCTCCTGACCGCCTTGAAAATACTTCCGCCGAGTACGTACACGCGCACGTCGCTCGTTCCCGCGGGAACGAATCTCTGCGCGAGCATCTTGTCTTTTCCCGCCGCGCGCCTCTTCGCCGCAGCGAATTCGCGCCTGTTTTCCACCGCCACGACCTGCTTTCCGCCGTGCCCCGAAGCGGCCTTTGCCACAAGCGGAAACGCGTCCTCCCCGAGGAAGTCCGCCGGCCCCGCCTTTGAATTCCCGATCTCAAAAAAAGTATCCGCCACGCGCACGCCCGCCGCGGCAGCCACCGCGTACGAGAGCCTCTTGTCGTTCGCTATCGCGGAGATTCCCGCCTGGTTGAACACCCTCGCGCCGGAAAGCTCGAGAACACGCGACAAAAACGGGTCGATTGTCCTCACGCACGCAAAATCGGGGCCGGCGGTTTTTACCTTTTTATAGGTAAATTCCACCCTGCCGTCCGTAACCCCCGCTGCGAGGTGCGACGTCAGCACAAGTTTCGCGTCAAAATTCTCCTTCAGAAGCTCCGTCAGCCTGTCCGCGAACCAGCCGTTAATTTTGTACTGTTCTTCGTCGTAAACGATCCAGAAGGTGCGCATAGTATCCCCTTTCATCGCCTGCGAAGGCATTTCAGGACGTGCGCGATAATGTCGCGGCTGATGTCCCTTCCGGTCGCCTCGAGCGTGCTCTTAAAGTGCGGATTCGAGTTGACCTCACAGATGAGCGGCTCTCCGGAAGGCCCGAAAAGCACGTCCACGCCCGCAAAATCGAGGTCAAGCGCTTCTGCCGCCGCTACAGCGGCAGCCTCCTGCCTTTCGTCAGGGCAATACGGCAGGATTCTCCCGCCGGCAGTGACGTTCGACCTGAAGTCGCCGCTTACACTGTATCTCACCGCGGTCGCGACGGCCTTTCCGCCGACAACGTTTACCCTGAGATCGCGTCCCCTGCTCGACTCGACAAACTTCTGCATAACGAAACCTTTTGAGCCGAGTCTTTCGACGATCGATTCGAGTGCCTCCCTGCTCTCCGCGAGGTACACCTGCGCGCCGAACGAGCCGAAATTCTCCTTCACGACCATCGGGAACCCGAGCCTCTCCGCGGCACTGTCCAGAAAAGCGGTGTCGTTGTAGCCGACACCCTCAAAAGTGAGCGGCGAGCAGTACGTCTCGGGAACTGGAACGCCTGCCGCCTCCAAAACTGTCGCGGTGAGCGCCTTGTTGTCACACTTTTCTACGGCGGAAGCGCTGTTGAAAAGTCTCAGCCCGGCCGCCTCCAGCTGCTTTGCCAGAATGACGTCTTTGTCCCAAAACAAGGCAAAATTCACGTCTTTTACAGCGTTCCGGAGCGCGTTTACGGAGTGCGGAAGGCTGCCGCTCTTCACTACACGCAAGTCGATTCCCCTGCTATCCGCGGACGCCTTCAGCATAGAGTAAATCCCGTCAAATTTCGAGCTGTGTATGAAACTGTTTACTATCAGCCAGCCCTTCGGCACCGCCTATCGCCCCTCTGCTAAAGTCTTTCTGCTTTCACGCGGGCGCGCCCTTTATCCACACGTGGGCGGGCGCGGCCTTTTCCCGTTTTCCCGGGTGTTTTTTTCCTCTTGAATTGTACCACTCGCGCAATGTTTCCGCAATAGTCACGCTATCGTTTCAGCACGTTTCCGCACATTTCCCGCCCTGTCAAAGAAATAAAAAAGCGCCCCGCGCGTCATACCGTAACGAACCGCGAAAGCGCTTTTCCGCTTCTTTTTGATTTAATTCATCTTATCTTCTAATTTATCTTCTCTTCCACGTCGCCGGCGCGAAAAGCACGAGGATCGGGAAGATCTCAAGCCTTCCAGCGAGCATGTCGAGGATCAGTACGATTTTCGAAAACACGCCGTAGGACGCGTAGGAGAGAGACGGCCCGACTGCTTCAAGTCCCGGACCGATGTTGTTGAAACACGCCAGCACCGCCGAGATGTTTGTCGTGACCGAAAAACCGTCGACCGATATCAAGAGAAAACTGAGGCCTATGATCGCCATATAAGCCGCGAAGTACGCGTTCGTGTTTGAGATCACCCTCTCGTCGACCGCCTTGCCGCTGATCCTGAGCGACTGAACTCTCCTCGGCCTCAGAACCTGCGACACGTTGCGCTTGATGCCCTTCAGCAGGATCAGTACCCGCGCGCATTTCAGACCGCCGCCTGTAGAGCCCGCGCACGCGCCCGTTATCATCAGAATCAACAGAATGACCTTCGAAAACGCCGGCCACGCGTCGAAGTCGACCGTCGAAAAACCGGTAGTCGTTACGATGCTCGAAACCTGGAAAAACGAGTGTCTGAGCGTCTCGCCGAACGTGGCGTAAAGGCTTCTGACGTTGATCGTTATCATCGCGGTCGACACCAGCACCATCCCGAGGAAAAACCGCAGCTCCTCGTCGAGCGCCACCCCGCGAATTTTCCCCATAATTAGCAGAAAATAGCAGTTGAAATTGATGCCGAAAAGTATCATGCAGACGGCCGCTGCGACCTGGATTGCGGGAGAGTAACCCGCAAAACTGTCCGCCAGCACACCGTATCCGCCCGTTCCCGCGGTTCCGAATCCGTGGCAGACCGCCTCGAAGAAAGGCATTCCGCAGATCGCGTACGCGGCGATCGTTACGACCGTCAGCACAATGTAGACGGCGTAAAGAATCGCGGCGGTGCGGCGCATTTTCGGAACGAGCTTGCCGACGTCAGGCCCGGGGCTCTCCGCTCGCAGTATGTGCATCGCGAAGCCCTCGTTTTTGCCGCTGAGCGGGATCACGGCGAGCAGGAATACGAGTACCCCCATGCCTCCGATCCAGTGCGTGAAGCTGCGCCAGTAGAACATTCCGCGCGAGAGCCTCGCGTAATCGGTGACGATCGTCGCTCCCGTCGTCGTAAAACCCGAAACAGTCTCGAAAAGCGCGTCGATGAAGTCCGGGATCTGGCCGGAAATGCAGAAAGGCAGCGAGCCGGTCATGCTGAGCACGACCCACCCGAGTCCTACGGTGACGAGACCCTCGCGCGCGTAAAAGCCTTTTTTCGCCCCGATCGAGAGAAGCGCCAGCGCACCGAAAAGCACGAGAACTATTCCGATTGTTATCAGGAACGCGAAACCTCCCCGCCTGTCTCCGTCAGCGAAGCACAGTACCGCGGACGGCACCATAAAAAACGCCTCGAACAGAAGAATGAAGGATCCGAGCCTTCCCACCATTTTGTAATTCATATTCAAAAACCGGCCGCGTGCCGGCGTTGTATAGCAGGTCTTCCTGTTTTACCTGCTGCACGAAAAGTTTTACTCGAAAATGTCGTTCAGCTGGAGCAGCTTGTTGCCGCCCACGCCACAAGAACGTTCTTTTTGAAGCGGATCTGCCTGAGCGGTTCGCCAAGGTGAAGCGTTCCATTTTCAGCCGCGAATTCGATCGCCTCCACGTGGCCGTCGGCTATAAGGTGGAGCGAGATCGCCGCTCCCGTCTGGTTGTTGACCGCGCGCACGTATCTTACTATCGCGTCGCAGGCGACTCTTCCCGGGTTCACCGTACTTCCGATCGAGAGGTCTCTCACGATCGCGGTGCCGTCGATCCTGCCGAGCTTTGTTATCGTCTGCGGAACCTCCGCCGCGTTTCCGTAAAGGGAGATGATCACGTTGAGCTCGTCCATTCCCGTCAGCGTCACAAGCGCGTCGCAGGAACGGATCCCCTCGCTTTCAAGCACATCGGGAAGGCTTGCGTCCGCGCAGATTATCTCGGCGTCGGGAAGGCGTTCGGAGAGTTTTTTGCACAGTTCGGCGTCTTTTTCGATGATTTTGACGTCGACCCGCCGTTTTGCGAGGAGCGTCGCGAGATACACCGACAGCCTGCTGCCGCCCGCGATCATCACGTTTTTGACCTTGCGCGTGTAAATGTCGAGCGATTTCAGCATGGCCGAAAGGTTGTCCGCCGTCGCGGTCACGAAAATCCTGTCGCCCGCCTGAAGCACGAACCTTCCGTCAGGAGCGATCGCCTCGCCTCCACGCAGCACCGCGCAGACCAGCACTTCGGCCTTCACGATCCCGCGGATCTCGCTGAGAGCCTTGCCGCAAAGCCTGCTCCCGGAGTCGATCTTCAGTTCAACGATCTCGACCCTGCCCTTCGTGAACGTGTCGCGCTTCAAAAAGCCCGGATACCTTATGAGCCTGTCGATCTCGACCGCCGTCTGAAGTTCCGGGTTGAAGGCCATAGAAATGGCGAAAATATCCTTCATTCCGTAGACCTGCTCGTTATACTCGGCGTTTTTGATGCGCGCGATCGTGTGGATCCTCGGATTGAGGCTTTTCGCCGTCATACAGCAGAGAAGGTTCACCTCGTCGTTCCCGGTCGCCGCCACAAGAAGGCCGGTCGTCAGAATGCCCGCCTCTCTCAGCGTCGCCGCGGAAGCACAGTTGCCTTCGCACGTAATGATGTCAAAACGTTCGGACTCCGCGGAAAGAGCCTCCCTGTCGGAATCGATAACGGTAATGTCGTAGCCCTCCTGCGAAAGCTGTCTCGTGAGCATACCGCCTATTTTCCCGTTGCCCGCAATAATGATTTTCAAAGCTGTCGCACCCCCGGCGCTCACCCGTCAAAAGGTCGCGCCGCCTTTAAGGAATTGTGCCCCCCAAAACCGCCTGACAGCGTTTTGCCTGCTGGCAGCGTTCCGCTTACTAACGCGTTGTTTTAAATCCAAGTCACGTAAGTCGAAAACCGCTGACGGTCTGTCCGGTTGAGCGACGGGTATTGTATCACCGCGGGGACGTTTTGTCAAGAAAAGCCGCAATGTGTGGCTGTGTCGACCGTGTCGACTGTCGATAATTGTAATATATGTATCGTCCACCACGGCTTCGGCCAGGTTTTGCCACGATTACCGCGATATTCGCGAATCGGTTTCAAATCGGGGTTTCAAATTGGTTTTCAAATTTTCAATTTTCAAATTTTCAATTTTTCAATTTTTTCGAAAAAACGCTTGACTTCCGCTTTCCCGCCGTAGTATAATCACGTGGACAATTCCTAGGGGAGTAGTTCAACTGGTAGAGCAACGGTCTCCAAAACCGTCTGTTGCGTGTTCGATTCGCGTCTCCCCTGCCAAAACGAGCGCCCGGTGCGGAAGCATCTGGCGCTCGTTTTTTTTATCGCACAGTTAAAGCGCGAAAAATAGTTTTTTCCATAGGCGGTGCGTGGAGCTCAGGATGCAAGACTCGGCCCCCCCTGATAATCCGGCTTGAATAAGTTTATTTTTGTGCTATAATTAGTGTAATCCAATCCGACCCGCGCCGGCCGAGGTCATTGTGCGGCGGCGTTTTACGGTTTTTATGACTTGATTTCGTATTTAAAACGACCAAAGGAGCAAACAATGAGTTTATTTTCCAAATTATTCGGCGGAGACAAGGAAGCCGAAGAGACCGCGAAGAGCCTTTTAAAGAGCATTTTCGGTAATCAGAACGAATCGAAGCCGGAGACAAAACCCGAGTACGAGGACGAGCCCGAAGCGGCGCCTGTAAATAACGCGTCCGATGACAGCGACTACGAAGCGCCGTCAGGTTTTTCCTGGGGTGACAAAATGCCTGCCGAGGAGAACCAGTACAACTTCAATGGCACGTTCAAGCAGTATTTCGAGAACATTTTCAGCACCGAATTCGCCGCCTACCGTTGCGAGAAGGCCGAAAACTACGGCCGCGTGGCGTATACGCTTTACGGTGCCGCCGGCAAAGCGATTGTCGTCGAGCTCATGCCCGGCAAGTCCGAGTCGAAAAAGCTCCGCAAGCAGTGCGAGGCCGAGGGCACTCCCTACGTCCGTTTCTACTACAACCACGAGGGCTGGTGGAACACGAAGGAGTACGTTATTCAGCGCATGAAGGAGAAAATCAGAGGCTGATAACTGCAATTTGTCAAGGGGCGGAGGCGAAAGCTTTGCGCCTGCGGCGGGTCAGGCACGGTTCACAAGCGACGCATTTTGTTCGGGCTTCGCAGGCAGCCGAACCGTGTACGGTCTGGTACAATTCCGTAATTTACGGAATTTAACGTATTCGCTCTCTGCTTTTTGGGGGAAACGCGGGATTTCTGCTTTTCCCCTTTTATTTAATATCCGGGATATCCGGGTAAATAGTCCGCGAAAAGAGAACCATGTCGCTATTACCGTTTTTGTCGTCCGGCGAAGTCTGGAACAGATTTTACGAATACAAGACCTCCCTCGCCTGCCAGGGGCGCTTCACCGGTGAATTGCGAAAATTCATCGATGAGAGGCGTTTTGACGCCGTCGCGAAGCGCATCGAGGCCGGAGAACCGTTCCCGCTGCCCAAAAAGTCGGTGCTGACGAAGCTCGGCTCCGATAAAAAGCGAACGGTATACACGTACCCGTACGACGAAAACATGTGCCTGAAGCTGCTCACCTACCTTCTTACGCGCAGGTACGACGGCGTTTTCGCGCGCAATCTCTACTCGTTCAGGCCCGGTGTGACCGCCAAGGACGCCGTCAGGTCTCTATTAAGAATACCCGGAATCGACGGAATGTACTCGTACAAGGTCGACGTCCACAACTACTTCAACTCCGTGCCGGTCGAGCGTTTTCTTCCTGTTTTAAGGGAAAAAATCGAGCCGGACGACGCGCCGCTCTACGCGTTTTTGGAATCTCTTCTCACCGAGCCGTACGTTAAAAGCGGCGCCGGAACCGTCAGCGAGCAAAAAGGGATCATGGCGGGAACGCCTCTTTCGGCCTTTTACGCGAACCTCTACCTCGCCGACCTCGATCACCTTTTTGAGCAGGCCGGGGCGCTCTACGCGAGGTACTCCGACGACATTATCGTTTTCGCGAAAACGCGCGAGGAGCTCGGTGCGTACGAAAACATCATCAAGGAATCGCTGGCGGCGCACGGGCTCACGGTCAACCCCGACAAGGAGTTCCGCGCAGAACCCGGCGACGGCTTCACTTTTCTCGGATTTTCGTACAAAAACGGAACGGTCGACATCGCCCCCGCGACAGTCAAAAAACTGAAGCAAAAAATGCGCCGCAAACGCGACGCACTCGCACGCTGGCGAAAACGAAACGACGCCGAACCCGAACGCGCCGCGAAGGCATTCATCCGGGCGTTCAACAGAAAGCTCCTCGAAGCGCCATCCGACAACGAACTCTCCTGGAGCCGCTGGTTCTTCCCTGTCATCAGCACCGACGCGAGCCTTCACGAGATCGACCTCTACTCGCAGGACTGCGTCCGCTACCTACTGACCGGCAGCCACACCAAGTCGCGCTTCAACGCCCGCTACGAGGACCTGAAAGCGCTCGGCTACCGGAACCTCGTGCACGAGTTCCACGAGGGCAAATAAAAAATGACAAGACCGGCCCCGCCGCTGATCAATCTTAGAAGCGGCGGGACCGGCCCTTTTTTATACAACCGGATATTTTATCTGATTATCGCGTCACCTATCGAATAAGCATTCACGGTAGCGCTTACGGCGCGGTCGCGCGTCTCCACAACGACGCTTGCCTTTTCGCCTGCCGCCTCGAAAAATCTGACGTCCAGGTCTCCGTTCTCATTGAGTTTGACGGAAGACACGACAGGTATGCCGCCGTCCGGCACCGCGTCGTCCTTACGGACGCTGAGCAGCACTCCGGACGTCTCCAGTTCGCCTGCGGTCGCCGCGACGGGAATCGCCTTGGGAACGTGCATCATCTTCTCCGTGCCCTTCAGAAGTTCGGTGGCCGACGCGTCGGAAACGCCTACTTTTAGGAGAATATCGTGGTAGCCTCTCTCCGGCAGCGGATCGGGGTCGTGCGCCGTGTTGATGAGGCTCATGATGAGATCGTCGCCGAAGCACCTGTAGCCGTACTTGCAGTCGGACCGGAGCACGACCGTGCGAGGCTTTATCTCATCCGCGGATCCGCCGTGAACCTTGAAGACCGGCGCCGTAAACGAGAGCGCGGGGATGTCGTGGTTGTTGTGGCCTCTCACCGCGAAGCCCATCGGCACGTCGCAGAGGAACTCGTCCGGCCTGTCGCAGAGCGCCACCTGGAACGCCAGCAGCGGAATCGTCTTGCCCGCGCGCTCGTTCCAGTCTACGTTGTACTTGAAGGTCAGTTCGCTGTCGCCGGGTTCGAGCGTCACGGACGCCTCCAC
>CADAZX010000003.1:19628-88816 GCA_902792515.1 uncultured Ruminococcus sp.
CGTCAAGCGTGAATTTGTAGCCGTATTTGAGCGGATTTCCGAACCTCTCCACCTTTTTGACTGCCGTGACGGGAGTCTTGTTGAGATGTGTTCCTATCGTCCACGCCGTCATACCCTTGTCCTGGGTGTCGATCAGCACAAGGCCCGAGAAGCCGAACGGCCGCAGCATCTCGTCGCCCGTTTTTTTGTCTTTTAGCGAAATGAGATTCATCGACGTCATGTCGAATTCCGCGCGGATGTTCTCGTTTTCGAGCACGTACTCGTTTTCGTAGCGCAGCCTTCCCCAGTCGGGAATGTAATAGCTGTGCCTGTACGCGCCGAGTTCGCGTTCCTTGAGCGCGATCGAAGTGTAACCGAACGCCGGGATCCTCATCAGCACCTGGTACGTCGAATAGTCGTGGTCCCAGTAGCGCGCCGTCACGGTCTGAGGGCAGCAAGGCAGCTCTTTGCCTTCCTCGTCAACAAAAACCGCCCTCGCGACGTCGCCTGCCCAGTCCCACACCGTAATCTCGACGGGTCCGTAAAACTCGTTCGCACCGGGGTTGAACACCGTGTAAGGCCGGATTATTCCCCTGCCCGACTCTGGGTTCGGGATCCCGCGCCAGTCGCCGACGCCGAAGCCCGCACCCGCGCCCTCCGACATCGTTCCGTAAGGGAAGTCGCGGTCGTACTCGGCCTCGAGCCCCTTAAAGCACGACGTGTCTACCTTTGTGGCGATCGCCCTCAGCGCTTTGTTTTCCTCGGTTTCCGCCACCGCGAACACCTGCTGGTAGAGCCCCATCGCGTAATCGCGGCTGTCACGCACGCACGAACCGGTCAAAATGTCGTGAAAATGGGTGAAAAGCGTATTTTGCCACGCCTTTTCGAAGCCCTCGCGGTTGTATCTGAATTCCGGGGCGACAGTTTTCGCGAACGCCGACATTTCCTCGGCCTCCACGAGCTTCGCCTCCGCCATGCGGTTCGCCCTCTTGATCCTCGACTGAGTCGTGTAGCAGCCATCGAGCAGGAAGTTGATCTCGTGCTCCACCACGGGCAGCCGCCACTTGATCTCGGGAACGTCAGCCAGCTTGAAGAACTCGCGGAACGTGCCGAATCTGATCTTCGGGAACACCGGCCACTCCATCATGTCGATCGCGTTTTCGATGTCGCGCCTCGTGACGCCGCCGCCGTGGTCGCCCACGCCGTAAACGATAAGGCCCGTTTTCAACCCGCCCATTTTCTTGACCAGCCCCGGAAGGCCGATTCCGACGTGCGGCGTAATTCCCGAATTGTACCAGTAAGGCTCCCTGTACATAAGGACCTCGGCGCCGGAAGGACTCTTGTATCTGAACAAAATGTAGTCCTCGTCGAGTCCGCGGCAGTGGTAGTAGTACTTGAGACCCGTATACCTGTCGATCTCGGGAACGTGCCTGCTGTGGCCGAACGTGTCCGGCGAAAAGTCGATCTCGAGGCTCTCCGCGGGAACGCCCCAGACCTCCTGCATGTACTTTTTCGTGTAGAGCACCGTATTTACAAGCGACTCGCCGGAAGGCATGTTTTTGTCAGTTTCGACCCACGCGCCGGCCGTGACTTCCCAGCGGCCCTCTTTAATGTACTTGCGCATCCTCGCCATAAGCTCGGGGTCATGCTCCTCGACGATCTTATACGTGGACGCCTGCGACTGCGAGAAGCAGAAGTCCGGATACTCGTCCATAAGGTTGCACATCGTCGTAAACGTCGCCAGCGTCGACGCGATGGTCTCGTTGTAGCTCCACATCCAGTTCATATCAATATGCGCGTGACCGCAGAGGATCACCGCAAACTCCTTCGCGTCGTCCGCCATCGGCATGAGCTTCTCCTCCGCCTTCGCGCACGCGTCGCGAGTCACCGCGCCGTCCTTTTCGAGCGATGCCTCAAGCACTCCAATCGCGTCGGAAATCAGCTTCGTGTATTTTCCCGGCTTCTCCCCTTCCCGGTCGAGTTCGATCGCGAACTGGAGCTCGCTCATAATTCTGCGTGCGTTTTTGTCGGCCACCGCGATGTGCAGATACTCCTCGATCTTCTTACCGAAGGTGTACTCAAAGTTGCCGCGCGTACGCATGCCGCCGATCGTGTCCATCAGCTTCGCAAATCTCAAGTCGTTGTTCATATGTTGTTCCTTTCTGAAATGTATTTGAATCGGCCAATCCTTCTTTGTATTTGTTAGATTGATTATACTTCCCGAAGGTCATAAAATCAACCGGTTTTCGCCTCGAGAAAAATCGTTGTGAAAAATCGTCGCGAAAAATCGCGCAAAAAGTCGTGTCGAAAAGCAAAGTCAAAAACGGGCAAAGAACGTGAAAAGCGAACTCGACACGGCGGAAAAAGCCGCGATACAAAAACAGCGCCGTTTTCTCTATCTCGGCTTTTCGTCGCAAAGTCATTTCACGCGCACGTTCAAAAAGTTCACCGGCCTCACCCCGAAGGAGTACCGCGAAAAGCACGCGGTCTGACCCGCCTTCCGTGTATTTCGTTTTTGTAATTTAACTTTTAACTTAACTATTTCGCTATTTGCCTATTGACATAGTATGTAAATAGGCGTATACTTACAAAATAATACTAACCCCCTCTCTTCAGAAAGGAGAATCGTTATGGCAAACTATAAATTCGAAACACTCCAGCTCCACGTTGGTCAGGAGCAGCCCGACCCGGCCTCAGACGCACGCGCGGTTCCGATCTACGCCACAACCTCGTACGTGTTCCGCAACAGCAGGCACGCCGCCGACCGTTTCGGCCTCGCCGACGCCGGAAACATCTACGGAAGGCTCACAAACAGTACCCAGGGCGTTTTCGAGCAGCGTATCGCGGCTCTTGAAGGCGGCGTCGCGGGTCTTGCGGTAGCCTCAGGCGCCGCTGCGATAACTTACGCGATTCAAGCTCTCGCCCGTTCAGGCGAACACATAGTCGCACAGAAAACGATCTACGGCGGCACCGCGAACCTTTTCGCCCACACACTGCCGATGTACGGAATCGACACGACGTTTGTCGACGTTCACGACCTCGCGGCCGTCGAAAACGCGATCAAACCCAATTCGAAGGCCGTTTTCATCGAGACGCTCGGCAACCCCAACTCCGACATTCCCGACATCGACGCGATCGCCGCTATCGCCCACCGCCGCGGCCTCCCGCTCGTTATCGACAACACCTTCGGCACCCCCTACCTGATCCGCCCGATCGAGCACGGCGCCGACATTGTAGTCCACTCCGCGACAAAGTTCATCGGAGGCCACGGAACGACACTCGGCGGCATAATCGTCGACAGCGGCAAATTCGACTGGGCTTCAAGCGGCGCCTATCCGTGGATCTCCGAGCCCAACCCGAGCTACCACGGCGTAAAATTCACAGACGCCGCCGGCCCTGCCGCTTTCGTCACCTACATCCGCGCGATCCTGCTCCGCGACGAGGGCGCCTGCATCTCGCCGTTTGCCGCGTTTTTGCTGCTCCAGGGCACCGAAACGCTCAGTCTGCGCATCGAGCGCCATGCCGAAAACACAAAAAAGGTGGTTGAGTACCTCTTAAACCACCCGAAGGTCGCCAAGGTCAACCACCCCTGCCTCGCGGATCATCCCGACCACGCTTTATATGAAAAATATTTCCCAAACGGCGGCGGCTCGATCTTCACGTTTGAGATCAAGGGCGGCCGCGACGAGGCGTTCCGCTTTATCGACAACCTGAAGCTCTTCTCGCTGCTCGCAAACGTTGCCGACGTCAAGTCACTCGTGATCCACCCCGCGACGACGACCCACTCGCAGCTTACCGGCGACGAACTCGCGGCTTCGGGAATATCCGAAAGCACCATCCGCCTTTCGATCGGAACTGAGCACATCGACGACATAATCGGCGACCTCGCGCAGGCGTTCGAAAACGTTTAAAAATTACGGTTCCCGCAAAGTCCGCGGATTTTGCGGGGGCCCCTTTATCTTCGAGGGTTCGAGTCCCCCCTACTGTTCTTTGACCACGAAAAAAGGAGCCGTGTGGGCTCCTTTTTTCGTGGTGGAGACGGGGGGACTCGAACCCTCGACCTTTCGGATGTGAACCGAACGCTCTAACCGGCTGAGCTACGCCTCCTCGCGGGTAAGTTCAATTATACCGCAAAAAAATCAGTTGTCAAGCCGATTCACGGCGTCGCGGACAATTTTCTTGAACAGATTTCCGCGCTCCTCAAAATTTGCGAACCTGTCGAAGCTGGTGCTCGCCGGCGAAAGTAGGACTATGTCGCCGCTTTTTGCTTTTGAGATCGCTGTTTCGACAGCGTTTTCGAAGCCGGTTGCATCGATGATTTCAACGTCGCAGTCCTTTCCGGCAGCCCTGCGCGCCGCAATGCGTTTTTCGACCGCAGTACGGATTTTGGCCGACGTCGGACCTGTCAGAATCAGAGTTTTAACCTTGTCGCAAACCTGCGCGCCGATGCAGTCGTAGCGGAGATTTTTGTCCTTGCCGCCCGCAATCATTATGATGTTTTTGCCGCGGAACACGCGCAAAGTGACCGCCGTGCGCTTCGGGCTGCTGTCGATCGAGCTGTTGAAGTACCTGACGCCGTCCTTTTCGGCGCAGAGCTCGATCCGGTGCTCCACCCCGTTGAAGGTTGACGCCACATAACGGATGTCGTCGTCGCTGACGGCCGGTCCGACCGCGCAGATGGCGGCGAGGTAGTTTTCGACGTTGTGGTTTCCGGGAATCCGGATTGTTTCGCGGTCCATTATGAAATGCTCGGCACCGTTTTCGACGCGGTAGATCTTGCCGCGCCTCATGAACGCGCCGTTTTCGGGCTTGATCTTGCGCGAAAACGTCCTGAGTTCGCCCTTCACAAGAGTCTTCATTCCGTGCGTGATCGCGTTGTCCTCGTTAAGGACGGTCACCTTGGAGCCGTGCAGGAAAATGTTCTGCTTCGCGGCGATGTACTCGTCCATGCCCTTGTGCATGTCGAGGTGGTTCGGCGACACGTTCGTGACGACTGCCGTGGCGGTGCTGAGCGGCATGTTGAGCAGCTGGAAGCTCGAAAGCTCGAGTACGACGAGGTCCTGCGGCCTGATCTGTTCTATTTTCGAAAACAGCGGTTCGCCGATGTTGCCGCCGACGTAAACCTTCACGCCTGTCGACTCGTTCGCCTTTTCGAGCAGAAGCTTCACGAGCGTTGTAGTGGTCGTTTTACCGTCGCTGCCTGTGATTCCGTAGATTTTCGCGGGACAGTAGCGGATGAACTCCTCCATTTCCGACGTGAGGACAGAGCCGTTTTCGACGGCCTTGACAAGCCCGGGATGGTCGAACCGGATGCCGGGCGACTTGAAAATGTAATCCGCCTTGTACGCTTCGTCGAGGTAGTTTTCGCCCACGACAAAATCCTTTATGATGCCGTCGCCGGCAAGCTTTTGCATTTTTGCGAGAACCGCCTCGCGGGCCGCGGGATTTCTGCCACCGCTGTCCGCCGCCGTGATGTTTTTGACGCCCTTCTCACTCAAAAAATGAATGAGCGGCATGTTGCTGATGCCGATGCCCGCAACGAAAACTTTTTTATCCTTCAGGCTCTCAATAAATGCGGCAGCGCCGCTGAAATTATTGTTACTCATTCCCGGTGTTTCCTTTTTCTCTTTTCTTTAGTACAAATTGCAATTAATCAATAACAGGCCGAAAATCTCCGGCTATATTTACAGCAAAGTTTCGAGCTATTTTTGCTTGCACGACTTTTAAGCAATGCGCCGAAGGCACCATTTTCTCACGACGCCGCAGCTTTATGTTGGCGGCATGAACGATTCCGCGAAGCGGTCAAGTGAGGGCCGCAACATAAAGTGCGGCTCAGAAGCTGTACAAGTGTACTGCGAGAGGTTTGTGCAAGCAAAGCAAGTCATCGCAGCAATCCGTCGCAGGCACCTTATCTAGATACGCCGCAGCTTTATGTTGGCGGCATGAACGATTCCGCGAAGCGGTCAAGTGAAGGACGCAACTTAAAGTGCGGCTGCGCAAAGAGCCGAAAATCTGCTGTAAATTTTATTCCAACTCAAAGGCTCCCGTATACAAGCTGTAGTACTGCCCCTTCGCCGCGATAAGCTCCTCGTGCGACCCGCGCTCGATGATCTTTCCGTGGTCGAGCACGATGATCACGTTCGCGTTTTTGACTGTCGAGAGCCTGTGCGCGATGACGAAAACGGTTCTGCCCTGCATGAGGGCGTCCATTCCGCGCTGCACGATAGCCTCCGTGCGCGTGTCGATCGAGGAAGTCGCTTCGTCCAGAATCATTACAGGCGGGTTCGCGACGGCGGCTCTCGCGATCGAGATAAGCTGCCTCTGGCCCTGCGAAAGGCTCGCGCCGCCTCCCTTTATTTCAGTGAGGTAGCCGTCGGGAAGCTTTTCGATAAACTCGTCCGCGCCTGTCAGTTTTGCCGCCGCGATACATTCCTCGTCAGTTGCGTCAAGCTTGCCGTAGCGGATGTTGTCCATGACGGTTCCCGTAAAGAGGTTCGTGTCCTGGAGAACAATTCCGAGCGAGCGGCGCAGGTCCGACTTGCGGATCTTGTTGATGTTGATGCCGTCGTAGCGGATCTTGCCGTCGGCGATGTCGTAGAAGCGGTTGATCAGGTTCGTGATCGTGGTCTTTCCCGCGCCGGTCGCGCCGACGAAGGCCACCTTCTGGCCCGGCTTGGCGTAGAGCGAAATTCCGGTCAGAACGCGCTTTCCCGGGACGTACTCGAAGTCCACGTCGAAAAGTCTCACGTCGCCTTTGAGCTCGGTGTACGTCACTGTGCCGTCGGCGCTGTGCGGGTGCTTCCACGCCCAGATACCGGTGCGTTCGGAGGCCTCCCTGATCTCGCCGTTTTCGTCGTATTCCGCGTTCACGAGCGTCACGTAGCCGTTGTCCTTTTCGGACTCGGTGTCGATCAGAGTGAAAATTCTGTCGGCGCCGGCGAGGCCCATGACCATGGTCGTGATCTGGTGCGAGACGCGGTTGATGTTGCCGGCGAACTGCTTCGCCATATTGAGGAACGGGACGACGACGCTGATGCTGAACGCGAGCCCGGAGAAGCTGATATTTTCCAAGTCGGAGATCATAAACACGCCGGCCGCGAACGCGATGATCACGTACAGAACGTTGCCGATGTTGTTGAGGATCGGGGCGAGAACGTTTCCGTAGCTGTTGGCGCGTTCGGACTCTCTGAAGAGTTCCTCGTTGACCTTGTTGAAGTCGTCGATAGCGGCCTGTTCATGGTTGAAAACCTTGATAACGCGCTGGCCGTGCATCATTTCCTCTACGAAGCCCTCTTCTTTGCCGATGATCTTTTGCTGACCGACAAAGTGACGCGCGGAAAGGCCGCCGATCTTTTTTGTCACGAAAAACATCGCCGCGACGCCGACAACGACCACCAGGGTGAGCCAGACGCTGAAGTAGAGCATTATGCCCATAAGCACCGAAACGACGATGCCCGAGATCATAATCTGCGGCAGACACTCGGAGATAAGCTCTCGGAGCGTGTCGGTGTCGTTCGTGTAGCGGCTCATGATGTCGCCGTCCGTGTTCGTGTCGAAAAAGCTGAGAGGCAGGCTCTCCATTTTCGAAAACATCTCGCAGCGGAGCGTTTTCAGCGTGCCCTGAGTGATCACCGCCATCAGACGGTAAAACGTGAACGATGAAGCGACGGAAATTACGTAGATTCCCGCGAGCGTAAAGGCTGTCGTGAGTATCGGGACCTTCACCGCTTCCCAGTTTCCGGTCTTGTACGAATCCTCGACGAGCGCGATGATGCGCTGCATGAATATCGAAGGAATCGCCATGACGGCGGCGTTTACGATGAGGCAGACGAGCGCGATAGTGGTGCGGACCGGGTAGCATTTGAAAACGGTCGCCACGACGCGTCTGATGATGCCTTTTTTCAGTTTTATTTTCGGCGCAGAGCCGGCAGATCTGTCTTTTTTACTCATTGTCGGATGCACCTGCCTTGTTCTGCGAAATATAGATGTCGCGGTAGATTTCGTTGGATTCCATCAGCTCGGCATGGCTGCCGACGGCGTCGATCCGGCCGTTGTCCATAACGACGATAAAGTCCGCGTCCTCGACGGAGGCGGTCCTCTGCGCGATAATGATCTTTGTCGTGGAGGGAATGTACTCGCGCATAGACTTGCGGATCATCGCGTCGGTGCGCGTGTCGACGGCGCTCGTGGAGTCGTCAAGAATGAGAACCTTCGGCTTTTTGAGGAGCGCGCGGGCGATGCAGAGGCGCTGCTTCTGGCCTCCAGAGACGTTCACGCCGCCCTGCTCTATATAAGTGTCGTAGCCCTCGGGACGCTGTGTGACGAACTCGTCGGCGCGGGCGAGCTTCGCGGCTTCAACAATCTCCTCGTCTGTCGCGTCAGCATTGCCCCAACGGAGATTTTCCTTTATCGTGCCGGAAAACAGAATGTTTTTCTGAAGTACGACAGCCACGCCGTCCCTCAGCGCCTTAAGGTCGTATTCTCTTACGTCCCTGCCGCCGACCTTGACGGAGCCCTCGCTGACGTCGTAAAGGCGCGAAATCAGCTGCACGAGCGTCGACTTGGACGAGCCCGTACTTCCTATGATACCCACAGTCGCCCCGGAGGGGATTTTCAGGTTGATATCTTTCAGCGCGTCGACCTTTTCGTTGCCGGTGTATCTGAACGTGACGTGGTCGAACTCGACCGAACCGTCCGCGATCTCGGTAACACCGTTTTCGGGCGACGTGATCGTCGGCACCTCGTCAAGCACCTCGGTAACGCGCCTGCACGACTCAAGCGAAAGCGTCAGCATGACGAAAATCATCGAGATCATCATCAGGCTGTTCAAGATCATGAAGCTGTACGTGAGAAGCGCGGAGAGCTGCGGCACCTTGAGCGCCGAGCCGGTCGACGAGACGACGAGGTACGAACCGAACGTCATCACGAAAACCATGTTGATATGGAGGCAGACCTGCATCAGCGGGTTGTTGAACGCCAGAATGCGCTCCGCCTTCGTGAAATCCTTGCGCACGTCGTCGGACGCCTTGTCGAATTTTTGCTTCTCGTAGTCCTCGCGCACGAACGATTTAACGACTCTTATCGCCTTCACGTTTTCCTGCACCGACTCGTTGAGCGCGTCGTACTTTTTGAAGACCTTCCTGAACACAGGCATCGCCTTCATAATGACAAGGCCGAGCCCGACGCCGAGGAACGGTATCAACGCCACGAAGATCCACGCCATCTTGCCGCCCATTATGAACGCCATCGAAAAGGCGAAAACGAGCATAAACGGCGACCTCACCGCGACCCTGATGATCATGCCGAACGCCATCGTCACAAACGAAACGTCCGTGGTCAATCTGGTAACGAGCGACGAAGTCGAAAATCTGTCGATATTCTCAAACGAAAAGCTCTGAATGCGCGCAAAAATGTCGCGGCGCAGGTTCTTCGCGAATCCCGCAACCGCCACCGAACAAGTCTTTCCCGCCACGGCCCCCGCCGCGAGCGACACGACCGCCATCGCGATCAGAATGAGCCCGTAGCGCACAATGACGTCAAGCGTACACCCGTTTTCGATCTCTGTGACAAGATCCGCGGTCACAAAAGGAATGATGCACTCAAGCACCACCTCAACCGCGATCGCGGCAGGCGTGAGAAACGCGGGCAGTCTGTACCCCTTCAGGCTTTTAAGCAGTTTCTTAAACATAAAACTCCGTCCCTTAAGAAGCGCGTAGGCGCTCCGGTAAGGTATCATGAATGGTTTCATGCGCCGCATAAAGAATGAAAGGAACGCTTCCCGCGCCCCCGCCTCTCCCGGCGGCACATACACTTTCATTATACAACTATTTCGCCGTCGCCGCAACGGAAAAACGCCCCGCCGCGGGGCAAAAAGGCGTAAAAAAGGCGCCGTCCCTTTATTTTAGCTTTTGGCCTTTCGGCCTCGGCAATTTCCGGGACGGCGCCGCATTATTACTAATTTGAGTTTGCTCAATTCTCAAAAAAAGCCATCAGAGTATTGACCTGCTTCATAAAGAACCCGTTTTCGCCGCTGCGTCCCCTCGCCCACGTGAGAAGCGAGTCGTCCTCGCCGAGGGCCGCTTTCCGCCAAGTGTCGTAGTCGGTCGTCATGTCGAACCTGTAGTTCCCGAAATACTGCTTCTGGATGTAGAAGCGCATCTCGTTTTCGATTTTCGCAGCCGAGTCGGTTACCAGCTTTTCTAGCGCTTCGACAGGCCAGATCTCGGTGGCAAGCTTTTTGCAGTAGTCCTTAAATCCGTTTCGGAATTCCCTGTTGGAGATGAGGAACGAGAAGAGACCCGCGAGGTGGAGCGTGTCGGGATAGCTGTTCTCGAGGATACTCGGCCAGCCCTCGTCGTAGCCGTAGAAAAAGTAGCTCGCGAGCATAAGGCGGAAGTTTTCGGAGTCGGCCTTCGTGTAGAGCTCGATCGGGTAGCCCTCCTGCGTGCCGCAGGTGTAGCGGCCCATTCCGAGATCCATATCCTTGAAAACAAAGTGCCAGCGGCCGTCGAGGTCGCCGGTTCCGCCCTCGCCGCAGTAGCGCCACACCTTGATGTTGTTGTGCGGCCAGTCGGTGTTGCAGAGGAAAAGGTTTACCGCGCAGTACTTCATGAAGCCCTCGACGTCGATCGCCGCGCGGACTTCGTCGTAGGTGAGCTTTCCGTCCTTAACGTCGCGGAGGAGCTGCTCGAAGCGCTCAAGCTCGCCCTCGGGGCCGTCGTCGAGCACGTAGTAGAACCACGTTCCGTCGTAGCGGTCGCCGCGCGAGGTGTCGAGCTCGGACGAGATCACGCAGATATTCGCCTTGTCTTCGCTCGAAATGCGGTAGATGTTGCGAATCGCGTTGTCGTTTTCGTGCTCGCGCATATTCATCAGACCGTAGTACTCTCCGTTCAGGAACACCACGACAGGCTTGTAGTTCATATTCATCAGCTCGGGAGCCGCCTTGCCCGCGATAACGTTCGCGATTCCGTCGCGCATGAACGTCGCGCGGCCGGCCTCTGTGGGTGTCAGCAGCGAGTCGTTGCCGCCGTTCCTGAGAATAAAGCTGTCGAACGCGTCGAGAACGGTTCCGTCCGCCCTCTTACGCTCCTCGCCGAAAAGCGCGTACTTGAATTTGCCCGCGCCGTCATACCTGTCAGTGCCGAAGTCCTCCGAATCCCTTGCGATCAGCTTCAGCGAACGCTGCGAAAGGCCGCGCGAACTGCCTCCGAAAAGCCTGATGCCGGCGTCCTGCGAAAGAACGAGTTCACCGTTTTCGTCGTAGTACTGGACGTTGCAGGGACGTTCCCAGTCTCTGCCTTTCCCCCAGCTGTTGGCGAAAATACCGGTAGCGCCGTCGTTTAAATTCTTCGGGTCGGTCGTCAGAACGACGACGGGAAGATCAAACCTGCCCTGCTTTTCGACCTGGAAAAACGTGGCGGTCGAAATTCTGCCCACGGGAACGCCGCGCTTGTCAAAATACTGCGCCCTGATGACGGTCGTGTTGACGTTGGAGCCGATGCCCGTGAACTTCGTGCGGATTGCTTTTTTCGGGAGCGAGATCTCGCCTCCGCCGTACTGCTGGCTCGAAACGTCCGGTTCGGAACCGTCGTACGTTATGCGGATCTTGTAGCCGGCGTTCTTGACCGCCCTCGGGTAGCTGATCCTGACGGTCATCTTGCCTATGTAAAAGCCGCCCGGCGTCGAAAACTCGGGCTTCAGTTTCGAAACGTCCGCGAGAAGTTCCGCGCCGTCGTTTTCGTTTTCTTCCTCCCCTTCGCGTTTGCACGAAGCGCAGAAAAGAGTTCCCAATACCGCAATTGCAAGTACCAGCGCGATTACCGTCCTGAATTCTTTCATAAGATCCTCCCGAATGTCTCGAGTTGTCGCGAGCGTTTTTTCTCCGGCACGCCTCAGTCTCCCGGTCAGCCGCGAAAATACCGTTTCCGCCGGGAACCTCTTTTTATTATACCACTTTTCCGGCGAAAATAAACGATGTTAGTTAAGCCAAAACGTCCTCTTTGCGAAAATAAAGCCGGCAGCGCCCCCGTTTTTAAAACAGTGGTCACGACGCTGCCGGCCTTTTCATTTTATAGCTTGTCCAAGCCGTTTAATCCGGTTTAATAATCAGTGCTTCTTCATGAACACCGCAGCCGCGGCAAGCATGAGAGGAATGACGCACATTCCAGCCGCGAAGCCGCCGCATCCCTTCTTTTTCCCGGGAGCGGGCGTCGGATCGACCTTCGGCACCTCTGTAGGCTCTGCCGCGGGTTCGATCTCGGGCTCTTCCGTAGCTTCAGCCGTAGACTCTTCGGCAGCCTGTGTCGGCGTGGGCTCCTCGGTCGGCACCTCTGTGGGCTTCTCGGGGTGGTTGTCTACGAGCATGGGCTCCAGATTGTGATTGTCACTGGCGGGTTCCTCGAGCTCGAGAACGGTGAGCACGCAGTAAGGCACGGTCATGTCTTTGCCGTCGAAAGCCTCAGCCTCTTCTTTGGTCTCGAAAAACGCGATCCAGGCGATGTCGATTTCCGAATCCTCGAGAACGATGTTGTCGTCGAGTTCATTCTGTGCCGCCTCGGCGTCTCTCAGAGACTCCATCGGGTCGAAACGGATCGTAGTCGTGCTCGTGTATGAGCTTGAATTCCATTTTGAAACGAGTTCGGTTCCTTCTCTTACCGAAGTCATGTCGACGATCACCGTCTCCCATTTTTCGGTGTGATTCCATACGATCGGCACGAACGGCTCGGCAGCCGGCGAAATGTAGAACTGTCCGGTAAGCGGGTTGCCGTTGTTGTCCTCTTTGGTCACCGTTCTGTATCTGATGGCAGCCCAGGTAACCGTGTCGGGGTCGATCTCGTCGTTTTTGCCGTCCTTACTGAACGCGAACGTCGCGTACGGGTCGTTTCCGAGCGCGAAAAACGAAACGTACTCAAGTTCCTCCCCGGTCTGTTCGCCTCCCTCGTCAGACTCTCCTACAGGGGCGTCGTCGGCGGGTTCGCCGGCAGGCTCGTCAGCGAACGCGGCGAAAACGCAGAGGCTCGCAACCATAACCGCAAGTAATATGCTCAATAATTTTTTCATAACAACCTCCGTTTTTACGATTGAATCGTTAATGTAATCAAATTGCCGTGCTTTTCTGTTTCAAGCGCATTCTTTTCCTGGCAGTATAATACCACTTTTCTGAAGGCGTTACAAGTTTTTTGACGCATTCTTGATAAAATCGAATGGATTTGAAATGTTTTGAACCGTTTTTGAAAGCTTCCGGGCGTCTTTCCTGCTTTTCCCGCGATTTCCGGATAATCGCGCGATTTTCGGATTTTTGAGGCATTTTTGAGCGTTTTTGAGTGGGGGAGGCGGTCGCGGCGCTTGTAAACGTCGCGCGCGTGTTGTATAATCCACTTAAGACAATTGCCGGCGCGTCGGCTGCCGGCGGCTTCCGAAAGGAGTTCACACCGACATGAAAACAACCGTCATCAGTTTCGCGAACAACAAGGGCGGGAGCGGTAAATCCACTACCTGTTCGAACGTCGGGTGCGCGCTCGGCGCATCAGGAAAAAAAGTCCTTCTAATCGACGGAGACATGCAGCTCAACCTGTCGCTCTCCTACTTCGACGAGGACCGCGTTTTCGAGCTAGCCTCCGGAGAAAAGAACATTTTCCGCGCCATGCAGGGCCGCGTCAAGCTCGAGGACTGCATCGTTCCCACTGCGTGCGAGAACGTCGACATCATCCCCTCCTCAACGCTTATGAGCGGGATCGAGTTCGAGCTTTTCCCGAAAATGCAGCGTGAGTTCCTGCTCAGGAAAGCGCTCGCGCCGGTAATAAAGGCAGGCAGGTACGACTACATTCTCGTCGACGCGCCGCCAACGCTCGGAACGTGGGTCATCAACATTCTCGCCGCCTCCGACAAGGTCATCATTCCCGTCGAAGCGTCGCCGTGGGGGCTTTTCGGCCTCGCCAACATGTTCGAATTCGTCGAGGAGATACGCGGGATCGCCCCCGGGCTCGAGATTCTGGGCATCACCGTCACGAAGGTCTCGGAGCGCAAAAACTATTTCAAACAGACAATGCAGACGCTCGCGGAATCGGGCACGTACGTGTTCCCGACGTACGTCCGCGTCGACGTAAACATAGAAAAGGCGCAGGACGTCAGCCTTCCGGTCACCGTTTTCAACCCGAAGAGCAGGAGCGCCCAGGAATTCACACAGCTTGCAAAGGAGATTGATGCCAGATGTCGATAGGAAAAAACAGTATTAACCGCGCCGGAAACGCCGCGTCACGCGCAACCGGCGAGCAGGCGAAAAGATTATTCAGCGAAGACAATTCCGCGGAAGCCGCGCAGGCAGCGTCCTCTGCCGTTCTTGAATCCGTGACGGCGCCCGACTCGTCCTCGACGCTCGAGTACGTTCCGGTCACGGACATCCTCCCCTCCTTCGACGAGGAGATGATCACATGCGCCGCGACCTTCAACGACGTCATGAAGTCGGTCTCGGAGTACGGGATTCTGATTCCGATGCTCCTCCGCAAGGTCGAGATTAAGGGCGAGACCGTTTTCCGCGTGCTCACCGGCCACAAGCGCCTCTACGCAGCCAAGAAGCTCGGCATCGAGACGGTTCCGGCCTTAGTCATAGTCTGCGACGACAGGCGGGCGGCCGACATCTGCCGCGAGGTTTGCGCGTACGACAGCAAGAGCAAGCGCCTTGACACCGAAAATCTCTCGAACAGCGCGTCGATCGCCGCGTCCCTGCTGACCTCCGGAATCCCCTCCTTCGACACTTCCGAAGGCTCTTCCGGAAAGCTCGGCGAGGACAAACCGCTCTCCGTGAACGACGAGATGCCGACGTTCCTGCTTTGATTTTTCGTGAGGCGCGGCGCCCTGATCTTTGCGGCGCCGCGCCCTGATCTTTGCGGCGCCGCGCTTTCGCGAATTCACCGCCCCGGAGGATAAAAAATGAAACTAACCCTTAACTCAACGGAAAACTTTCTCGATTTTCTGAAAGAAACTCCGACCACCTACCACGTCCTGAGCTGCCTCGAAGACGCTCTTAAAGAGGCCGGCGGCACGGAGACAACTCTCACCGGCATAAAAGACGCCGAACGCGGACGGCTTTACTACATTCCGTTCGCGGACGGCTGCATCGCCGCGTTCTACGCCGGAAAAGGCTTCGCCGAAAACCGCAAGGACGTCCTTAGGATCGCGGCGGCCCACGTCGACTACCCGGTTCTCAAAATCAAAACGACATCGCTGAGAACGGGCGCCAACGCCCTGCGCCTCTGCGTCGAATCGTACGGCGGCCTCATCAGGCACACGTGGGTCGACAGACCGCTCAAGCTCTGCGGCCGCGTTTTCTACCGCACGCGCTACGGAAGAGAGTTCATCGACATCCGTGATCTCGGCCCGCGCTTCGTGATTCCCGACGTCGCCATCCATATGAACCCCGGCGTCAACGACGGCGCAAGGTACAGCGTCCAGAACCAGCTTCTCCCGGTCTTCGGTCTCGACTCCGAAAACGGCACCGGCAAATTCGCCCTTCTTTTAGCAGAAAAAATCAACTCGTGCAAAGGTTTCGCCGGCGATGATTGCGTCACGCCGGACGACATTCTGAGCATCGACCTCTCCGCGGTAATCGCCGAAGATCCTACCGTTTGCGGTGCGGACGGCGAGTTCATTTCCGCGCAGGGGCTTGACGACAGAGGAATGGTCCATGCGATATTCGCGGGCTTTTTAACGTACGTTGCCGAGTCCGGCTTCGCTTCGTCAGGAGACGTCAGGGTCGCGTTCGCGTTCAACCACGAGGAGTGCGGCTCGCAGAGCTACGGCGGTGCCAAAACCGCGTTCGCGGAGGAGACGGTAAAGGAGCTCTGCAAACGTTTTACGGACAGGCATCCTCTCGACGTGTGCGCGGACAGCATGCTTATTTCCGCGGATATGGGCCACGCGACCCACCCGTCCTACCCCGAGCTGAGCGACCCGACCTCGCCTGTGGTCCTGGGCGGCGGAATCGTTCTCAAGACTTCCTGGAACCAGTCGTACTCGACGACACCCGAGGCGATGGCGTTTTTCGCGGACCTCTGCACAAGGAACGGTATCGCCTTCCAACGCTTCACGAACAACAGCGACGTGCGCGGCGGCGGCACTATCGGCCCGATCCTCTCGGCAGCCCTCGGCATCAAAACCGTCGACGTCGGGAACCCGCTCCTCTCGATGCACGCCTCCCGCGAGTTCGAGACGGTGGCCGACCAGCACACCGCCGGCAACCTGTTCAGAGCGTTTTACGAATAAAAGTTTGACTTATAGCCATATGATTGCGAAAAAAGCTGCCCGCAGGCAGCTTTTTTCGCATTGTTTAAACGTTGCCGCCGCCCCCAAAAGTCAATCGCGGGCGGCGGCGCTTTTTATTTTTTTAGTGTTTCGCGAAGTGCTGAGAAAATAGCTATTTTTGCGTGCGCGACCCAGAAGCTGTATGATTATACTGCGAGAGGGGAGCTCGCGCAAAGCAAGCGGCCAGCAATTGTCGCAAAACTCCTTATTTCGGCAATCCGTTAATTTAACGCTATACGATTGAATACGATCTCACGTTATTTGTAAGCAGCTGGTCGCTTGTGTAAAGAGCATTTTCTCAGTTCTTCGCGGCAATCAGGTTGCCAACCGCGATGCGTAGCCTGTTGAACAGCTCGGCGTCGGCCTTGTAGTTTCCGAGCGACGTCGTGATCTGCTTGATGACGAGATCGGACGTTCCCTTGCCGTAGAGGTTGTCGAGGATCGTCAGGTAGTCGTAGTCCTCTGCGCCGTCGCGGACGGATTCGAGTCTCAGAGATCCGACCGGGTATGCGTTGTAGGACTTGTCCTTAAGCTGGTCGTAGCGCTCGCGGCCCTGGTAGGGTTGCCCTTCCGCGTCCTCAAAGCCGTTGTACACGAGGACGCCGTTTCCGTAGACGTTGAACGGATACGAGTTGTCCGTCTCGTGCTGGCTACTCCACGGGTACGTGCCGGAATGCCAGTCGTTGACCATATAGTAGAGGAATCCGTCGACGCCGTACAGCTTCTGCTGCCAGAACAGTATTCTGTGCACGACCTCCTGGTCGTCGATCGAGAGCGTGATCTCGGGGTTGTGCGGGAACCTTGTCACGTACCACCAGACCTCGTCGCCTTCCGCCTGCTCTGCCGCCATTCTGTCCTTAAAGCTTCCGAGATTCTTCTCGAGCTGCGCGGTGTAGTACCTGAACATCAGCTGCGGGTTGTTCTTATAGTCGGCAAGCGTGTTGAAGAAGTACGTATGCGGGCACCAGACGTTGACATAGTTTTTTACGTACGCGAAAAAGTCCTGTGTAGAATTTCCGATCACGCCGTTGATGTGCATCGGAGTGATGATCTTCACGCTGCTGCCGAAAACGTTCCTGATGCTCTTTGCGTAATTGATTAGCGAGTCGAGCATTCCCTTGTCCATCGGCTCGTCCACAGGGTAGAAGTACGCCTTCTTGAGCCACTCGGGGTTCTGCGACAGGTAGTTGTACGCACCCTGGATCCTGGCGTCGGTGACGTGGTCTGTGCCGTAGCCGACAGGGTTGAAGCACTGAACTCTCGGGTCGTCGAGATACTTGTTGATTCTCGGGTCGCTGAACGGGTTGGCGTTCGTCTTGTCGTCGTCGAGGAACGGCAGCCTGTAGCAGTTGACCTTGTTTTCGAGAAGGTACTCGTAGTACTTGCAGTATGTCAGCGAGTCGTCGCCGTTGTAGAGCCACGGTGCGTTGTTTTCATAAATCTTCCACCAGCCGAGATCCGCCTGGATCTTGCAGTTGGAAGCGTCCGGAAGCGCAAAATTCCATACGTAGACGTAGACGTTCGCCTTTTTGACCTCGCGTCCCTGGCTGTCCTTGATCGTGAGGACCGCCGTGTACTGGCCGGCCTTCGTGGTCTTGTCGGTGTACGCCTTGATAAGGAACGTCTTGCTCTTGCCGGCCTTCAGGTCGAAGCTGCCTTTGAGTTCGGGAATCGGATCCACGATCGACTGTCCTTCGATGTCGTCAAAATAGTATCCCTCGCAGATGACGTGCTTTAAAACGTCGCCGCTCGAATTCGTGAACGGAGAGAGCTCGGCCGTGAGACCGGTTTTCACCGCCGTGGCGGAGAGCAGAAACTGAACGCCCTCGATCTCGTTTTTGGCCATGCGGATCTGGTACGTGTTCATGCCGCTCGAAGTCGTCGAGCTCTCTGGCGTCTTTACGTACGGATGGTTGAACCAGAGGTTAATGGAGGAGTCCTCGTTCGCCGCCGTCAGCTTCGTGTTGGGAACGGACGGTGCCGGGTCGCTCGCGCTGTTGATGAGCTGCTCCGCCCTTGCCTGGTCGGCGGGAGACAGAGCGTTGATGTCGACTCCGCCGCTTATAAGTTCCTTGACCTCGTCCATGTTCTTCGCGAGGATCACCGCGCCGACGTAAATCGACTCGCCCGCGCCTGCCGCAGAGAACATGTAGTCAAAACGGAAGCCGTTGATCGTTCCGTTCCAGCCGTTCGCACCGTCGAGATTGTAAAGCACGTACTGCCAGCCGGTCTCGGAGTTGTCGAAGCCTGCCGTTCTGCTGTAGCCCGGAGTTGCACCATACAGCGAACCCGCGCAGTAGAAGATCTCAAAGCTCGAGTTGGAGCAGTTCTCCTGGCGGATCTTGAGAAGAACGACCTTGTAGGTGCTTGCGGAGGCCGGCGTGATGCCGTACGCCTGCAGGTATCCCTTGTAGTTGAAGAAAATGAACGGGTCGTTCGTTTTTCCGGTCGTCGTGATCTTTACGACGTGGCCGAAATCCGCGTCCTCAACTACCGTTGCGGTGACGGAGTTGCCGCCGGTAAAGTAGCTCGCCGCCTTGGACGTGTCAAAAGTGACGTACGTGGGTGACGTCGGGCCGGGTTCGGGAGTCGCCGTGGGAACCTCTGTCGGAGCCTCGGTAGGTGCCTCCGTGGGCGCCGCGGTCGCTTCTTCGGTAGCCTCTTCTGTCGCTTCTTCAGTTGCCTCCTCGGTCGCTTCCTCTGTAGCCTCTTCGGTCGATTCCTCGGTTGCTGCTTCTGTCGCTTCTTCAGTGGGCGCTTCCGTGTTCTCCTCCGCGGGAGTCGGCGTCTCGTCGGCAGGCGGTTCCGTGTCGGCAACGGCCGTTGGCGTTTCCTCAGGAGCGTCAGTCGGGTTTACGGCGACGTCCGTAGGCGCCGCGGTGACGTCCGGCATCGCTGTCGGCGACGGTTTCTTGCCGTCGGTGCAACCCGCGAACAGTGCCGCGATCATTACAAACGCAATTAACAGTGCAAGCAGTCTTCTTGTTTTCATACCTTTTCCGCCTCGCGGATCTTTGCGGTTACTTCGCGCGATTTCCAAAGATTATTCTCCGGAAAATTTCCGGGAAATATCCCGGCGCCCGAAATCCCCTTACGCAGGGCGGCTGCACTCCTTTCCAAAATTCTTAACATCACGCGGCTCCGTTTTGAGTTTTCTGCTGCGGAGCCGCCCCTTTTTCAATATTCTTATCTCAAATCTCTTCGCCCACGGATTCATCAGCGCACTTTCTCAGCGCCTTCGCGTGCGCGCAGAGCGGGTTTTCGTACAGCTTTCCGCCGCTGAAGTAGTTGTATGATCTGCAGCCTCCCGCGCATACGGAGCCGTATTCGCAGCCCGCGCAGCCGCCTGTCAGCATGCTCTCGTCGAATTTCCTGTTGTACGAAAACGCGTCCGGGTCGGTCCAGATGTCGACAAGCCGTCTCTCGCGCAGGTTGCCCTCGTTGAAGCGTTCGTCGTACATCGACTCGCATCCGCGCACGTTCCCGACGCTGTCGATACCGATCGCATTGAGGCCCGCGCTGCACCCTCCGTACTTGATTCCGGATATCCCGCGCACCTCGCCTTCCTCTTCGGTGTAGTAGCCGATGTTGTCGGCAACGCCCACCATAAAAGGCGCGGTTTTGGCTATTTTACGGACAAATTTCAAAACCCTGCCGGCGTCGAAAACCACGTCCACACTGTTCCCTGCGGCATTTCCCATGGGCGAACACGCCTGGATCTGCCACGCGAAAACGGGATACTTTTTGAGCGTCTCGTAAAACTCCGGAAGCCGCGGCGCGTTGTCCGCACGCAGGGCGCTTATTACCGAAACAGGAATCCCCGCTTCGGTCAATGCTGTTATCGTCTCAAACGCGCGCTTGAAGCTCCCCTTCTGCCTGAAATCGTCGTGCACTTCCTCGGGTCCGTCGACCGACACGGCCACCGACTCGATCCGCACGCGCTTCAAAGTTTCGATTATTTCCGGCGTCATCCGGAAGCCGTTTGTTATGATGCAGCACTTCACGCCGCGCGAGGTCAGCGCTTCCACGATCGAAGCCCAGTCCTTGCGCATGAACACCTCGCCGCCGATCATCGAGACGCGTCTGCAGCCCATTTCCGCAAGCTGTGCGGCAACGCCTTCGCATTCAAGCAGCGTCAGTTCGTTTTCGCGCGCTTTTCCGCCGCACGAACCGCAGTAGGCGCACCTGAAGCAGCACGCAAGAGTGACCTCCCACACGCACGATTTCAATTTGAAAGGAAAACTGTCGTAAACAGTCATTGAGTCCATCGTCTGATTTTCCCTCCGCTCACTCGTTTTCCTCCGGCTTCGGAACCGGGGTGCCGCATTCCGCGCAGAATTTGTATCCTTCATAAAGCAGCGCGCCGCAGGTATGGCAGAATTTGTGCGATTCCGGTTTATCCTGAGGCGTCGTACCGTCCGCTCCCTGAGCGTTCGTCACAAACGCTCCCTGCATAGAACCGTTGTTTAAAAAGGCCGGCGCAGCGTAGGCGAGCATCATCGGCCCGTCGCTGCGGTTTTGGTTGTTGAAATACTCCGGACCGGCGTAAACAAAACCGATCGGCTGCTGATCGCGCATGCTCGGGTTGAAAAACTCGGGGCCCGCGTAAACAGCCTGTATTGCGCTCGGGTCGAAGTCGTCCGGGAACGGCTTTGGCGGTTGCGGCTTGTCATCGTTGTCCGCGTTGTCCACGGGCTCTTCCGGAGTCTCCGGTTCCTCGGGGGTTTCAGGTTCTTCCTGGGTCTCAGACTCTTCGTTATTTTCAGGCTCCTCGGGAACTTCGGGCTCTTCCGGAGTCTCAGGCTCCTCGGGAACTTCGGGCGTCTCAACCTCCTCCGGCTCTTCCGCGCCGAAAAACTCGGGGCCGGCGTAAACCTCTTCGATACCGGCGTCAGGATCTTCCTCAGCACCGGAAAACCCGGGTCCCGCGTAAACCTCCTCAATAGCGGCGTCTTGCTTTTTGGAAGGTCTTCTTCCCTGCACCTCGTCTCTCACGGGAGGCCCTGCGTAAACCTTTTCGAAAACGGGCCTTCTCTTTTTCCGTGCGAAATAACCCGGGCCCGCGTATACGCACTTGATAGGTCTTTTCATATCCGGGTCATCCTTTTCAACGGTCTCAGGCTCTTCCCCGGCTCCGAAAAACTCCGGTCCCTCGTAAACGCACTCGATAGGCTCGTCATCCGGCTGTCCGTCCGCGTTTCCTGCCATGGCCTCCGGTCCCGCGTAAACCGGCTTGTCAGGCCCGTTTCCGGCCTGCCTGTTGAACCACTCCGGTCCCGCGTAAACGCCTTCTATATTCTTTCTTCCGGGGCGGAAAAGTCTCCAAAAGCCGCCGCGCCTCTTGCCGCCGGACTCGCTTTTGTTCCATGGGTATTTTTTCTTTTTTTCGTCTGCCATAGTGAAGGCCCTCCGTGGTCTAAAAAGTTAGAAATCGCCTAAATAAAGGCAAAAATATCATTCAATCGCCGTCAGTCGGCGGAAATCCCGTAAGCCGCCTCCGCCTGCCGCGCGTTATTCCCCGGCAGCACGAAAGTGCTCGCTTCCCTACTGTTCACGCATATTATACCACATTTCCGATTTGAATAAAAGAGATTAAGATGTCACGATCGGTCGCATTCAGAACTTCCGTCTTGCGTTTACTTTTTCGATTAACCTCGCATTCAGAACTTCATAACTCTTTGTCCGCTTATCCACCGCACACGCTTTTGTATCAAAATCCTGTCCGTATGGCTAAGGTTTCGTTTTTTCTCCTATCCCCTGCACCTCGCGCTGCAAACCCGGGAAGTCGCTCCGTAGTTCGTCGGCTGCTACGCCCCTTGTGGACTTTCACCACAGACCGACGGCATGCCCGTCGTACCAAAAAGGGCCGCCCGAAAACAGAACGGACAGGCCCTCTTCAAAAAACGTGTTTTAAACTAATGCCGCAGCGGTCAATACGCTTTAACGCTGAAGTTGTCGATTACCGCGCCGGTGCAGTGGGTCCAGACCATCATGTTGGCGCCGTCCTGGTTCGCGGGGTCGTTCGCCTTGGACTTCATTGCCTTGCCTTCCGCGTTGTAAATAGTCACCTTTTCCGCGCCGATTTCAATCGAGCAGTAAAGCGTTCCGTCAATGTAGAGGTACGCTTTCTTTTCGTTCGTCTGGATAACGGTTATGTGGCGCTCCTCGTCGAAAAGGTTCTTCTGTTTGGACTCAAATCTCATATTTCCGTCAGGCCAGCCCTTGTTGTCGCCGGAGTCGCCGACGCCGTACAGAGGAAACGAGCCGGTGTTGTTGAGGCCGATGAAGAGTCCGTCGCCGTTCTGAGTCGGGATCAGTCCCTCGGGGCTGGTCACGAAGCAGCCGATCATGAGTCCGAACCATACGTAGTTGTTGTTGTCGGGCGCCGTGTGGGCGATCTTATAGTCGAAAGAGAGCTCAAACTGCTCAAAATCGTCGAAGGTCTGCTCGTAAAGAGGGAAAAACGACTGGTGGTCGTTCTCGGGGGCGCCGTCCACGAACGCGAGGCAGAGCTTGTCGTCGATCAGTTCGTAGTGGGCGTCGGTTCTGAGCATACCGGCGTTTTCGTAAACGTCGCAATCCTCGTCATCAAAGTTCTCGAAGTACAGAACTTCCACGCCTGCCTGGTCGTCGGCAAAAGGCTTGCCCTTGTTGTCGCCGAGAGCGGGCTTCGGGGTCGGAGCCTCGGTGGGCTCAGGCGTGTTTGTAGGCACGGGCGTGTCGGTCGGAGCCTCTGTAGGATCGGTGTCCGCGGGGGCCGCCGTTGCGCTGCCGTCAGGCTTTTTTGTGGGTTCGGAAGGTTTTTCCGGCTTCGCGCACCCTGCCGCAAACGCCAGAACCATCATCGCCGCGATCATGACCGCGATTGCCGAAATCAAATTCTTTTTCATCGTGAATTCCTCCTGTTTTAAGAGAGACAAAATTATATCGCTTAATAGTCCGTAAGCACGAAAATTATTATAACATGTAAGCGGCCTCCGCGCAATACCATCCTTTTCCGGTCTTTTTCAGTCTTTTTCAGAGTCTTTTTCAGTCTTTTCGGTCTTTCTCAGTCCTTGCCTTCCGCACCGCCGTTTTCGGGAGCGTCGATTGCCTTCACGACGGCTTTTTCCGCATTTTTTGCGTTTTTTGCCTTTTTCGGCCTTTTTTCGAGGTAAACAGCCGGCGACTCGTTGAAGTTTCCGTACACCTCGTTCACGGTCTCCATGTACGCGAACGAACCGGGGTATCTCAGAATGATCTTCCGGAGCTGGACGACCTGGTGCCTCTGAACGACGCAGATGAGCATGTCCTTGTCGTTGTGCGTGAACATTCCCTTCCCGTGAAGCAGCGTCGTCGTGTGGTGGAGCTCCTTAATAATATCCCGCGAGATCTCCTCCGCGTTTTCCGTGATGATTTCGAACTTCATCTGCGTCTTGAAGCCCTTCAGAATCAGGTCGGAAATTTTCGACGTGATGAAGCTGTAGAGGATGCACATGATGACCGGCTCGAACTTGTAGTCGTAAACGAAGAACGATATCGCCGCGACGGCCGAGTTGAGGCCGAAAATCATCCAGACGAGGTTCACCGTGGGCACGTAGTGGCGTACGATCGCCGCGATCAGGTCCGTGCCGCCCGTTGTACCGTTTCTACGGAAAACTATACCGTAGATAAGGCCGTTCAGAACGCCGGCCGCCACAGGCGCGAGTATGGTGCTCGTACCGTTTTCGGTGTGGTAGGCGTAAGGCGAGATGTCGATGATCCCCAAGTTGAAAACAAGCAGGCACGCCGAGAAAACCGCGGTGTACACGAACGACCTGACGCCGAGTTCCCTGTACCCGAGCGCGAAAACCGCGATACAAAGCGGTATGTTCAGAATGAGGCTCACGTATCCCATGCTGAAATGGAATATCTGCTGCATCATCGTCGCGATACCGTTGAGGCCCGCAGGCGCGAACGCGTTTTTGAATATAAAAATCTCGTAGTTCACGGCGGTTAACGCCGCTGTCACAACTATAAGCACATACGTGACAAATTTCGATTTCCAGAATTTCATAAAAATCTCCGCGCCGCCCTCTTTTTATCGTTTCACCGGGCGGCGCTCCGTTTCCGCATAATCAATCATTCCTCAAAAGAGGCAATACAGCGGTCTTCATAAAGGAAAGACCGCCACCTTAAAAAAGCCAAAACCGCAGCCTACATAATGGGCAAATCCCCTGCCGCTCTTAAGCCTCTTCCGGCGCGACCGATTTTAAAGCAGTTTTACGATTTTTGCAAGCGGAATCTGCCTTTCCCGGCCGTTTTTCCGCAAAATACGAAAAATCCGCGATCATCCGGCTTTCCGCAATCATCCGGCTTTCCGCAATTACCGGGCTTTCGCAATTACCTGGCTTCCGCACTCTCCGCGATTCCCGCGAAGCCGGCGTTTTACAAATCTAAAGACCGGTCTGCGTTCAGAGAAGACCTCTCCGCTCTCCCTTTTTTCTGACGCCGACGAGAGTGTAGGCCGTCACAAGCGCCGCCATGCCTCCCGCGAACAGGAACTTGTAATAGTACGGAATGGCGAGCGGCGTAAAGAAGCTCTCGATCACCGCCGAAGGGATCAGGAAAAGCACGCAGATCAGCATGATTTTGATCGCCTTTTTGCCCTGGACTATGATTGCGGTTTTGCGCGAGATCCGCCCCGGATTGATGATCGCGTACGCAATCAAAAATCCCGCCATGCCCGAAAGCCAGATCGCGAAGAGCTCCGTGACGCCGTGCGGCAGTATCAGAGACCAGAAGAACGCACCGGAACCGTTTGCGGCGGTGTAGCCGGCAAGCGCCCCTATGAGAAGGCCGTTCGTGACCATCGCGTAGAGCGTGAACAGGCCGAGAGTCAGGCCGCCCGCGAACGCCTCGATGCACACGACGATATTGTTCCCGCCGATGTACATTCCCGCGAGCGTCGACTTGAGAGCGCTGAACGTGTCGTAATTGCCCTCCTGCCTGATTCCCGCCAGCTGCTCCGCCGACATGAACGCGAGCGCGTTGTCCGGGTTCACGATCACGTACAAAAACGCGGTGAGCGCCGGCAGCGTAAACGCCAGAAAAGCGAAAAGGAAAAACCGGAACTCGCTCCTGAAAAGCTTCGGGAACCCCGTTCCCAAAAACCTGAAAACCTTCCCGAAATTGAAAACGGTCTTGCTGTAGATCGCCGAGTGCGCGTCCCCCACGATCGCGTTGAGATACTCGGCCGTCTCCGTCTCGCCCCAGAACGTTCTCACGTACGCAAGGTGGTTCGCGGTGACGTTGTAGAGCTCGATGTACCTGTCGACGCGTTCCTTCGTCGGCGCGGTTTTGGAGTGCGCGTTTCTCAGCCTGCTCCGCCTGCCTGTAAAGTACTTGTTTTCGCTCTCAAGCTCCTGCCATGTCGAAATATTCCTGCGGATGAAATCCTGCTCGGTTTCCGTCATACGCGCACACCTCCCAAGATTCCGTGCAGCCACGCGTGATAGCGCGCCACTTCCCGGATGAACGAAAACGTTTTGTTCCGGTTGAGTTTTTTCGGCCTCTGCTGGCCGCTCTTTTCGAAAATGAACTCGGCGAATTTCCTGTCGTACGTTACCGGGGAAGGCAGGCGCGCGCGGTTCTCAAGGTAAGTCAAAAGCACTCTCGTCTCGTAGTACGTAAGATAGCCGCCCTCGGGAACGTATGAATTGCGCCGCTTCTCAGCCTGTTCGCGCTCGACGTCCTCCGCCCCCGCGAACGGATCCTCAACGGAATCATCGTGTTTTCCGCCGTTTTCCGCGTAATTTCCGGCGTTTTCCATATATTTACCGCCGTTTTCTATTAAATCTCCGCCGTTTTCAGCGCCAACGCTTCCTTCCGGCGTTACGTTATCCGAAGCTCTCGCCTTTTCGGTCATCGCGTGCATCTCGGCCAGAAAGTCGCTTATTTTTCTGTCACTCACACGCCCGAATCCGTCGAGATCTCCGCCCGCGTCATCATCACCAGCGTCTCCGTTTCCGGCAAGCTTCGCGTCCGCCGCGATCTTCCTCGCAAGCACTTCGGAAGCGTTTTTCACCCTGCCGACCTTGATCACCATCGTTCCCGCCGCCATGTCGCCGAGACGCTGCTTTTTCGCCGACAAAAGCGCCGCTACGCCGTCGGCAAACTCGCCGCCCGGAATCATGTGCAGAAACCGCATGACCGTTCTGACCGTAATCTGCGAAAACGACGCCGCCTCGCCTGTCACCGAAACGGCTCTTATGCCGAGGAGTTTTTTCCCGGGCGTGTAACCGCTCCAGACAGACTCGAAAATCTCAAAATAGACAAGCCTTGAGAGCAGAATTCCGAAGTACACGACAAGCGCCGTCGACGCGAAGTACTCGATGCCCTCGAAAATGTCAAAATCAAGGTCTATCGATACCCTTCCGTGGAAGAAAATGAAATAGACGGCGACAGCGACCGTGATCCAGAAGACCGCGCGTATGACCGTATCGACTACAGCCGCGGTAAAACGGCTGCCGAGCCCCGCCGACTCGTACTTGATCGTGACGTTTTCGTGGGTGGAAATGTCGACAAAGTACCTCGGGCGCACTCCCGGGCCCTCTTCAAGCGCGCGAAGAGGCTCAGCCTGAGTGTCCTCCGGCCGCGTATTCGGGTATTCGATTTTTCTTGTAAGAATGTCGTCTGCCAAAATACTTCTTCCTTCCGCGATCTAATACTTTTTCTTTCCGCGATCCGGTAATACTTTCCTTCCGCGATTTAAAGAATGCCTCTTTTTTTGATGTTGAGATACGCCGCCACCGTGCTGAGCGACAGCTTGTCCGGCTCCACGTCGAAGCTCATTATTCCCGCGTTTTTGAGAACCGCCGCGATCTTCTGCCTGTCGCGAACGTACTTGAGCGCCGCCGACCTCATATACACGTCCGGGGCCTCTTTCTCCGCGCCCGAAGCGCTTCCGTTTTCGCCCGTGCCGCCGTTCGAAGCCTTTCCGTAGGCGATCTCCGCGAGCCGCGGGTCCTTTATCGTGACGGCACACACAAGGTGGCGCGACAGGTGGCCTTTCACCGCGTTCGCGAACCTGACCGCCTCTTCGGTGTTGAAAAGCTGCGTGAACACGAAAATGAGCGACCTGCGTTTTACGACTGTCTCGAATTCCGCTGCCGCGCGCTCGTAGTCGGCGGCGTTTTCACCGCTCTCGGCCTTGTAAAAAACGTCCGCGATCAGTTCGAACTGTCCGGGCCCCTTCGCCGCGCTCACGAACCTCTTGACGTCGGCCGCGAAAAGCTGCGTACCGAAATTGTCGCCGCCCTTGAGGCAGTAGTCCGCCAGCAGGAACGACGCGTTGATAGCGTAGTCGAGCATCAGAATGTTGTTGTACGTTCCGTTCATCACGCGGCTCGAGTCGATCATCGCGTAGATGTACTGGTTCCTCTCGGGCGCGAACGTGTTGACCGTGAGTTCGCCTGTCCTTGCGGTCGCGGCCCAGTTGATCATTTTGTAGTTGTCGCCCTCGGTGTACTGCCTGAGCGTACTGAACTCCCCGTTTTCGGCGTTGGCCCTCACCTGCTTGATGCCGCTGACCAGAAGGTTCTGCGAAAGCGCCGCCATGTCGTAGTCGGACAGGTCGCGGATGTTCGGGTAGACGCGGTGACGTGAGTCCGGCGTCGCGAACTTCCTTTTGCGCCTGATCAGCCCGATAACGCCCGGATATCTCACCGTAACCGCCGGAAAAACGTACTCGCCGCGTTTCAGCGGCTTCAGCGTGTATTCGAAAACGTGCTCGGAGTGCGCCGGGATTTCCGCCCTCATTGGCAGCTTTCCGTGTTCAAAATGTTCGGGAACGTCGTCCGTAATCTCGACCGTGAGCATCCTGTCCGACGTGTTCCGCACGTATATTTCCACGGTGTGGGTGTGGTTGAGCGAGAGCTTTGCCTCAAGAACGCGCCCCGCCTCGATGCAGCCGGTTTTGGGCGTGGCGACGGAATCGTAAACGACAAGCACCGCAGCGGCAACGATCGTAAGAACGAACGCCGCAACGGCAAAGTCGGTTCCGCCTGCGAACCCTGCAACAGCTGTAAGGACGGCGCAGACCGCCGCCACAAGTGCGAGACGCTTAGTAACTCCCATCAGCGCGGAATTTCCACCTTTCTGATAACGTTCATGAGCGCGGTGTCGGCGTTGATTCCCGACGCGTGCGTCTCAGGTCTTAAAATGATTCTGTGCCTCAATACGGGCAGCGCGATGTCGACGACGTCCTCCGGCACCACGAAGTCCCTTCCGTTCATCGCCGCGTTCGTCCTCGCGCAGAGGAGAAGCGCTATCGACGCTCTCGGAGACGCTCCGAGCATGATCTGGAGCGACTGTCTCGTCGCGAACGTGATTCCCGTTATATAGTGAAGGATCCCCTCGTTGACCTTGACGGCCGCCGCCTCTTTTCTGATCTCCGCGAGCTCCGCGCGCGTCAGAACCGTATTCAGCGACTCAATCCTCGCGTGCGCGCCTGTGTAGTTGCCCTCGTAGCCGCGCAGCATTTGGTCTTCGCCCTCCTGCGGAATGTAGCCGACGTAGAGCTTCATCAGGAATCTGTCGAGCTGCGCCTCCGGTAGAGGATACGTGCCTTCATACTCCACCGGGTTCTGCGTCGCGATAACGAAAAACGGTTCGTCGAGCTTCATCGTCTCGCCGTCGATCGTCACCGACCGCTCCTCCATAGCCTCCAGAAGCGCCGATTGCGTCTTGGGCGGCGTGCGGTTGATCTCGTCAGCCAGAAGGACGTTCGTGAAAACGGGGCCCTTTTTGAGCCTGAACTCCGCCTCCTTCGCGTTGAAAACGTTCGTGCCGATGATGTCGGCAGGCATCAGGTCGGGCGTAAACTGCACTCTCTTGCAGTCGGCCTCCACGACCTTCGCGAGCGCCTTAGCGGTCAGCGTTTTTCCGAGTCCGGGAACGCCCTCCATCAGTACGTGTCCGCCCGATATAAACGCGATAAGCAGGTGGCGCAGGAATTCGTCCTGGCCGATTATCACTTTAGAAAGCTCGCTCAGAATTTCGTTAGTCTTTTGTTCAAGTGTCATTGCAGTCTCTCCTTCCGGATCTTTTCGGTTTGTTCAATAAGATTGCTCAGCATTCGCGGTGTGATCCGCTCGTTTTCCGCGTTATAATACAGTTCCACCAGCCTGTCGAGCCCGCTCCCTTTAAAGCGGTCCGACGCCAGCGCGTTCTCCATGATCTCGTCAAAGCCCGACGCGTCCTGCATTCCGGTCGCCGCCGCTATGTCGTCCGCGAGTGCCTCCATGTGGATCTTGAACCCGATGCTCTCCGAGCCTGTTCTTCTGTACATCTCGGCAAGGGCGGAAATGTGCTCCGTCTCGTTTCGCTTTTCGACCGCCGCCAGCTTTTCGGGCGCCCCTAAGCGCTGAGCGAGCGAGAGAAGCAGAATGATCAGCGCCGCCGCCAGCCACACCAGCCCGAGAATAAAGCCCCATCCAAGTATGTCCGGCGCCGGGTCGGAGGCAAGTCCCGAGTAGCACTCGTCAAAGAGCACCTTTTTGTAGCCGGTCGACTCGCACAATTCGTCTAAAAATACGAGAAATCTGCTTCCGTCCGAGCTGTCGGTTTTAAGGCTCTGATTGAAGAGCGCCGTCGCCTCGGCCTCCGGAACGACGTAAAATGCGCCATTTCCGCACCTGACGCGCGTGCGGTCGCCGCCGTTTCCCGTAACAGCGAGACTCATCTGCTGCGTTCCCGGACCCGGAGTTACGTCGGCGATCAGCTCCATATAGACGTCCGGGGATTCGGAAACGATGACGAACACAGTCCCGTTTTCGGCCGCCTTCACGACACCGGCGATGTCTCCGTTTATGTTCACAGGCTCGGGCAGTACCGCGATCGAGTCGGCCGGCAGAAAACGCGCCAGCTTCGTGAAGCGCTCCACCTTCGCGCCGCGAGTCTCCTTCAGAAACTTCTGTGCGGAAAGGAAGATGCCCTTGATCCCGTAGTCCGTCACGCCGTAGGTCGTGGGCGTGTTCCGGAGTTCCTTCGTGGACGATATCCTGTCGATCACAAAAATGAGCAGTCCCAAAGCGGCTGCGATTATGAGAAGCGTCACCACGGCTCTTTTCGCTCCGCCCGCCTTGGTTTTTAGGGCTTTCCCGGCTTTTTTCGCGTCTTTTGTCATTTTCGCCATCAGCCGCTCACCTCCCCTCCGGCTCCGCCATCCGGTTCGCTGTCGGATCCGGCGGAATCTATCTTGAAGAGGATCGCGTCGCGGGCAGTGAAAAACCGGTCGAGCTCGTCCTGTTTTATATTCTTAAAGCCGTACCAGACGCGGTCGAAGCACGAGAAGAAAGGCGCGATCTCGCCGTTTTCCACACGTCCCGAACCGACCGCCTCGCGCATGTAGAACCTGTTCGTCTTGTAGCGCGCTATCCGGATCACCTCGCCCCTGTTTAACTCGGTGAGAAGGTTTATGAAAAGGTAGCGGTAGGCCATCCTGAAGTCGCCCTCGCCACGGAACTTCCTCGCGAGTTCGAGCGCCGCGTCCGGAGCTTCGGAAAACTCGAGAAGGTCCTCCTCCGTGAGCATGTCGCGCTTCTTTTTCTTTTTTAAGGTTTTAGCAAGTTTCACGGCCAGAATAATTAAACCGGTCAGAACGGCCGCTCCGAGCACGATCAATACGACCGTCGCAACGGTTTTCGCGCCGCCGCCTCCTCCGCCGCCGCCTTTAAAGTTAAGCAGCGAAAACAGCTTTTCGAGCAGTCTTCCGAGCCACTCCATGACCTTCTGACGTATCTCGTTTATCCACTCCAGAACGGGCTTCAGCCAGGAGACGTCGATGCTCGAGCCGGATCTATTAAATTCGCTGCCGGACATTATCTCGTCGATGATCTCGCCGGCGCGTTCTGTTCCCGCTTCGTTCATGATTTCCGCTCCTCAAAAAAGTCGTTCAGACCGAGTTCGTAATTGCGGACAGCGTTGCCGCCCGGAACACGTTCCATGTATGAATAAGTCAGCGCCGCGTCGGTAAAATAAAACGACACGGACGCCACGGATGTCAAAATCGCGCTTACAAGTGAAATTACAAAGCTGCTTCCCGACAGGGCCGGAATCAGCAGCAGCGAATCGATCGCGACGACCGCCGCGTTCCCGCCTATGCTGAGGATGTACGACAGCGCAAAAACGCAGATAACGTGCCACGCGCGCTTTTTCGTCGCCTTCCACGACGCCTTCATCGCCGCGAAAATGAACAGATTGTCGCACACGATAAACTGCCGTGTGTAGCCCCACCGCGCGAGCAGATAGATTGCGACGGCGGCGAGCGCGAGCGTTCCCGCTCCAATGGCGACCAGAACCGGAGTTGAATTGAACAGGGTTTCCGTGCCGTTCTCCAGAAGGAAAACAATCGACGCGACGCCTCCGAACGTCAGTATGAGCGATAAGACCCACACAACGGCGTAAATGATTGAGTACAGAATCAGATTCATCAGAAACAGCCTGAACCCGCGCTTCAACGTGTCCGAAAACGCCGGCCTGTCCCCGAAAACGGTCAGCCTGTAGACGTGGTAAATGACCGCTCCGGTCACCAGCACCTGCAGCACAAACGTGAACACCATCATCAGTCCTTCGCCGACAAAAAGCAGCAAAAAAATGCCGAAATCGCCCAGAAGAGTTCCGTCGCTCTCCGTGATCGATTGCAGCGCGTTGACAAGCACGAACTCGCTCGTGAGGAGCTTCGCGATAAATATAAAAGGCAGGTGAAAAGCAAGTACAAAAGGCAGCAGCGCCTTGTACTCCCTGCCGGCGAAAGTGACCGCGAAATCGAGACAGTCGACGGCCCTCACCCGTTTTTCCTTTGGTTTGTTTTCACCTGTTTTCATACGAAAAACTCCTCGCGGATGTATTATACCCGAAAGGAGTTTTTAATGCAACAAAAATGATATTTCCCGCCTGCCGCGTGTATTTCCCGGGAACGCGCGTTTTTCCGTTTCCGGGCGGCTGTGCGCGTTTTACTCCAGTCCGAAAAGGACCTTTCTGAAGAGCTTCCGCGTTCTGTCGGCGCCGATCGCCTTTATAAACGCGTCGGTCGAGGGACCGCCCTTTTCGAGCAGGCCGTCAACGTAAACAGCGGCTTTCTTTTTCTTGGCTTCAAGATCCGTGACTAAGGGCGCGGGGGATCCGGCAAACGCCTCGAAATGCTCGCGCGCGAGAGCGTCGATTTCGCTCGAGCGGTCCTTTTTTGCCTTCTTTGAGACGCCGGAGCCGAGCTTGATCGAGTCGTACCAGTGCTCGCCCGGGTCGCGTTCGGGAATACTCTCATACTTCTTCGCGACGCTAGTTAGCTTTTCTTCGTCGAAGCCGCCGAGCAACGTGTCGTAGAGCTCGATTATGAGAGTGTCGTTCCCCATCGCGAGGATCCTGTCGTACGAGTAAAGCGGCAGGTCGGCGAAAAGCGGGTTCACGATCACCGTGTCCATTTTCATGAGGCCGAAAAAGCCCTTCGCGCTCATCACGGACACACGGCCGAGCCCCTCCGCGTCGAACGCCTTCACCGCGAACTTCATACCATTCGCCTTAATGGCGGCAAAATCGCCGGCGGGGGCCTCCTTCAAAGGGTACTTTTTTCCTATAATTCCGAGAAAAACGTCAACCTTTTCCATCACGCGCACTCCCCCGTTTTAAGCTTCAGTTGCTCCAGACCGAACTTGTGGAGCAGAAGCGCTCCTATCAGGAACGAGCCCTGTCCGGCAACGTTTACGCCCTCCGCGATCCAGTTCATTGACGCCTGCGCGAAGTCTCTTGTCGAGAGGTAGCCCATCGAGAGCGAGCACACAAATCCGACGATGAAGAAGATCATCACCCACGCCTTTTTGAGCTTCGCGGAGAGGATCGACAGCACGGTGCTGATGAGACCGAGGCCGACGACCATCAGCGAAACGAATATCATCGTTCCCTTGAAGAGCGGTACCGCGGCGGCGGCTGTCAGCGAGAGCGCTTTTCCTGACGCTTTTTCCGGCGCTTTTTTCGACGTCTGACGCCATATCAGCATCGCCAGAATTCCGACGCCTGCCAGCAGAAAGCCGATCGACTGTAGCGGGAAAAACATCGCGTTGAGCGGCTCGAAATCGCAAAGACCGAGTGCGTAAAGCAGCTTGTAGAGAGCCTTGAGCGAGCCGGCGCATATAATGTCGATCGCGCCGGCGGCAAAAAGCGCGAACGCGCCCTTGCTCATTTTGTTGTAGAGGTCGCGCATCAGGATCACGGCGGCGGCCGCGAACAGTATTACCGGTATGAAGTCACAGAGCGCCATCGGCACGGAAAACTCTTTCATGATTTGAAGTCCTCGCGGATACTTTTAAAGTCACTTGTCTTCTTTTTTCTCTTTGTTCAGGCTGTAGATCGGGAGCAGCGGGATGATGATAGGCGTCTTTTTGACGTATTCCCTGTACTCCTGCTTGTCGCCGTAGCTCGAATTCTGGCGCTTTTCCATACGTTGCGCGCCGTTGAACATGATGAAAACGATCGCGACGTATGCGAAAACCGCGACAATCCACTGCCAGACGTTGGCGTAAGCAGTGATTCCCGCGACAAACACACCTGTCCAGAACGTTATCTCGCCGAAGTAGTTCGGGCAGCGCACCATTTTGTAGAGGCCTTTTGTCGCGACCATGTCGGGACGCTCCTTTTTCTGGTCGCCCTTCTGCTTGTCGGCAATCGACTCAAGCACGAGACCGGCGATCGAAATCACGAAGCCGACAACCGGAACGATAAAGTCGGTTTTGGCGTTAACGTAGCGGAAAAGCATCGGGCTGGTCTGCGCGACGTAGAGCGCCGCGACGAAGATCCAGATGAAAGCGAGCACGAACACGGGCATTTTCTTCTCTTTGTTCTTGGAGAGAGAGTCCTTCGCGACGTCCGTCTTTCTGAACGATGCGTTTTTGAGCTCGCGGACGAGAAGGAATCCGGAGAGCCTCACGCCGTAGGCGATGAAAAGGAGCATCTGGACAAGCACAATCCAGAACGGAACGGCGGTCGGATTCACGAGGTACATAATGAAGATCGCGATTCCGCAGCCCGCGACCGCAAAGCCGTAGCCTATCGAAAGAAAATACACGAACTTGTAAAAGCCCACACAGCAGAGCACCGCGCTGACAGCGTAAAGTATTCCTAAAAGAGCCCAGGGCATGATTTATTCCTCCTTGCCGAAGTATTTTTTCAGATATTCCGCGAAGCTCGCCTCGCCCACCTCGGTATCGCCTACCAGGTCGTGGCTGAGCGTCCACTTCGAGAAAAGAATGATGTCGTGTTTGCCCGCTTTTTTGATCTTGGGAAGATTTGCGAGCACTCCGAAAAGCCACGCCGGCGCCCACTTGATCTTGAGGGGCTTACCCGCTGCCTTAAAGCAGAGGTTCGCCATCTCCTCGTAGGAGTACGTCTCTTTTCCGCCCACGTTGTACGTCACGTTGGTGTCGAACATATGGTCGACGATAAACGCCGCGAAATCCGGGCAGTCGACAACGTTCGCCTTCACGCCGCCGAACCCTTTGAGGAGCTGCATTTCACCTTTGTCAACGTAAGGCTTGAAAACCTTCGCGATGTCGTAGAAATATCCGGTGGGCCTGTAGATCACGTAGTCCATCGGCTCCTTCTTGATATCCTGCTCGACAAGGTATTTTGCGTGCAGCATCGGAACCTTCTCTGCACCGGGTTCGTCGCACGAAATGACCGAAATATAGTTAAATTTCTTCACTCCAGCGCGCTTGCACTCCTCGTAGAGGTTCATGTTTCCGCGGTAGTCGATGTCATAGGACGTAAACCTTGTGGAGGCGCCGGTGAGGCCCATGGTCGTGATGACGACTTCCGCGCCGTCGCAAAGGCCCTTCAGCGTGTCGGGGTTCGTCGCGTCGATTTTTACAAACGTATACTTTCCGGCGGTTCCTGCAACATCTGTTTCGCGAAGGTCTGCCGCGACCACTTCATAATCTCTCGCACAGAGAACTTTCAGAATTTCCGCGCCCAAATTGCCGAACGCGCCGGCGAGTACAACTTTCATAACGGTAATCTCCTTGTCTTCATTGAATTGTCCGGCCTTTCGGTTCCGGTTTTTGTAATATTAATATACCATCATTTCGCTTTGCAAGTCAAGGTTTTTCCGCCTCCCGCGACGTTTTTTCTTGACGTTCGATTCTTGACACCGCCCCGCCAAAATGTTAAACTTCTTTAAAAATTTAAAAGAAAGCGCGGGTCTTAAAATGAAAGCAGCTTTTCGAAAATCGATCATATTAATTCTGGCGGCGGTTCTTCTCTGCCTGCCCGTACTCTCCTCCTGCAACACCGGAGGCGGCGGCACAGACACGCCCACCGAAGAGCCCCCCGAGATAACCGAGGAGCCTTCCCCCACCCCTGTTCCCCGCGACGTCTCGAACGACACCCCGATCGCGTCGTCGATGGTCTACGCGAACGAACTCGCCAACACGGTCGACGGCTACTACACCTCTGCCGTCAGAAGCGAATACGTCCTCAAAAACACTCAGATGCGCCTTACCGAGAATCTCACGGACGACGGCGCGAAGGGACTCCGGAAGTTCGAAAACGCCTCCGGAAAGACGTATTTCACGGACAGTATGGACCTGTACGTGATCGACAGCAGCGGCGGGGAATGGTCAGACCGCTATTCGCTCGGATCGGGCCGCATCAATACCACGCGCCTCGGCTTCTATTACTATGAATCGCATTTCCGCGACCTCGGCCTCGGCAACTCTGCCGGCGCGGACTCGTACGAAACCGTCACCGAAGTCACCGACCTTAAAAAGAACTGGGTCGCGCACGACGGCAATCTCAAAGCCGGCAGCAAGAACAGCGCTGTTTTCACTGTTGAATCCACGTACGACCCGTATTTTGTCATAAGGAGCTTCTCCGTTCCCACAACATCCGTCAACGCCGTCGAGCTCGAGCTCGCCGTAAAAGGCAGCGCTTCGCGCGTACAAATGTTTATCGACGACGGCTCCGACTACAACCCGGGCCAGACGCTCACGTTTACGGTCAAATCGGACGGCGCTCCCCACAAATACCTCATAGACATTTCCGCCATCCAGAAAGGCAGCGCGCTTAAAGGCATCAGGCTCGACGTCGGCGACAACGTCGGCGAGCAGACCACGCTCTCCTCTTTGAGGCTCATTAAGACCTCCTCCGCGATGCCGCCCCTTAAAAGCGAAAAGACGTACCACGTTTTCGCGGACAAGCTCCACCAGGAGTTCAGAGTCGTAGCATTTGAGGCAGCCTCTTCGATCGCCGAATTCGGTATGATCTGGAAAGTCGACAAGAGCGCCGTCAGCGCGCTTTCCATTAAAGACAAAGACGGCGTCCACTCGGACCTGGGCTTCGACCCCTCCACCGTCGAGTACGTCGCGTTCGACTTCACTGAAGCCGGTGTCTGCGGCATCATCGTTCCCGACGACGAAAAGCTGGCGCTCAGGGTGACAGTCACCGAGGTCGACGGGCAGTACGTCGTAAGGCAGGTCTACGGCGGCAAGCTCAGCCTGAAATCCGGCGGCGACGCATCAGTCGCGAACAGGCTCTACAACGACACGACGCACGACTTCGCCGGCATCGAAAAAGAGGCGTGGCTTGAGCGCAACCCGCTCGGCGCCGGCAACATCTCCGTCACCGTAACCAACTCCAAAACTAAATTCAAGCGGTACGACCCTGTCCGCGGCGTGTACGTTTTCACGCTCAACGGCACTAACTTCACGACCGCCTACCAAAAGAAAAACAGAAACAAGGACTTCGGCGCGACCGTCTCCGTTCAGAACGACTCGAACGACCGCAAGATCTACGTCAATTTCAGCGCCAACTCCGAGTGTCTCGAGTGCGCCGCCGTTCTCGACGGCAACGGACTGCTCACGCCGATCCCGGTGCAGGTGTGCAAGAATTTTACCTACGAAAAGGAAGAACCTGTCTACGACCCGACGGACGTTCCGTACTCCGACACGTACTTCCCGCTCGTTCTCAAGCCGAACGAGACGCTCGCGTTTTCGCACATGCACCTCTACCAGAACTGGGGCATCTTCCCGCTCAAGCAGATCGGTTCCATTCAGTTCCACGTCTCCTACTACCACCTCTCGACAGGCGTCACGGAGTCGAACTGCATCGCGCCGCTCTACGTTTACGGACGCGACGGATGGACGCTTCCCGACTTTAGAGGCCCGAGCGGAATCATGTGGAGCGGTCAGCCCCAGTTCACCGCCGGCGGCCACAACAAGTTCGTGTCGTACGTTGACGGTAACGGAACGGTCGTCCGCTCGGAGTACACGGGCTGCAAAATCAATTCATACGGCCCCACCTACGCCGACTTCCGGTACAGCTACAAGGCCGACACAGGCGAATACGAGTACACGCTGCGCCACACCGAATTCCCGCAGACCGACGAAAACAGGACGTACTACACGCTTTCGCTGAAGTTTTTGAAGGACATCACGTTCGAAAACGTCGCCGACCTCTTCACGCTCCACTACTTTGACAGCCGCGACCAGAAGTTCGACAAAATGAGCTACCTTGCAGAGGACGGCACCGTCAAAACGCTCGTCACCGACTTCTCACGCCGCAACAGCGAGACAGTCAAGCTCGCGAAGGATTCGTTCTGGTTCGCGTTCTACGGCTCGAGCAACGAGGACTGCATGAACGAGGCGCTCATCATGAGGAAGTACGACATCCGGCTTGGCGGCGAACAGTGGAACGGCGGTTTCGTGCTCCGCAGCGGCTACGACGGCACGGCGTGCAACGTCAGCGAGCTCTCGCTCGACCTCGGCAAGTATACGTTCAAAAAAGGCGACACGATCTACCTCGAATTCCTGCTCGTTCCGTGGGGCAACAGAGACCACGACACGTACTCCAACATCGAGAGAATCGTCGAAGACTCTGTTCTGAAGCCGCTCACCGTCACCGCCAAAACCGGAACGGTCATTCCCGAGACTTACCTCCCGCACCTGCTCTGCGAAAACAACACCGCGGAGTTCACGGTCACCGGCGGCAGGAACAACAACGTCGTCAGGATCGACGGCTTCACGTCGCTCTCGAGGCCGGTCATCGAAAAGCTCGTCGACGGCTCGTGGGAGCCCTACGTCACGAACGTTCACGAATACGACGGCTACGCGGTCCATTACGGTTTGGACGGCACCTACGGCTACTCGTTTGTTTTCGAGACGGAAGACCCCGGCGCGTCTTATACGTTCAGGATATCAGCCTGATGCAAAGTCACGGCAGACGGCCGGAAATCCTTACCGGAAATTCCTGCCGGAAATCCTTACCGGAGATTCCTGCCGGAAATCCATGTGAAATAGAGGTATCGTATGCTTGAATTCGAACCGTTTTCAATTGAATCGCTTCGAAAAATCATTCCGTTCCTGCGTGCGCACCCGAGTCCCTGCAGCGACATGTCGGCCGGTTCCCTCTTTATGTGGGCACCGGGAACCGGCCTCCGTTTCTGCATCTATAAAGACACTCTCGTCATAAGTCAGGAGATAAACGGCCAGCCCGCTTTCACATGGCCTGCCGGGAACGACCCTCACGGCACGGTCGGCGAGCTCATTAAATACGCGGAGAGATGCCACCTTCCGCTCCGTTTTTACGCGGTAGACACGAAAACGCTCGAAACGATTACCGGCGACGCGAGACTGAAAGACCCGATGTGGTCTTTTGACCCGCAGTGGAGCGACTACGTCTACGATTTCAGCGACGCGATGACGTTTCCCGGCAGCAAATTCCACGGTCAGCGGAACCACGTGAACAAATTTACAAGGCTCTACGGCGCGCCTGACGTCCGTTTTCTCACGCCTGACGACAAAGACGCGGTGCTTGAAATGCTCGCGTTGTACGAAGCCGAACACGCCGTCATGAACAAGCTCGAACGCCTCGAATTCGAGCAGACGAAAAAGCTTCTCGAAGTTTACCCGGACCTCGGTCTTTACGCCGCGGCGCTGTTCTTAGGCGGCCGTGTCGCCGCGTTTTCTATTGGCGAGATCTCAGGAGACACGCTCCTCATCCACGTCGAAAAGGCCCTCACCCGCTACGAAGGTGCCTACCCGGCAATGTACTCGAGCTTCGTGCGCCTGATGGACGCCGTTTCCGGCCACTCACTCAAGCTTGTCAACCGCGAGGACGACTCCGGCGACCCCGGCATCCGCGTCTCCAAAAATCAGTACCACCCTGTCGCAATGGTCGAAAAGTATCTCGTCCACGTCAATGCGCCGGCAAAAAGGCTTCCGTCCGCGCCCGAGATCAAGGCCGGTTCCGCCGTGCTGACCCCGTTCCGCGAGTCCGACAGGAAAAACTATTTCGATCTCTGCGCCGACGTCGAAAACAACAAATACTGGGGCTACGACTACCGCGACGACTACACGCTGACCGGACCGCTGGACGAAAACACCTTTTACGACTCCGCGGCGCACGACATGGCCGCCGGCGACTCGATAAACTTCGCGATCCGCCTGAGCACTGAAGGCGAGATGGCCGGCGAAGCGATACTCTGGAACTTCACGTACGACGGTTTCGCCGAACTCGGCTGCCGCCTGCTCCCCCGCTATCAGGGCACCGGCCTTGGAACTGAAGCATTTAATGCGGCCGCGTCCTTCGCGGAAGAGACGCTCGGGCTCAAGGTCTGCGCGCGCTGCTGTCACGAAAACGTACGCTCCCGCCGCATGATACTTTCAAGCGGTTTCACGCCCTGCGGCAGCGACGGCGAGTATGAGTATTTCAGCCGCGGCGGTTTCCCCTGGCCGTACGGTTCGTTATAACTGCTTTAATATAAAATGCGGCGCCGCGCGGGGTCCTAAAATCAAACCCCGCGCGGCGCCTTCGTTTTATCAATTGTTCAAATAACTATAAAGCTGCCCGCCTCTGACCGGTTCCTTTAACTTACTCCGTTTCCTTCCACGCCGGAACCTCATCCTTGAACAGCCAGTAGAAGTCCGCGTTCGAGACGCAGATCACGTCCTCCGCCTCGGTCATCATTTTAATGAGCTTGTCGAGGTCCTCCCATTTTTTGCTGAAGTCGAGCTCATAGCCGTGGCCCCACACGTAGAAAAGCATATCCTCTGTGCACTCTGTGTCGAGGAATTTCTGCGCGTACTTAAAGAGGTTCGGGTCGGTGATGCCGCAGGTCGGTTGCCATTTCAGCCAGTATCTCGGAAGCTTGAACTTGTAAGTCGAAGTTGTGGCGCGCGCGAATTTGGCGGTCGTCCTGTCGCGAACGATCTCAATCGTGGCGCTCGTGTACTCCGTGTCGCCTCCCGGCCATGCCATTCCCGTCGGGTAAATGCCCGTCAGATTGTAGATGTTCTCCGTGTCGTCCATTATCTCGTGAACAACGTTGCTCGTGCCGAGATTTTTGAGCGAGGGGTGGTCGTACGTGTGGCTCTCCACGTCATAGCCGTCGTAGATTCCGGTCTTGAATTCCTCCTCGGTCCAGCGGATGTGCGTGAGCGTGGGATCTCCAAGCGTCTGTCCGACCCAGGTCCAGTTCGCGCCGAAAAGACCGGTATCGATAAAAAACGTGCCGCCCTTGAAGTTGTACTTCTTGTAGATCTCGATGATCCGCTTGTCCTGCGTGATTCCGTCGTCAAAGCTGATCGTGAAGTACTTTTTCGGCGTTCCGTCCCTTCTTACAGTGGCTGTTATATCCGACCCGGCGAGTCTTCTGCCCTGGTCGTCCGTCTGCCACGGAACGGGCGTTGGCTCTGGCGTCGGTTCGGCGGGAACCTTGGTTGCCGCGGGTTTCTTTGTCGCGGAAGGGTCGCTTCCGGGTCCGGAACAGCCTCCCGCGATTGCGGCCGCCATACAGGCAATAAGCATCATGGCCAAAATCCTCCCTGTTTTTTTGAATAGTCTGAATCTTTTTGCGTTTGATCTCACCATGGTTTTCAGCGCCTTTCGGTAAATCTTTCATGCTTAAACAGAAACCGGCCGCCGGCAATTCTCTCTTCTTTTGCGCCACGGGCTCTGTTTGAAATCATTTTAGCACATTTCCAGGAAAAAAACACCTTGTTTCTATCAGGAATCGCGTTCGCCGCCTCTTTTATATCACCTCGAGCATTTCGCGAGTATCTCCGCGACGCGGTCGGCTTTTTTCTGCCCCGGAGCGTATTGTACAGGCGTGTGCACCGTTTCTCTTATCTCGTCTATGCTCTCCAGCACGCGCTCACCGCGCACCGGGCAGTTGCCCTGCACGAAGAAAACGTACCCCTCGACCCAGACATTCACGCCACGTTCCAAAAGATAGTTTTTCAGCAGATAAACCTCGCGGTTCACCTGTTTGATCGGATTCTTAACGGAATTTCCGTATGTGATTCCGGAATCTGCGGTCTTGTACTGCGTCCACTCGGTATCGTCCTCACCGCCATTAATTATACCCCTTAAATTCTTGACCTCTATAATGAACACACCACAGCAGTTCACGACTACCTCGTCCAGCTCGGTCTCTCTGCCGTCGTAAACGATCTCTACGTTTTTGAAAACATAATCATCGCCGTCAAGAGCACGTTTGATATATATTTCAGCCACTTTTTCCCCGCGATTACCTGCTATTTTTTCGGGAGTAAGCCGGTCTCTTCGCCGTATTGTCGCGACCGGCCGTTTTCTTTCTGTCGGAGTCCGTTTTTCGCTGTTGCGGCGTTGCCCGTTATTCTCTCCGTTTCCGTCGTTGTTCCGTCTTCCGGCGACTATCGCGATAACTATCGCGGCTACGATCAGCCCGATTATTATATAAGGCATTTCCCGCTCACCTCAGAATGTTTTCGCCGTCGAACGCGAAAAGGCCGAAGCCCTCGCCTGTTTTTTCGCCCGCGGCAAGCCAGTCGGCGTACGCCCTCCTCAGAGAAGTATCCCGCGGAAGCTTCTCCGCCGGCAGCTCCGCGAACCTCCCGAACACCCTCCAGGCGTCGTGAAAGCTGTCCGTATCGAAGCGTTTGATCTTCTCGAAGTCGTCCATAAACCTCAAAATATTCGAATTCTCCGGCAGAAACTCCCTGTGGCGCGGGTACAAAAGCCACGAAGAGCAACCGAAAATCACTATGCCGTCCTCGAATCTGTCCTTAAAATGCTTGTACGCGGCGCGGTACGACGCCAGCCTCACCTCGTCCGTCAGCGGAATCCCGCTCGAAGGAATGTGAAAGTTGACGAAAATCCCGCCCTTTTTGAGCGTTTTGCCGCAGTGGAGCTTGAAGTCTTCGCCGTCGTATTTTACCACTTCGTACTGGAATCTCCCGTACGCAAACCGCGTCATGTCGAAAAAGCCGTCGTACCACCCCGCCACGAACGTCCCGACCACGCCCTTGCACTCGACGCACTCCGCGATCTTGCAGCGGATGTCGTCCATGGACGCGTAAAAAACGCTGTCGGGAATGCCCTTCGCGCGGTATTTTTCGTGCAGGAACGGCAGCGAATTGACTATCAGCAGAAGGTCCGTCGAGTACGCGTTTTTCCCGAATTTTAGCGCAATTTCTCCGGTTTGCGTTAGCGCCTCTCGAAGCGCGATCTCGTCTTTTTTCGCGAACCGTTCCACAAGCGCGTCAAGCTCCGCCGCATACTCCTTCTCGCAGTCCAGCTCCGCCTCGAGCGCCTCAAGCCCCTTCACCGTGCTCTCCGGATACCCGGAAGCCGTCATAACCTTAAGCTCTTCGTTAAAATGTCCCATTGCCCTGCTCAATCTTCATGAAACCTGTCGGGAATCTCTCCCCTTACGTCCAAAATGTCATCCACCGGAATCCGCTTCCCGTCCCCGGTCACGACTTGCCTTCTGTAGCCGTCAAACTTCTTCACGACGCACCGCTCCGTGACGATCCTGCCACCGTTCTTCCGCGCATCCGGCTCGAAAAAAGTAATCTCCGTCTCGGTCACGCCGTCGTAGCACCTGAGAACCGCCTCGAGCTTCGCCGAAAGCCGCGCCTTTTCGTCCTCGTCAAGCTCAGGCCTCTCCTCTGTGAATCTGGCCGTCTCCTCGACAAGGTCGTCGTACCCGACAAGCGCCGCGAACGGGCTGAACTGAGCCGCGTAGCTGTCCCTTCCGAGCGGCGGGTGCTTCTTCGACACGTGGTGCGGAAGGTTTATAATATCGTCGTATTTGTGTTCGTCCCGCATCTTTGTTTTCCCTCCGGGTCTCTGTCGACTTCCTCTTTTCTCTTTCCGTCAGCCGAACTTCGCGCCGCACTCGGGGCAGAAATTCGCGTCCGCCGGTCTTTTCGCGCCGCACCGTCTGCAGAACCTGTCGTGTTTGGTGCTGTCCGCGTCTTCTGCGTTTTCCTTCCGCGTTTCCGCCACGACGTTCTCCTCCGGTTCGTCCGCAACGTTCGCCTCCGGGACCGTTTCCTCTTCGATGTATGACGCCTCTTCCCGGTACTGCTCCTCAACGTCCGGAACCTCGTCGTTGTACTGATACTCGCCCTTCGCGTTTTCGGCCGCCTGCCTGGCCATCGTCGCGGCCATGCGCACCGTCGCCGTGTATATCTTTTCCGAGTCCGGAGTCAGTCTGAAATCCGTCACGGCCGTTTTCGAAAAAATGCCCTTTTCGGCCAGTTTCCCGTCGAAAAAGCCCGCAATCAGCGCGTTTTTGTCGCTTTTCATCACGCTTTTTCCGTCCGGCCACCTCTTGAGGCACTCCCACAGAATGCGGTGAGCGTCCGCTTTCACAGCCTCCGCCGCCTCTTCCCGAGTCGCAAACCGCTCGCAGTCAAACCCTGTGATCTTCGTCTCACACTCCACGAACGTCTCGAGCTCGATGTCGATCGCCGGCTCTGCCTCGTCAAATTCCCTGAACCTCGCCGGCCCGTTTGTTTCAATTTTTACAATTAACGGTGTCATAATGAACCTCCCGGCGTTTCCGCCATCTCCTCCGTTTCCCGCGCCCCATCTGCCGGCACGCGTTCGCGTTCGGGCACGCCGTCTCCCGGCACGCCGCCCTTTTTCGAAAAATCCGATGTTTTGATTATAATCAAAATATATGCCGCTGCGCAAACTGTGTCGATTATCGCCATGAACAAAAACCCCTCACGCAGCGTTATGTACGTCCACAGCGTTTCCACCCAAAGCGTCACCGCCTCCGCCACAATATACGCCGCCGGCAAAAATCTCAGCGCCACGCCGTACCACTTCTTTTTTCTCCCGTACCACAGCACGAACGCCAGCCCCGCGCACACGACCGCGGGAACGAGCCCGTACGCAAGCTCCTGCCACAGCCCCTCGTAAAAAAAACGTCATCGAGTTGTAGCCCTTCCTGACGATCGCGAGCCGCTTGAAAACGCCGGTCACGTAGAACATGAAATACACGTAAAGCGCCGCGTTTATCGCCGCAACAAAGTTTTTCCCGCTGAAAAGAACTATGAGCGACGTCGAAAACATCCAGAACCCCAGTGTTCCCGAGCTGAAAAGCGCGAAGTTCCACAGACCTTGCGCCGGAAACCGGCTGAAAAGCGCGACCAAAAGGCCCGCGACAATCCCGAAGCCGGTCACAAGCAGGTACGATTTCAGGTTGTTTTTGAAAAGAACTTTGTCCATTTTTTCTGTTCCTTGACGGACGCTTTAAATGACCGTGCCGGTCTGCCGGTCAATCGCCTCCGGCACCTTATTTCCGGACGCCGCAGCTTTGCGTTGGCGATATGAGCGCCGCAGCTTTATGTTGGCGTCACGAACGATTCTGGGCTTTGCCCAGTCAAGTGAGGGGCGCAACATAAAGTGCGGCTCCGAAGCTGTACGAGTGTACTGCGAGAGGGGCGTGGAAGCAAAGCAGTCTGCCGGGCAATTGCCTCCGGCACCTTATTTCCGGACGCCGCAGCTTTATGTTGGCGTCACGAACGATTCTGGGCTTTGCCCAGTCAAGTGAGGGGCGCAACATAAAGTGCGGCCGTAAAGAGCCGTGAATCTGTTTTTTATGGAACAGCAAAGTCGTGCGAGATTTTTGCGCGCACGGATCCGAAGCTGTACGAGTGTACTGCGAGAGGTCCGTGCTCGCAAAGCGATTTGTCCGACCAATCCGTCGAAGACACCTTATCATTCGTCTTTTTCCGGACAAATCGCGTAAAGATCGCGCGAATCTGCTGTTCCATCTGCGCGGTGGCCTCCCACTTGACGGTTCCTTTCAATGGTCGTCGCCCCCTCCTTCAGGTTCATCCCCTTCAGGATCGCGTTCTTCCCGAACTTCCTTTTCAGTTTGATTTCCGCTTCCTGCATCCGCCGCTCCTTTTCGAGCGCCGCCTTTTCGCCCTCGATTTTCCGCTCCGTCTCTTCCGCGTCGTCAAAAAGCGTCAGCTCGCGGTCCTCGAACGGCTCCGCGGCGTCCTTTTCGTCGGTAACGTGATTCGCCACAACGTACATTCTGCGCACCGTGAGGGCCGGGTCGACGATCCTGTCGTAGAGCTCCGTGACCTTGTCCATAATGATGCGCGTGGAGGACGTGAACATGCCCAGATTGATCGAGCCGTGGGCCATTTTCGGCGCTTTCCGGCCGTAGCGGTCCGTTTCGACGCGCCCCGTGTAGTTCCTTGCGCCGGCGAGGTTTTCGACGTCGTAGCCGACCGTGAGCACCATCTGGTCCGTTACAAGGCCCTTTTCGACAAGGTCGAGCACCAGGAGGTCGGTCATTTCCTGCACGATGAGGCGCCCCTTGTCGAAGTCGTACGGCTGCGAGAGCACCTGGCCGGAACTCAGACTCGAATTCTCCGGTTTGTAGGCCTTCACGTCGGCGATAGTCGTCGGTTCCCAGCCCCACGCGTGGTTGATGAGAAGCTCCGCGTTCACGCCGAACTCCCTGTAAAGCCGCTCCTCGTTTTCAATCGAGCAGCGCGCGACGTCACCGAGCGTGTGGATGTCCATTTCCGCCAGCCGCCTCGCGATACCGCCGCCTATACGCCAAATATCTGTAATGGGCTTGTGACCCCAGAGCTGCTTTCTGAACGACATCACGTCGAGTTCGGCAATCCGGACGCCGTCACTGTCGGCGGGAATGTGCTTCGCGACCACGTCCATCGCGACTTTTGCGAGGAACATGTTCGTGCCGATGCCGGCGGTGGCGGTGATTCCCGTCTCGGCCAGAACGGTCTTGACGAGCCGCATCGTGAATTCGTGCGCGGTCAGCTTGTAGGTTTCGAGGTAGTTCGTCGCGTCGATGAAGACCTCGTCGACCGAGTAGGCGAAAATGTCCTCAGGCGCCACGAATTTCAGGTAAATCGAGTAGATTTTGCCGCTGACCCGCATGTACTCGGCCATTCTCGGCGGCGCTTTAATGAAGTCGATCTCGAGCGTGGGGTCTTTCTGCAGCTGCGTGAAGTCGTCGGATTTCCCGGAAAATTCCCTGCCCTTGAGCAGGTATTTGCGGCGCTTGTTTGCCTCGTTGACGCCCTGAATTGCCTCGAAAAGGCGCGCCCTTCCCGAAATTCCGAGCGATTTCAGAGAAGGCGAGACAGCGAGGCAGATAGTCTTCTCGGTGCGGCTCTCGTCCGCAACAACAAGATTCGTTGTGAGCGGATCCCTGCCGCGCGCAACGCACTCCACCGAGGCGTAGAACGACTTGAGATCGATCGCAATATATATTCTGTTGCCGTCGTCGGTCATACCGCTCACCGCCTCCCACCGCCAGCGCGAAAATGACGCAAAAAGCCCCGAAAAGCCCATAAAGCGCCCAAAAAGCGACCAAAAAGCCTCGAATAGTCCCGAAAAGCCTCAGAGCCTGATCTCCCACCAGAACCGCTTCTCGTCCTCGTGCGTAAAAACAAACCCGCACCGCTTCAAAACGTTCTGCGACTTGAAATTGTCCTTCCGCGTGTCGGCCCGCACCGTCCTTATCCCGAGCGACTTCCCGAACCCCAAAAAGGCGGTCAGCGCCTCGGTCATGTACCCGTGCCCCGTATACGAAGGATTCATCCCGTAGCCGACCTCTGTCACGCCGTCGCGCGGCACGTACTTGAAATCGATCGACCCGATCACGTGGCTGTTCTCCCTGAGCACGATCAGAAACTCCGTGAAAAACAGATAGTTCTCCGGATCGTCCGCAATCTCCCGCTCGAGCTTGCGCAAAAAGCCCGTAAGAAGGTAGTCGAGCTCCTCGCCCCTGTACACGACCCCGTAAGTCTCCTCAAAAGATGCAAGGTCGTTGTTGAAAAGCGCGAGATTTTCCTTCGTATAGGGAAAAAGAACCAGCCTGTCCGTCTCGATGCGGTCGGTCATTATTTCAAGGTTCATGTTACTTTTCGATTCTCTTAAGCTCGACCTTGATCTCGGGCGTCCCGAATTCCGGGTTGAAAAGGCCCGCTATCTTCTCCTCGTACCACCTGATGATCTCATCGTCCGAAAGCTCGCACTTTTCGCCTTTTGTCTTGATCGTTACGCTGATAATTTGCTCTTCCATTTTTCTGCTCCTTATAAAGTTTAATATGTAATTCTCTCCAGCACGCGGCCGGCTTCATCTTTGTCCATGACGTTCGTGAACTCGAGCGAAAAGAAACCCTCGTAGCCGGTCTCGTCAAACGCCTCGAAAACTTCCCTGTACGCGATGCTCCCGGTCCCGATCTCCGCGTCCCTGAAGCACCTGTTTTTTCTCGAAAAATAGTCAAATCCGTCGTTCCGTGCAGCGTCGGTGTACACGTAGTCCTTGAGGTGCGCGTGAAGAATCCCGCCGCCGAGTTTGCGGATCATCCCTGCCGGTTCGCCGTCGACGAAAAGAATATTCCCGACGTCAGCCACAAAGCCCATTCTCCCGCCTGTCCGCTCCTTAAGCTCCAAAAGCCTTTCCGCCCCGTTAAAAACGAACCCCTGGTTTTCGGTGACTGTTTTTACGCCTGCGGATCCGGCGAATTCGGCGACCTCAACTACAGCCGGAACGCAGCGTTCAAACCTCGATCCGATTTCCGCTTCGCTTATCGTGTTGGAGCGAAAATCCTTCGCAATCGTATGGTGCAATAGTCCGATTCCGAGCGCGGCACAGATTTCAACGTACCTTTTCAGCACCGAAACCGCACCTTCCGGATCCGGCAAAAAATCGATACTGACCGTAAGACAGGGAACTTCCAGTCCCCTTTTTCGCGCCTCGCCCGCAAGGAACGAAACCGTCTCAATATCGGGAGTTTTCAGCTCACGGCAAAAATTCATCAGCTCGACTCCGCCAACCCCGAACTCCGCGGCCGCCCTGATCGTCGTCATCATCGTCGTGTCGCCCGCAAAAGGCGGCGTGTAAAGGCAGATTCTCTTCCTGTCAATGGCTTTCAACGCGCCGCTATCCTCCATTAAAACCCGCCTCCCGAAGTCTTTAACCTTACCCTCTTTTTATAGCAAAAACCGCCTCCTCTGTCAATCGGATTGCCCAGCCTTCGCGCCATAAAAAACGGCCGCGCCCCCTTCAAACGCGCGACGGGGGCGCGACCTTCCGTTTATCATTTTATTTTCCAACGCTTCAGAACCCCATTTTCGCCAGCTCGTCCACCAGCGCTGCGTAGAACGCGTGGACCTTCTCCTTGACTTCCCTGCCGGTCATAAAATCGATAATCTCGGAGTGCGACACCGACCCGTTCAGACAGTCGCCGCGGTAGATCCCGAAAATCGTCGAGTCGCGCGGCACGAGGCCGTCCGTTTCCGTGTTTTTCTCGAAATAACGGGAAAAATGAAGCGGAATCCGCATCACAAAGTCGTTCTTTTCGGCGTCCTGTTTGACCGTCGACGAGAAGCTCTGGCAATAGACGCCGGGAATCGAGACCGCCGCCTCTTCCCCGTAGCCGGTGCGTTTCAGCTGCTCGCAAACCGTCAGGCAGTCCGGGTGTTTGTCGCCGAAGATCCGGTAATAAAGATTTATGAAAAACGCCAGGAAATCCAGAACGCGTTCCGGCGAGTTGAGTATTTCGGACGCGATCGGCGACCCCTTGTGCGGCGTGCAGAGCGTCGTCAGCGAAGCCACCTTGTCGCCCATTTCGTAGCGTTCGACCATGTAGCGCGAGTCGAGCCCGCCTTTCGAGTGGGCGATAATGTTGACCTGCTCGCTGCCCCGGTCTTCGATCAGCTTCAGAATCTGCGGCCTGAGCATTTCCGCGTTGCTCTCCACCGTGCCGAAGGCGTCAGTGTCCGCGACCGTGACGTCGTAGCCGAGCTTCCTGAGCTCTTTGTCGATCTTCCCGAAAGAGCGCAGAAAAAACGTGTCCCTGATCCCCGCCCCGTGAACGAGAACCACCGGATACTTCGTTTTTATGATCCCGGTTTTAACGTCGCTGTCCATAATGAAAACTTTTTATTCGCTGCCGTCAGCGCTTGAACTGCGCCCCGCACTGCTCGCAGAAACGCTCTTCGCCCTTCCTTTTCGAGCCGCACTGCCTGCAGTATTTGTCCTTAAACCCGTTGCTTTCCCGCTCCGCGTCATCCGATGCCTGATTTATGTAACCCGGATTGAGCGAGTCCAAACCGAGCGCTTTTCTGACGTCCTGATCCGGGTAATACGGTCTGTCCACTATAACGTTTGAAAAGAAAGCCTTGTTTCTCCGGTCGCAGAAATCGGAATGCTTCTTTTCCGACTCTTCCGTGAGTTTGAAATCCGAAACGTTCACGTCCGCCGCGATACCCTCAGAAAAGAAATACGCTTTGAGCGCGTCCGCGAGCTTCTCCTTCATGTTCGAAAACAAGAGTCCGCGCGGGGCCATCGCCGCAAGCCATTTCTCGACGCCGTCCTTAAGAATCTCTCTGACCCTTCCGGCCGCCGCCTCCGCGTTCGCGAACTTTTCACGGTCGAAGTCCGTTACCGAAACCGTGCCGTCGGCAAGCGCCTCAAGCGCTCCGCTCTTTATATCGCCGGTGCTCTCCTCGAACGTAACAGGCCCGCACTCTTTCAGACTAATTTCCAAATTCTCCATCTCACGCTCTCCACTCAACGGAAAATTTAACGGTCACGTTGCCTTCGCCCAGCACCTTCAAAAGACCCTCTTTCGTCGCGCCATCAATGTGCGCCAGCTTCGTGAACTCCCACGTGTTTTCGCCGTAATATATCGTGATCTGGTCGCCCTGGTACAAAATGACGTCGCCCGGCTCGGTCGTGATTCTCCTGTCGTTCCTCGGAAGCAGCCACGGGAGGTCTCCGACCTTCTCAAAACTGCCGTAGTCGTGCATTTGGACAGTAATAGCCCCGATGCTCAGCCTTTCCGCGAACTCGTGGGCAGAGCCGTTGTCGTCAAACGTCGCGTAAAAAACCGTCCCTCCGGCCTCGATAACGAGCACCGGATGCGGCATCGCCTGTGTAGGCTCGGGCGTCGTCTCAGGCGTCGCTGCAGGCTCCCCCGTATCAGGCGTTTCGTCCGCCGGCTTCGCCGAAGAACCCGCATCATCCGACTTGTCCGTACTGTCCCTCGGCCCTCCGTTGTCATTCCGCACGCACCCGCAAAAAACGAGCCCGCACAAAAACGCTGCCGCCGTAATTATCAAAATCAAAGTCGCAATTTTTTTCATAACACTCTCCGTAAACACACAATGCGGAATATATCCTGTAATGAAATGATACCGCGGAAACGGCGGAAAGTAAAGGGGTTTTGTAAAGGAGGCGCCGCTGAGTCACCGTTTTAGAAAGTTGGCAGAAAATCGCCCGGGAACCCGCCTTTTTGTTGACACACGCCACGAAGTGCGCTAAAATGCAATCAACAAAACAAATTCGGTTAAATCGGTAACCCGGCGGCACAAGGCTGCACCGTGATGCGATTCTCTGCCGTCCGCAAAGACCGTAAACCGGAAAAACATACGCTCATCCAAGGAGGAACTTTTTTATGGGAGAAGCAGCAGGTTCGATCTTCTTTTTCGAATGGGAAATGCAGCTCATGGAGTGGCTTCAGAGCCACATCGGGAGCAGCGGCGCCGGTTTTTGGATTCTTTCCAATCTGTCGGCATTCGGCGAGGAGCTTCTGATGGTCGCCATTATGGGCTTTCTGTACTGGGGCCTCAACAAGGAGTTCGGGAAATACGTCGGGCTCAACGTGCTTGTCGTGAACGTCTGGAATCCGATGATCAAAAACCTTGTGCTCCGCCTGCGGCCGTACTTCGTGCCCGGGTACAATATCAAGGCGCTGAGGCCTGTCGACGGCAGCGCGGACGTTATGGACGTCGCGGCGCAGGGGTATTCCTTCCCGAGCGGCCATTCCTCCAACGCGGTGACCGTGTACGTTTCCCTCGCGGCGCACGAAAAGAAGCGCGGCTGGCTCTGGGCGATTGCCGTCGTACTGCCGCTGCTCGTTGGATTCTCGCGCGTTTTCGTCGGTGTCCACTACCCCACGGACGTGCTCTGCGGCTTCATTTTGGGTGCGCTTGTCGTGTTCCTGATCCCACTTCTCCGCAAGGCGGTCAAAAACCGCTGGCTTTTCTACGGCATCCTGCTGCTTACCTCGCTGCCCGGCTTTTTCTTCTGCAAGACAAACGACTACTTCACGTCCTTGGGCATGATGCTCGGATTCATGGCAGCTGAGCCGTTCGAGGAGCGCTTCGTCAACTTCAAAAACACAAATAATATCATTCGCTGCGTTCTGCGCACGGTCTTCGGCGGTCTGATCTACTTCGGGCTGAACACGCTGCTCAAGCTACCCTTCCCCTCCTCGATTCTGGACGCCGGCAACTTCCTCGCGCACCTCATCCGCACACTGCGCTACGCCGTCGTGCTGTTCACCGTCATCGGCGTCTACCCGATGCTCTTCAAGTATACCGACAAGCTCTGGAACAGGATTTTTAAGCGGAAAGGAACGGAAACGGCTTCGCGGGAGGAAACAGCCGCCGGTGAAGGAAATTCTGTTTTATCCAATTCAGGCAACAGCCTGTCATGACAGTTCTCCTCCCGGGGGATGCCGCTGTATTTATCTGCAAGCAGTTTCGCCATCGTTGATTTGCCTGCTTAAGCCGTACCCGTAATAAAACTCATTGCCGAACTTCACTGCTTACTCTGTGCCCTCTTCGCCGCGCATGAATCTCCTGAATTCCGCTTCTAATTGCTCACGGTTCGGCAAATACAATTGATATTGGCTTACAAATACCTGACTTGTGATATTCTGCAGTGCATAATGCATAACCAGTTTATCCTGATATGCGCCAAGAATAATTCCAATCGGCTCGGTATCCCCTTGCGTATTCATCTCCTCACTGTAGTAATTTAGATAGAAGTTCATCTGCACGATATCCTCATGCTGAACCTCTCCGCGTTTCAGATCAATCAGAACAAAACACTTCAGTATCCGATGGTAGAATACCAGATCGACCTTGTATGTCCTTCCGCCAATCACCATCTTCTGCTGTCTTCCCACATATGTAAAACCTTTTCCAAGTTCCGGGAAAAACATGCTCAGGTTGTTGACAAGTGCTTCTTCCAGGTCGCCTTCCTCATAAACGGGAAGCTGTGGCAGGCCGGTAAACTCAAAAATATACGGTTCCTTCAGAATGTCTTCAGGCTTCTCGATAATCTGTCCTTTAGACGCAAGTTTTAGAACTTCCTGTTTATCAGTGCTCAGTGCCAAACGGTGAAAAAGCATACTATTCATCTGCCGCTTGAGTTCACGCACGCCCCAGTGCTCCTTTTCGCATTCCTTTTCATAAAAAGATCGTTCGAGCGGATCCTCAATCTTCAAAAGCTCAATGTAATGGCTCCATGTCAATTTTGCAGACACTGTCTGCAAAATCGGGTAGGTCAGGTACATTTTCCGCATTTTATTGATATTGCTCAGGCTGAATCCGTTTCCGTAACGTATGGTAAGGTCTTTTGAGAGCTGATTAAGAAGTCCGGATCCATATTCGGCCTTTTCGCTACCGTGCTGCTCATACTCCACGATCTGCCTGCCGATTTCCCGGTAAGTATGTACCATCGCAGAGTTAACAGCATAGACCGCCTGCTGACGGCCCTGTTCAAGTGTTTCTCCGACATTCAGCAGTAACCGATTATATTCAGGTGTATTCTCTGTTACTATTCTCTTATCGTTCATATAGTTCCCCTATATTGCAAAAGGTTAAGATGCCTTCTCTAAATGCCAGGTATACTTCGACTCATACGGTGTAGTGATGAAAGCCTTCTAATGCCGGTACAAGCAGCCTCGCAACTCTTCTGGACAAATTCCCGGGCCTTTTTAACCTTCAATCATCATCCTCGTCCATAAAGATATACTCCGCCTTTTTTCCGAGCCCCTTGCTGGCGACCAGGCCCTTTTGGATCAGCTTTTGAAGGAATCTTCTCGCGGTGGAGACGGATACGCCCATAGCGTTCTCTGCTTCCGCCCTGGTCAGACGTTTTTCTTTTTTGAACAGATCGAGTAGCTCGCGCTCTTTGTCGGCAGTGCCGGTTCTGACTTTTCCGGCGGCTGCCGGCTTTTTATCCGCGTCTGCTTTCTCTACGTAATTCATATTCGGCAGTACCGTTTTGAATGCTCCCGACGAAACCATGATCTCCGGGTGCGAGCGCGCGCCGCTGTACGAGCCCATTATTTTCCCCATTCCCGTGCCGTATGATTCGATCAACTGCAGGCGATAGAAAACGTTGGCAAGGTTCTTGTTGCGGCAGTACGAGACGCCGAGCATTATGTCGTCGTAAGAGATTCCGCCCGCGAGACCGCCGATGGAGATCATCTCGACCCGGTCGCTGTAAACGCTGATGAGCGTGCCGGCAGAAATTGAATAGTCTCGGTGGACGATTGCGTTCAATAGTGCTTCGCGCAGTGCGGCATCGGGGTAGTCCGTGTGGTCGATTCTCATCAGACCGTCGAATGTCGCCGACGTGCGGTTCCTCATTTTGAGATATGCGTATGCGTCGTCAAGCTGCTTCAGCAGAGAACCTTCAAATTCGCGCCTGTCCTGAAAGCTTTGACTGTCGGTTCCCTCAAAAGTCGCCGCTTTGATTATGTGCGGACACTGGTCGGAGAGGAGCAGCGCAAGGTTGGAGTAAAGCCCTCCGCGGTCGATAAGGCCGAGCGTTTTCATCTGCGGTTCGGAAAACGTGAGGCCGCGCTTTTCGAACTCCTCCGTGACCTTCGCGAACGTCAGCTCCTGGTTCAGGGAGCGCATTTCCTCGTAGTTGTCACCGTCTGTCTCTTTTATCATTCTGCGTATGGCCGCGTCGGAAGCCGGAACGGAGGACGTTCCCTGCCTGACGTAAACGCCTTCGGGTCTCAGTCCTTTGGCCGCGATATAATACGGTCTGTGGGCGCCGCACTGGACCTCCGCCTCAACCACCTTCTTGCCGCCGGCATTGAGTACGTTATAGTGAACAAACATCGTAACGTCCGGTTTTATCGTGTCGCGAACGGAATTCGAGATTTGCCTGATAACGCTGTCCGCATCGTCAACGCCGCAGACTCCGCCATCGCTGTCAACGCCAATATATAGCCTGCCGCCAACCGTATTCGCGAACGCAACTATTTCCTTTTTGACGCCGTCTACATAAGACGATTTCAGTTCCGTCGTTTCACTTTCAGAAAAGACCACTTCGCCACCCCCTGATTTCACGTTTGTTTAGTCAACCCGCGTTCATATTATACCCTTTTCTGTTCACTTTGTCAACACTAATTCTGAGCAGAACAGAAAATGAACAGAATATGCGCAGAATATGAACAGAAAAAGCGGAGCCGTGAACTCCGCTTTAAAGGTCTGCCTGAACAGATTACATATTTGAATCCATGGCTGCAAAAGCCGGCCTGTTTTCCGTTTTTGCGCGGAATAATTGATTGCCTTAAACCTTTTCCTGGTACTCCGCCATTTCCGCCAGCATGTGGCAGCTCTCGAACATGCAGTTGAACCAGAAGTTCTTTTCGGCGTCCGGTGTGTTCATCCAGTGAGTCGGGATTTGGCCGTTTTCGTGCTGGACGCACGTCAGCTGGTCGGTGAGGACCATCGCCTTCGCGAGGTAGAGCTCTCCGCAACCCGCCTTGTAGAGTTCAAGGAATCCTGCGGCGATTGATGCGGTGGAGGCGTCGATCGGGACGTACCAGCCGTACTGTTCGAGGCCCGCGGGCGTGTGCCATTTTGACGGGTCGTACGGTTCGCTGCCGTCGGGAGTCGCGTGGCGCCACGGATAAGGGCGTTTCCATACCACGAACTGGTCCTCCGCAAACCGCATGAGTTCCTTCGCGAGTTCGAGTGACTCCTTGTCGTCGCGGCGGTATTTCGCGAGGTAGGAGGCGAGCGAGACCGGCGCATAGTGCGTGAGGTTCATGTAGTTGGTCGAGAGCGGGCTGTCCTCGAACTGCCCTTCCCAGTTGTACGTGGCGAGCTGCGTTCTGAACATGTAGTCGAGTGCGCGGTCGCTCGCGTTCTTCCAGCACTCCTCGCCGGTCACGGTGTAAATATCCGTCAGGAACGGGATTAGCGTGTCGATGGGCGAGATGTAGTTCCCGGTGAGCGGGAGGCCCGTGGCGCAGGAGCGGACGAGGTACCAGCTACCGTTCGGCTCGATGGTGTCAAGGTAGTATTTGCCTATTTTTAGAGCTTCTTCGAGGTACTTGGAGTCGCCCGTGGCGCGCCAGAGCATTATGTAGACCCTTCCCGCACGCGCAGGGTAGATCATCATCTGAGTGCCGTTGTGGGCGGTCGCCGCGTGCCAGTTCGGGGTTATGACGCCGTACTTTTCGGGGTCCGGGCAAAAATCCAGGTAGTACGTGGGCGGCAGGTCGGCAAGAGGAACGTTTCCGCGCGGAGTGATTTTAATCAGGTAGTCCGCGGCGTTCACGGCGACCTTCATCGCGTCTTCAGCATCCTCGGGGCAGATCTCGGCGTAGGAGAGCATCGCCTCGACAAGAGCGCCGATCATTTTGCAGGGGTACGAGTTCAGGTCGTACGAGGGGTCGGGCTCGCCGTACTTAAGCCAATGCTTTATAAAACTTTGCGACATCGCGAACCTGTACGCCATAACGGCGGCCTCCTTGTAAGGCCTGACCGCGGGCGGCGTTTCTTCGGGAAAACTCGCCAGCTTGAAAAAAGTTCTCGCGCCTACAAGGGCGTACTCGCTGCCGTCAGGGTTGAGCGCGGTGACGGTAAGTTTTACGACGCCTTCCGGAATTTCCGCCCAGATCGGGGTCAGCAGCACGCAGCAGTCCGGCGCCTCAAAGGTGTGGACCGAGCCGTCCTCGCAAACCGCCTTGTACAAATACCTGGCGCAGTCGCGGATCGCGGTAAAATGGAACGCCGGAACGTACATAAACATCGTCGACTCGACGTTCCAGAACGGTCTTCCCCTCTTCACGCCGTAACGGACGGTGGTCTCGGGCGAGCAGCACTCTTCAAAAGCCTGTCTGGCAAGTTCTTTTCTGTTCATAGTCAAATAGTCCTCTTTATATATTAATCGTTTTATAGCTTTTTTTTACAGCTGTTGTTCGTGGTGCCCGAACGGTTGTATTCTAATCGCCTTAAAGAGTTTTGTCAACCGGAAACAAGTGCCGGTAAGGGAGAAAAGCCGCGTATAATTATAGTTGGCGCCGGCACGTTTCCGCGCCGGCGCCGCCCATACCCCTTTATAAATAGGCACTATAAGACTCCTACCTCCTGTACGGCGCCGTCTCGCCCGTCTTCGCGTGACCGAGCAGGTTGCCGCTCTCGTCGAACGAGTACCGGAACACGTCGGCCCGGCCGCCTATCGTGAACGAGCTTGTCGCCGGCGAGAAGAATGTCGTTGTGATGCTCTCGACGTCCCATTCAAGGGTGCCGGACGCGCCCACATTAAGCGAAGCGCCGAGAGAGCCCTTCACAGAGAAGAATTTGTCGACCTCGCCGCTGCCCGGTTTGACGACGAGCAGCACGGCGGTATAGACGTCGCGGACGAGCGGAGTCAGTTCCCCGCTTTGGATGTTCCATTTTACGTTATCCGGGTCGTTGTAAATATGTTGGAGTACGCCGCCGATCTCATCCCGGCCGAAATCTGTTGCCGCGGCAGGGTACGCATAAGTGGATATGAATATTCTGCCGCCGAACTCGGCCATGTCCCGGATCTCATAGCGGAAACCATCCTCCTCGTACGAAAAAGTGCCTGTGACGTTTCCTTCGCGGTCGACGTAGAGCAGCGAGCCTGTCTCTTGATACGCCTTCATAAGCAGCATGTATCCGTCGTTGTAGCGTGTCGCGTGAGTGATGGCGCCGTTGCTTTCGATTACCTTTTTGATACAGCGCGTCTCGCGGCCGCCCGCGTCAAGGTCGGCGATGCAGAGCGTGTTGGTGTTGGTGCCGCCACGGCTGATTACGGTCAGTGAGCCGTCTCCGTTGTCAAAAGCGTTCAAAATGTCCTCGCGAATAAAGCCATGTACGAAAGTTCGCGAAAACGTGACGTTTCCGCAGTCGTCGACGTGCGCGATGAACGCGTACAAAACGGTCCGTTCAGGGTTCGAAAGCGAAAGTGCCTCGTCCGTGCCCCACACGACGGTTCCGGTGGCGGTTTTAACGCAGTCGGATATGTACGCTCCGGGAAATGCCTGCTGCCAGACCTTCTCACCGTCCCTGTAGCACGTAACCACGGTCGCCTCGAGATCGAATGTACCGGATTCGTTTTTGGCGCTTGTGATGGTCTTATCATAACTGAAGCCCTTTTTCACCGGCTTGAAGCTCCACATATTCGAGTTCCACGCGACCGACAGTTCATCCGGAGTCGGTTCGTTCTGAATTATTTCCCAGCCCTCGTAGGTGGCCTTTAGGACTTCCGCGGTCTTGCCGTAAGTAAAACTCTGTGTCGTGATGTCCTTGTAGACCGCCTTTACGTCGGTGCGCGTCAGTCCCTCCATTGGAAGACCGTTCTCGTCGAAAAATTTGACCGCTTCCCTGTACTCCTTCGCCTCTGCCGTAATCGCGACTACGGCGGCTGTGCCTGCGGTGAAAACGACCACAAGCGCCGCAAGGACGGGAATCAGCTTCACAAGCCTCTGCTTTCTGATGGTTTTGCGGTCGGACTCGTCCGGGAAGCTGCCGTCGATCAGGTTTTCGTCTATTTTACTCATTGCGTTATACATGTCAGTTCCGTTCATTTTTGGTTCTCCTCAACGTGTTTTTTGTTCTCTTCTACGTATTATTGGTTCTCTTCTACGTATTATTGGTTCTCTTCTACGTATTTTGGTTTTCCTCTACGTATTTTCTCAGCTTCCGGCGCATTCTCGAGAGCGTAGTGCGCACGTGGTTCTCCCCAAGCCCGAACATTCGTGAAATGTCCGAGGTGTTCCTGAGGAAGTAGTAGCGCTGCACGAACATTTTCGCGTCCGTTTCGCGGAGCTCCTTCAAAAAGCCGCTGATCAGTTCGGCGAGCCCGCTGTCGGAAATATCGCGAACGCCGGAAACGCACTCAGAGAGTTCCTTGAAAATCAGGCCGTTCCTGTCGGCGATGTCGTCCGCTCTCACACCGAACGCTTCCGCAATTCTCTCGATCATCGTGTAATCGGGACGTCTCGAGCCGTTCTCCCACTTTGAAACGAGATCCCGCGAGACAAAAAGCACGTCCGCGAGTTGCTGCTGCGACATATTCCGTTCGGTTCTCAGCGACGCAATCGTCTTTCCCAGGTCCAAATTCCAAGGCCCCCTTCCGTATTGAACGGTTTTATTATACTTCTTTCGAAAATCGTGTAAAGGGACAGAACGCAACATCCCCGCACCCGCCGGTCGTCCCGCGAAGGATAAACGCCGGCGATAAAGGTAAAAGCCTGCGATATCGGAAAGCGTGTTTCCGCCTATTTAAAAAACGCCCGCCGGCACGCGCGCGAAAAACGCGCCGCCGGCGGGCTCTGTCCCCCCGGATGTTCAATCAGAACACCCTTAACTTTCTCTCGACGTTTTCGCCGTCGACGTCAATGAAGCTGGAGCTGACGCCGTCAAAACCCGCCTCGAAAACGTGTCCGTCGACCCTTGCGGTAAGAGTGTGCGCGGTCTCGATAAAAGCCGGAACCGTCTCGTCGTACACCTTGCCGTCGATTACGAGCTCGTTGACCTTGCCGGCTCTCCTGTAAGTGACCGTGTGGCCCAGAACGACGGTTTCCAGAAAGACACGCGACTTGACGTCTTCATCCGCGAATCTCAGCACCGGAGAATTCGCGCTTTCCGCGCGTTTTTTCCAGTCGACGGCTTCGGCAGGCGCTCCGCCGGATACGTTTTCTTCCGGAAGAACTGCGCCGGCCTCTCCGGACCATGCAGGAAAGCTTCCGTCAACGGTTTCCGGAGCCGACGGCTTTTCCGACGACTTTTCCGCCGCCTTATCCGCTGCCGCCTTTTTCGCCGCCTTCTTAAGCTTGAAATGCGCGACTATGCCCAAAATCAGCGAGACGATCACCCAGATATGGAAGACAATGTTTATGACGCTGCCGAAAACCCTTCCCGGGTCAAACCCGATAATTATCAGTATCACCGTATCTATCACAAAGCAGACCAGCGCGGCGATGAGCCACCCCACCCTGTTCTTTTTCGAGAATATCCAGGCAAAAAGGTATATCAGCAGGATCAGAACCGCCGCACCCGCAAACACGGCAAAAACCGGCTTCGGCATGGGGTTCGCTATTCCGAGCTCGTTTAAGACTTCCGCAGGATACAGGCCGCAGAACATCAGACCCCAGACCATAAGCACGTAAGGCAGGTACGCCGAGAACATAAAATACATCCCGTCCGGAAAGAACGCAAGCACCAAGTTGATTGCCGTCAAAACCACGACGATCAGAAGATTGGCGCGCGCCGATTTAAAGCGCCCCTCCGAAGACTTGACGTTGAACGGATTGTTAACAGTTTTCATAAGAAAGCCTCCTGTTCACTCTGAAAAAGTTCACTTTGAAAAAGCTCACTCCGGGAACGTTCACGCGAGAGTCGTCTGTTATTTTTTCTGTTTTTTAATATTTCTGTGCAAGCCTTTGATAACCGCCGTCACCGAGACGATGAGAGGCATCGCGACCACGAGCAGCGTGGCGAAGTTGACGCTCGCCGAAAAAGCTATCGGCAGAATTCCGAAGCCTACGTTGGACGGTCCGTCGAGGTTCCCCTTGAGCGCGATAAAGTACATAACCGTTGCGGCAACCGACACGGCGAGCGAGACGAGCGCGAGCGGGAGCGTGAACTCCTTCCTCTTCTCGATCTTCAGGTTGTTGTAGAAGAGCTCCCAGACGGCGATCGTCAGGAACGCCACCAGCGACACGAGCATCATCGCGACGCTGTAGAAAACGTAGCCGTTTTGGAAGTCCACGATGAACAGGCTGTAGAAAAATCCGCAAAAGCCGTACAGCGCTACGAGCATCCAGAACGTTCTGAAGAAGCTCCTGGCGCCCCTTCCCTTCTTCTGCAGCGGCGCTCTCGAGGGACCGAAGAATATCTGACTCTGCGAATTCTTCTTAATATAGGCAAGAACGATCACACCGAGCGCGATGAACGCGACAGCAAAAATGATGGCGTCGAGCGGGTAAATCGGCGACGGAGCGCCTTCGACAAACGAGAGGTACCTGCCCGCGATCCGCATCGCCACTGTGTAAACGATGATCAAAGCGCTCAGAACGATACCGATCCAGGCGTGCTTTTTCGCCTTTTTCGCAAGGATCTCGCGGCTCTCGTTCCTGTAGAACGTGTGCGAAACCATCAGCCCGCTCAGGCTCACGAAAAACGTCAGGAAGATCGGCATCGACCTCAGGGCGTCGCGGAGAGCAACGTCGGCGGAAGCGCAGACGATCGAACCGATGCAGTCCGAAATGCAGTATAGGAAGTTCATAAAAGTCACGGCCGAGAGCAAAAAGAAGCCGACGACGCAGAGCGTCACGAAAGCCGACTGCCTTTTCTGCTTTCCGCCAAGTTCCGAAAGGACAAAATTGCTGCGGTCAAAAATCTTTTTCATCACCATTTCACCCAAACGGCAAAGTCTCCGTTTTCCCTTTCGTTGTAATAGAGGTGCTCCAGATCGAACGATCCGTCGCGCGCGGTAAGCGTCACCAGGGACGCGCCGATCAGGTCAAAATTCTCGGTTATGCCGACGGATTTGAGGCCCGCCTGCATCGCCTCGTCTTCCGAGTTCACGTCGATGTGCGCGAAATAGAGTTCGTCGCCTGTTTTGACGCCGAGGCCTATGACGACGCCCTCGTATTCAAAAGTCCAGTCGACGTTGTGGGCGTGGCCCATAAAAGCGCCCTTAAGCCCGTGGTCCTTGGCCCTGTCGATAAAGTCGCTCGCGAATTTCTCGTTGCCGTTGTCGGCGAACTCCTCCAGCCTGAAGAACTTGTTTTTGATGGCGGCGCCTTCCTCGGAAACCGCCTTCCACGCCTTTTCGTTTTCGTCCTGGGGAATGTGGTAGTACGCTATCGCAGGGACGTTTTCGCCGGCAAGCGCGTGCTCGGCAACGTACCAGTCGGTCTGCTCGGGGCGGATGTAGTCGTATTCACGGAAAACGTCGAATTCCGTCTCGGAAAAGCTTGCGCCCGAGTCGAGGTTGGCGATCATCCACGCGACCTGCGAGTTTTTCGTGCCGTCCTCCGTCAGGTTGATAACGAAGTTGCTTCTTCCGTACAGGTCGTCGTTCGGCTCGAGGTACAGGCAGTGCTCCGCCTTCTTAAACCTCTCCGCCAGCTCGTTGGGATTGTACAGGCTGTGTCTGTCGTGGTTGCCCCAGATCGGCGCGTAAACGAAACCGTACTCCTCAGCTTTACGCTCGAAGTAGTCGATGAACGTGGTGAGGTGGTAGCTGTTTGCGAGCATGAACATGTCGCCCGTGAGCTCCACGAGGTCGATCTTCGCGGAAGTTCCCTGGGTGGCGACGATGTGGTCGTTCACTTCCTTGAGCAGCTTGTCAAGGTAGTTCATCGAGGCCTTCGCGGACGTGTTTACGTTCCAGTGAATGTCGGTCAGCTGAAGAATGTTGAAATTGTCATGATACCGGACGGTGAAGACATAGTCCTCGAGGTGTTCGGCGGACCGTTCCGGTACGGCACAGCCGGCAGCGGATAAAATGAGTACCGCGGCCATAACGACCGAAACGATGAAAGAAATTCTTTTATTCATATTTCCTCCATATTGGTTTAATGGTGCCTTTTAAGCGAGTTCATTGTAGCACAAAAACGGGGGTGGTTCAAGGGCGGTCCGGGGCTGTATTCTTTTAAGAATGGAAAAAGCGCTGACCGGCGGGCCGGGCAGCGCTTTTAAATCAGTTATTTTTTACATTTTATTCATCATGATTCCCCGTTGCGTCTGCGGCGGATAATGAGAACGAACGCTTCCGCAGCGGCAAGCAGGAACGCCGCGACTGCAAAAACGAGCATCGAGTTGTCGCCTGTCGGAGGCGGAGGCGGCAGGAACGAGTTGATGATCGTCAGCGCGTTTTCGCCGTCGTAATCAATCTCGGCCTTGAGGACCGAATCCTCGTCGGTAACGGTGACCGTCACTGTGTGGACCTGCGTGTCGTAGATCATTCCCGGAACACTTCCCGCGCGCTCTGTGATCGAGTAGACGTACACGCCGGGAACGGTGAATTCGATGGTTCCGAACGCGGCCACTCGGTTCGCCTTGGTGGCGGTTGCGTAAGTCTTGTCAGGCATCGGAGCGCCTTCCGTGACGGCCGTGAGGTCGAAAACGAACTCGTCACTGTCCTTCCACTCGCGGTCGATAAGCTCCTTCGTGACCTCGGGAGTCGCCGTGCAGGGAGTGGTCGAGTAGGTGTTCGTGATCACAAGCGTCTGAGCGCCGTCGTAGTCAACGGTTGCGGAGAGCGCGTTCGTCTGCGGGTCAGCCTCTACGGTAACGGTGACTTTGTGCGCCGCCGTGTCGTACGTGACGCCGGGCACTTTTCCGTCGACCTCGGTGATCGTGTACTCGAAAACGCCTGTTCTGTCAAACGTGAGTTCCTCGAAAACAGCCGTGGGGGCCTTTTCGGTTACCGCAATTTCGGTGACCGCCGGCATCGGCGCGCCTTCGGTGAGAGCCGCGAGCACAAACGTGAACGAGCTTGCCTTGCCCCAGTCGGAGAACTGCTTTGTCGCCTCAAAATGGGCTTTCGTCTCGCTGAACGTGTTGGTAATGACGAGCGTCTGCGCGCCGTCGTAGTCAACTGTTGCGGAAAGCGCGTTGGTCTGCGGGTCAGCCATTACATTAACAGTGACCTTGTGCGCAGACGTGTCGTAAGTGACACCAGGAACGTGGTCGTCGACCTCGGTGATCGCGTACTCAAAAGTACCTACAGTATTGAACGTGAGTTCCTCGAAAACGGCCGTGGGCACGTTCGCGGTCACTCTGACGTCGGTAATGTCAGGCATCGGAGCGCCTTCGGTGATCGCCGAAAGAACGAACGTGAACGAGCTTGCCTTGCCCCAGTCTTCGAACTGTTTTGTCACCTCGAAGTGGGTGCTTGCGGGCGTGAACGTATTCGTGATAACGAGCGTCTGAGCGCCGTCGTAGTCAACTGTTGCGGAAAGCGCGTTCGTCTGAGGGTCAGCCTCTACGGTAACTGTGACCTTGTGCGCGACCGTATCGTACGTGACGCCCGGAACGTGGTCGTCGACCTCGGTGATCGTGTACTCGTAAACGCCAACGGTGTCAAACTCGAGTTCAGCGAAGATCGCGGCCGGATCGTTTTCGGTGACGGTCAGCTCGAATACCTTAGGCATCGGAGCGTCCGCGGTAAGAGCCGCGAGCACGAACGTGAAGGAGCCTGCCTTGCCCCAGTCGTTGAACTCCTTGACCGCTTCGAAATGCGCGACGGCGGGAGTGAACGTATTTGTAATAACAAGCGTCTGAGCGCCGTCATAATCGACAGCGGCGGAAAGCGCGTTCGTATCCGGATCAACCGTTACGGTGACCGTAACCTTGTGGGGAGTCGTGTCGTACGTGACGCCCGGAACGCCATCGTCGAACTCGGTGATTATGTACTCATATGTGCCGGGATTTTCGAACGTGAGGTCCGCGAAGACGGCGGTCGGATTCTGTTCCGTGACTTCCAACGTGTCAGCTGCCGGCATCGGAGCGCCTGCGGTAACAGCCTCGAGCACGAACGTAAATGATTCGGCCTTGCCCCAGTCATCGAACGCCTTGGTCGCCTCGAAGTGAGCGGTGGCAGGCGAATACGTGTTGGTGATCACAAGGGCCTGATCGCCGTCGTACTCAACAGAGGCGGAGAGCGCATTGGTCTGAGCGTCGGCGGAAACAGTTACGGTGACCGTGTGCGGCGTCGTGTCATAAGTGACGCCCGGAACGTGGTCGTTGACCTCGGTAATCGTATATTCGTAAACGCCGGTCTTGTCAAATTCGAGATCCGCGAAAACAGCCGTAGGATTGTCCTCGGTGACTGTAAGCTCGGCGACCTTGGGCATCGGAGCGCAATCAGTTACAGCCGAGAGCACGAACGTGAAGGAGTCGGCCTTGCCCCAGTCTTCGAACGCCTTTGTCGCCTCAAAATGGGCGGTGACCGGCGTGAATGTGTTTGTGATAACGAGCGTTTCCTCGCCGCCGTAGTCGACTACAGCCTCAATATCTATGATACGCGTGTTCGCTTCTGCGTCGATGCGTATCGTTTTCGTGACGGTAACAGTCACCGGGTGAGCGGTCGTGTCGTAAGTGACTCCGGGAACGTGGTCGTCGACCTCTGTAATCGTGTACTCGTAAACGCGGACGTTCGAGCTCTGATCGCCGGTGTCGAAGCAGCTCGTGTCGTAAGTGATCTTTTCGAAAACCGCAACAGGCTTGTTGGCCGTCGCCACCGCGGTGTTGCGTAGAGGCATCGGCGCGCCTTCGGTCACAGCAGAGAGCACGAACGTGAACGAGTCGGCCTTGCCCCAGTTCTCAAACTCTTTGGTCGCCTGAAGCTCGACCGCGTCTGTCTCGAATTCCTCGCGCGTGTTTTCGACGAGGATGTCGGCGATGTCGGCGTAAATGACAGTTTCTTCCGACCCGTCAAGATCAGGAAGCACGAAATAGATCGGATCCGCAGGCGCGAGGACCTTGGAGCTGGGCTGCTCCACAAGCAGATATGTGCCGTAAGGCAGCTCGGTGAAGGCGTAGCCGCTGTTGTCGGTCGTCATGGTTCCGACGAAATTCTCGGGAACTGCGATCAGGTCGACTTCCTGCTGCGTCGCGATCTTCCTCTCGTTTCCGACGTAGGCATTCTCGGCGCCTGAGCCGGGGGCGACTATCGAAGCGGGCACAGCGTAGATGTTGAACACGATGTCGGAGATCGGATACTCGTGCTCCTCGCCTCTCGCGATCTTGGAAAGGCGCAGACCCTTGTCGGCTTCGCGTGTGAAAACAATAATAGACTCCGCGTGGACCCTTGTTTCGCCCTCGGTCACGGAAATCAGCGCCTGGTCCTCTCTCGGGCCGGCAGCAGTCTCGTAGCAGTAAACGCCCTTTCCGACGTACTGCGTTCCGTCCGCGGTGATCCTGATCCTGTCGCCGTCCTTCGCGGTTACCGTGAATTCATATTCGGTGAGTTCGGAAATGTCTGTCGTCGCGACAACGACGGGCGTCTCACCTTCCTGGAAAGTCTCGACAGTCAGAACAACGTTGTCGTTTGCGACGTTGCTTCCGTGGTTAAGAATGACCTTCACGCCGACACTGTATGTGTTGTCGGTGCCGGGAATGAGCTTGCGGCGCGTGATCTGCAGGTCGGAAATGAGGATCTGGTCGCTTGCGGGGTCCTGTCCGGGCAGAGATACCAGGAAGTCAACGAGCGAGTTGATCCTGTCCTCGATGGCGGAGAGGTACGTTTTGTACGGGCGCCATCCGTTGTGCTGACCGTTTCCCGCCGCGTCCCACCACGTCCAGCACTCGTTCTGGAACTGGTGGATCCTGTTGGGCATCCACGGGTTCTTGTAGTTGTTGAACGTGTACGCGTAACCTACGAGGTCGTTGTGGTCGACGTTGCCGGTGTTCGCATAGTACCAGATGGCCATCTGAACGCCCGCGATAATCTCGCTCTTGTCGAGCTTGTCGGCCTTTTTGCCGTCAAAGCCGTTCGCCTTAAGGAAGGCCTTCATCTCGTCGATGGAGACGTAGGGGTATGAATTGATGACGATCGCGCGGAGCTTTCTCGCGGCGTACTTGCTGTAGTAGGTGCTGTCCTCGAGGTTGATGCGCTTGTAGAGGTTCGTCGTACTCGGCGAAGGGTGGGCGTCGGAGCAGTACACGATGTCGTAATTGCACTCGCCGTACTCGTAGAGCTTGTCGGGAACCCACTGTCCGTTTTCGTTGCGGATGGACTCGTCGGTCGTATCGATAAGCGCCATGCTGGCCGGAATCTCGCCGCAGCCGTGGTTCGAGCACTCGTACGCGCCGATCAGCTGGTAGATGTACGGGCTGTCCTCGTTCTCGGGAACGAGAATGTTGTACGCTCTCTGATTGAAAACGGTGTCGAGCTTGTCGTAAGGAACGAGCTTGCCGGAGAGCTCCTCCGGAATCTCGGCCTGCTGCTCTGCCGTCAGAGAGTCGTACGCCGCCTTGGCTTCCGCGCGCTTGGCGAACATTCCGTCAACGTACTCCTCGTACGCCGCCGCACACGCCTCGTGCTCCGCAAGCACCTCTTCGTCGAAAAGGTTGTCCGCAAACGTCGCGTTGGTCAGCGCCCTTTTCGTGGCGGCGAACTCGGTCTTTCTCTTGTCCTGCATCTCCTGGAGCGAGTCGATCTGCTCAAGAAGTTCAATTACCTGCTCCACAGTGTAAACCGGCGTTTCCGTGCCGCCGTCCACCGCAGAAACGGGAAAATGCACCGCGGCGAAAAGCATAAACACCGCGATAAGCAGGGATGTGATTCTTCTGATTCTGTCTGTCATCTTTTTCTCCTAAAAAAGGTTGCATTACCTTTCGCAAAGAAGGGCATTTTATTATATTAAAAAGCGCGCGTCAGTTCAAGAGTTTAAACGCTCCAAAAAAAGCGCAAAAAATGATAAATAAGCAACTGTTTTTACACAAAAATCGACCCGACACCTTCCTCGCCGGTTCCGGTCGGGTACAGATAACTCCCGTCTCTTAACGCAAGAGGCTTAGTAAATGAAGAAAAAGGGGCCGCCGGAAATCCGGCGGCGACAGCCATACTGATACTATTGTTTCACCGTTGCAGCAACGCTCAAAGCCGTCCTGAAAAAGGCTTTTGTCCGCAATTACAACGCGGGCGGGATAGCGTGTCATTCCCACTCGATAGAACTTAACTGATTCCGTTTAGGAATTAACAACCAACCTTTCAGTTGTTCTGATTAGCCTAAAAACAAGGGCTATCTAATGGGGTGTTGTCAAAACGTTGTCAGCGCATTATCTGTAGAATTAATCCAATAGTTGTTTGACAGGATCCACATTAACGCCTCAAGAGTCGAGTTTTTATCAGATAACTTATCTGATAACTATTCTGATAACCGATCAGTCACCTCAGTCACCTGATCAGTCACCTTTTGGATTCTTGTTTGATATCTATATCCAGGATCTTCATACAATAGTCTCAAAAGTTCATTCTCCCGTTCTGATACCTCATCTGTAACCTGATCTGTAACCTTTTCTGTCACCCTATCAGTCGCCCTGATTATACGATCTTCAGGCCCAGTGAACTTGATCATGATATCTCCTGGATTCACGGTATACTCTGGCATCGGTAAGCTTTCAGCCCTAAGAGCATTACAAATCTTCTCAACACCGCGCCCCCAGCTTTCAATAAACCCGGCGATATAAAAGACATAAGCAATATTCGGGTTGTATGAGTGATTTGGCACGTGTTATTCTGATTATTTGTATTCTCCAGCGAATATGGGCTATCTGATTTTTTGTTGCCAACTTGTTGCCACAAGGGCAGTCTTCTCAAAACAGATTGCTATGACTGCCGGTGCGGATTAATCTTAGAATCAGTATTCCCCTCAGAACTTTATAAACGAGTAACCAATCCGGTTCAATGTGACACTCCCGCATATCTTTGTAATTGCGGGAATTCGTAAGTGCATGATCCCGGTATTTCTCCGGCAAGGGCTGTTCGTTGACAAGCAGAGTGATGACTGCTTCCAGTTCTTTCGGATCGCAACCCCTTTTGATAGCGAGCTTATAGTCCTTTTTGAACTGTCCGGTGAACTCGACCTTAAGCATTGAGCGCCTCCATCAGATCAGAGACACTATCATAGGGCCCATACAAGTCTTCTCCTTTTTCAGCCGCATCCATAGCGGTAAGGGTGACCGCGTTCGGCACATTCTTGCTCACCTGAAAAGGAATCTGCTGCTCACGAACGGACTGCCTGAGAAAGATATTAAAGGCAGTTGTAAGATTCATCCCCAGTTCGGAAAAAAGAGCCTCCGCTTGCTTTTTCAGATCCTCATCTACTCGAAGAGTCACATTTACATTTTTCATGGTATCGCCTCCTTCGTCTCTATTATACCATATGCGAAGGAATTGTCAATATAATTATGTGCATTGCACACACGGACAAAAGAAAAAGAGCTAATTGATCCAACAAAAATCAGTTAGCTCTTTATTTATGAGTAATGCTTAAAGTGTTGTCAAAACGTTGTCACGAGGCTGCCTGAAGCCTCAAAAACCCGGTATTTATGCGGGTTTGCAGCGTTTTGTGTCTTACTCCCACTCGACAGGACTTAACTGATTCCGTTTAGGAAATACTATTTGTTCTGTTTATCGTTCCTTTGATTACTTGATATATCCATATTATCCAGCCTATCACCCCTTCTGTTATCATTTTGTTATCAGCGTTGATAACAGAGAAGGGGAACTGCTGCGGATAATAGCGTTGTTATTATACCAAAACACAACCCAATTTCAAGATGCCTTTAGGAAATACGATTATCTCTGGGAGACGGTGAACAGCGAATAGAAGTAACCCTTATGCGCCATGAGATCATCAAAGGTCCCCTGTTCCGAAACCGCGCCGTTTTTCAGGGCGAACAGGTCGGTACAGCGACGGAGAATGCTTTCGTCCAGATCGTGGGTGACGATCACGCGGGTGTAGCCGTCCAGCTTCAGGATGGCGTCCAGCACCTCAAAGGAGGTTTCCGCATCCAGGCTTGCCGTGGCCTCATCC
>CADAZX010000004.1:0-71541 GCA_902792515.1 uncultured Ruminococcus sp.
TCATAAAACACGTAAAAAAGGTACTTTTTTGTCTTTTTGACAACAAAAAAAGAGGCTGTTACATCCCCGGCAGAATTGCCAGTTTTTTAACAGCCCCCTATTTATGAACTTGTGCTGCGGCAACGTGTTGCGGTGTTGCGGCACGCAAAATCACGTGAACCCACGCAAAATCCGTATGGAAAAACCGCTGCGGAAGTGGTAAAATATTAAAAATATGTTCTTTTCGCGGCGCGGGAAGCGTTGGCGGAACGAACTGTTGACTTGAACGCATAATTGCGTGCCAGGGAGGCGTATAATAATGATCAGAGTTGGTATTTCAGGCTATGGGAATTTGGGCAGAGGCGTCGAATGCGCACTGAAGCAGAATTCCGATATGAAGCTCGCGGCGGTGTTTACGAGAAGACCGCCCGAGACGGTGAAGATTCTGACTGAGGGAATTCCGGTTTATCCGGCCTCGGAAATTGCCGCCCACAAAGACGAAATTGACGTGCTTATCCTGTGCGGAGGAAGCGCGACGGACACGCCGCGCCAGACTCCCGAATACGCGAAATATTTCAACGTGGTGGACAGTTTTGACACGCACGCGAGAATTCCGGAGCATTTTGCGAACGTGGACGCGGCGGCTCGCGGGAGCGGGCACGTGGCGCTCATTTCCGCCGGCTGGGACCCGGGAATGTTCTCGGTCAGCAGGCTCTATTCGCAGAGCATCCTTCCCGAGGGCAGAACGTACACCTTTTGGGGACCGGGCGTCAGCCAGGGCCATTCAGACGCGATCCGGCGCATAGAGGGCGTCAAAAACGGCAAACAGTATACGATTCCGGTGCCTGAGGCCCTTGAGAGCGTGAGGTCCGGCGAAAATCCGACACTTTCAACGCGTCAGATGCACAGGCGCGAGTGCTTTGTCGTTGCCGAAGAGGGTGCCGACAAAGAGCGCATCGAGCGGGAAATCGTAACGATGCCGAACTATTTCGCCGACTACGACACGACGGTTCATTTCATTTCCGAAGAAGAGTTCAGACGCGAGCACTCCGGAATTCCGCACGGCGGGTTCGTTTTCAGAACAGGCGTCACAGGCGTGAACGGCGAAAACCGGCACGTGATAGAGTACAGTCTGAAGCTCGACTCCAATCCGGAGTTTACCGCTTCGGCAGTTGTCGCGTTCGCGCGCGCTGTCGTGAGACTTTATAAAGAAGGCGCTTCCGGCTGCAAGACCGTTTTCGATATCGCGCCGGCATACCTCTCGCCTTTTTCGGGTGAGGAGCTGAGAGCGCATTTACTGTAAGCGGAGCGTTTTGAAACACGTTTTGAAAGACCGGAGCGCCGGAGCATATGGGTGACGGCCGGCGGCGGAACGATTATGAAAGCAAAGAAAATCGACAGGAACGGAACAAAAAAACGCAGATACGTGAGATTGTCGCACACGCAGATAATCGCACTCGGCTTTCTTATTATGATACTTGTCGGGGCGGTACTGCTCTCTCTGCCTGTTGCCTCGAGGGACGGACACGCGACCCCGTTTTTGAACGCTTTCTTTACGTCCGCGTCTGCTTCGTGCGTTACGGGCCTTGTGGTTTACGACACCGCGACGCACTGGTCCCCGTTCGGGCAGGCCGTGATCCTTCTGCTTATCCAAACGGGCGGCCTCGGGTTCATGACGTTCATAACGTTTTTCTTCATGCTGATGCGCCGGAAGGTCGGTCTTCAGGAACGGCAAATAATGACGGAGAGCATCAATGCGTCGAGCATCGGCGGCATTTTGGGCATCACAAAGCTGATTTTCTTCGGTACGCTCGGATTTGAATCGATCGGCGCGGCGCTGCTCGCGATAAGGTTCATACCGCGGTTCGGTGTCGGGAAGGGCATCTGGCTGTCGGTCTTCCACTCGGTTTCCGCGTTCTGCAACGCCGGCTTCGACCTGCTTGGACGGGACGGGACGCCGTATTCGTTTACCGAGTACTCCGCGGACCCGCTCGTCAATATTGTAATAATGCTTCTCATTATAATCGGCGGACTCGGCTTCCTCGTGTGGGAGGATCTGCTCGTCCACAAATTCAAGTGGAAGAGGTACAAGCTGCAGACGAAGGCGGTCCTCTTTATGACGGTATTGCTCGTTTTCGGCGGCGCGCTTTTGTTTTTCATTTTTGAGAGAAACGCGACAGGCGCGGAAATGGGCGTCGGCGAGAGGATATGGACCGCGCTGTTCAGCTCCGTGACCGCGAGAACTGCCGGCTTCAACACGACAGACACCGCTTCGCTATCGGATCCGTCGATAATTCTGACGTACTTTTTGATGTTCATCGGCGGCAACTCCGGTTCGACCGCGGGCGGTATCAAAACGACCTCGATCCTCGTAATCTTCGTTTTCGCGTGGTCGGGAATCAGACGCAAGCAGGACGCGAACATTTTCGGGAGAAGTCTCAGCGACGGCGCGCTCAGGCAGGCGGTGTACATCTTCTTCATGAACCTTACGATGGCGGTGGTCGGCGCGATGATCATCGGAACGATCCAGCCTGTTGCGACGCGCGACATCCTTTTCGAGACGTTTTCGGCGATCGGAACGGTCGGAATGTCGACGGGCGTTACTTCCGGACTTCTGCCGGTGAGCAGGCTGATTATAATAGTCCTTATGTACATCGGCCGTGTCGGCAGCGTTTCGTTCGGCCTCGCGATGCTTGAGAAGAAGGCGCGCCCGAGAGTCACGTATCCGACCGAAAACATCACGGTCGGCTGACGGAGGCTCAAACCTGCCGTGCAGCGCGGTACGGCGCTTTTAAAATTTCGTAAATTTAGGAAAACGGTGACATTCCCGGAAAAATTTCGTATAATATTATTACGAAAAGTATTGGACGGCTGAAGTCGCGCAACATCATCCTTTTGAAAGGACGGTTTTTGAAATGAAATCATTTTTATTGATCGGAATGGGGTCGTTCGGACATCACCTCTGCCTCAGCATGGCGAAGCAGAGAGACGTTGAAATGATGATCGTCGACAAATCCTCGGACGTGCTTGAGGACCTTCTGCCGTACGTGGTCAGCGCCAAGGTGGGCGACTGCTGCGACGAAAAGGTGCTGAGAAGCTTCGGGGTCGACGAGTTCGACGCGTGCTACGTCTGCATCGGAGGCGACTTCCAGAACAGTATCCAGATCACCTCGCTTTTGAAGGACCTCGGTGCTCGCAGGGTCATCGCGAAGGCGGACGAGGACGTGCAGGCCAAATTCCTGCTGCGCAACGGCGCCGATCAGGTCATCTACCCCGAGCGCGATATCGCCGAGAGGATCGCCATCACCGCGGGCAGCAACCGCATTTTCGACTTCATCGAGCTCTCCGAGGATCTCGGCGTGTACGAGGTCAAACCGATGAAAAAGTGGATCGGAAAGACGATCCGCGAGGTCAACGTCAGGGTCAACTACAACGTGAGCATTCTCGCGTACAGAAAAGACGGCAAGCTCGTGCCGATGCCGTCGCCGGATTATGTTTTTGTGGAGGACGAGCACCTGATGGTCATCTCGTCCAAGAACGATATTGACGCGATCACTCGCTGAACCGATTTTGAAGGCTTTCCGCGGCTGTGAAACGGTCGGGAAGGCGGAAGAGGGAAATTATGGAAGACACTAACAAGAAACAAAAGTCGATGAAACACAGAATCATAAAGATCATCATCGCCGCTGCCATCATGGTCACCACGGGCGTCGCCGCGATGCTGCTCGGCGCCTTCGGGAACGCGGGACAGATTCTGGGCAGACTGAGAACCGACGGCTACACGATCCTGAAGCTGACCGTTATGGTGGCGTTCCTGATCGCGATCCTTGAGGTCATCCGCCTCATTCTCGAGTCGGTCAGCCGCAGCCCGAAGCTCAAAAACCGCACCCGGACGATAATCACGGTCACGCTGAGTCTGCTCAAGTACGCGATCGTTATCGCGGGCATCTGCTGGGGCCTGGCAATCGCGGGCGTGAACACCGGAACGATTTTCGCGGGCGTCGGAATTGTCGCATTGATCGTCGGCTTCGGCGCGGAGAGCCTCGTTTCCGACCTGGTCACCGGGGCGTTCATCCTTTTCGAAAACCAGTACAACGTCGGCGACATCGTCGAGCTTGACGGCTTCCGCGGCACGGTCGATTCGATCGGCATCCGCACCACCGGCATTCGAGACGCCGGCGGCAACCTCAAGATCGTCAACAACTCCGACATCAAGAACATCGTCAACCGTTCCGAACACGGCTCCGTGGCGATCTCCACGGTCGGCATCTCCTACAAGCTCAGCCTCGAAGAGGTCGAAAAGAAGATTCCCGCGATCCTCGAGAAGATCAAGGACCGCAACGCCGACGTTTTCACCGGCGCCGTGGTCTACCTGGGTGTGGAGGATCTGGCCGACTCCTGCGTATTGCTGAAGTTTAAGGCGGAGGTCGACGAAAAGAACATTTTCGCCGGCAGAAGGCTGCTCAACCGCGAGCTGAAGGTGTGCTTCGACGAGAGCGGAATTGAGATTGCGTATCCGCAACTCGATTTGCACATGAAGCAGTAATCGCTGATTTTCGGCTCAGAAAATCGCGACCTTACAAAACGCCGCCGCAGTTTTATGTTGGCGGTTCGAGCGATTCCGCGAAGCGGTCAAGTGAGAGACGCAACATAAAATGCGTTTCCGGAACGAGGTATAAATTTAGACGATGTACGGTTAACAAAGTGCCTGCGGCGGATTGCTGCGGCCTGCTTTTCGAGAGCTCCCCTCTCGCAGTACCTTCGTACAGCTTCGGGGTCGCGCTCGAAAAAATAGCTCGAAACTTAGCGATTACTGAGTCTCGCAACTTAGCGATTACTGAGTGATTGAAATTTTTCGATTACTGAGTGACAGAAAACTTAGCGATTACCGGATGCACGGGATTTAAACTTCCTGTCAATTGGAGAACGAAATGGACGAAAAACCGTTCCGAAACGAATATACGCGTGACGGCGCTCTCAGGGAGGTCCGCGACCGCAGGGACGAGTACGGCTGCCCGAGAGGGAATCTTTTCGAGTACCCTCAGCCCGCGCCAGAATATGCGGCTCCGGGAAGGGAGTTCTTTGACGACGCCGGCGAGTTTGCGCGCGAAGGGGCGGAGACGGCCGATCCGGGAACCGAGATAAGAGATCCGGGTGCCGGCGCTGCGCAGGAGACCGTTCCCGTTGCGGGAGAAGGCGGTCAGGGGCGTGGCGGCAGGAACGCGAAAGAGGCGGAAGGCGCGGGGAAGGCGGCTGTTAAAAGGTCGGCCGCGAAGCATGCGGCGTTCGTCGCGAGAGCGGCAGCGCTGGTTGTTTCTGTCGTGATCATCGGCGTCGTGATAGCCGAATCGGGTTCCTCGGTGGCGCTTTCCGAGTTCTTTTCGAATTTTCTGTACGGCGAGCACAGCGGCCATCACGGCGAGTATTGGGACGATCCGTGGTTCGGCGGCATAGACGACATTATTCCCGGGAACTCGTATAAGTTCCTGGATTCGGTTGCGGCGGACGTCTATTCACGCCTTGAGGACGGCGATTTTCTCGGTGCGGCGGTAATTATTTCCGAAAACGAAAAAGAGCTCACGGAGGGCTTCTCCAAGCTCACCTTGTCAAGCGCGTATATCTACTACGACGGCGAAAAGGTTGTGAATGACACCGGTATTAACCTGATCCGGATGAAAATCGGGTACTTTTTTTACAACGACGAAGACACCGGTGAGGAAAGGGTCCACCTTTTGTTTGAAACAAAGGAACATAATACGGGGACTCCGGGGATGGTGCGCATAATGACAGCCGCGGGCGACCAGTACCGCTGCTTTGAGGGCGAACTCGACGAAAACAAAAACTCGCCTCACGCCACAAGGCTCGTTTTCAACTATTTCGCCGACGGAAGGATCGTGAATCTCGCCATGAAGGTCGAAGGGGCGCTGACGGGCGGAATTTACACAGGCGAGGTGACGGATTATTCCTACGACCGGAATAACGACTCGACCGTTCCCGAGGGGGCGAGATTTGACGACCTCGTGCCGAAGGCACATGTGGTTTACCGTCTGACGCCGCGCGGAACGTTAAGCCTCGCCGACGTGGAGTACAGGGAGTTTGACACCGACGCGGAATTTATGAGGCAGAGCGAGTACGACTACGGCGTCGTTGAAGACGACGATTCCCGCCACATCCTTGTGCGCGGTTCGTCCGAAAGCTCGGAAAGCGGCTCGACGAATTACTATTATACGTACATTCTGAGGGGAGACGAGACGGACGAGCTGTTCAACCTCGGGGAGTTCCTGGATACCATGTGGTGAGACTTTTTGCGCGCGGGACATGCTGACGTTTAGGAACGCACATAAAACGCAAAAATGATAAACGGAAAGCGGGGGCGCCGCCTTGTTGCAACGGGGCGGCGCCCCCTTTATTTAAGGAGCCGCCCCGCGTATTGACTTCGGGGCGGCGGAATTGTATAATCAAACCGGTAAAAAAGACCGGCGGCGGGAAGCCGCGGAAGGGGATTTTTGATATGAAGAAGACTGTTTTTGCGCTGTGTTTTGGAAACCGCGGGTTTATGCCTGGCGAGCTCATTTTGGGGGCGCGCGACGACATGGTGAAGGCTGTGACGGACGCGGGCTACGATTATATTATTATGGACGCGGACGCGACAAGGTACGGCGCGGTCGAGACGCGTGACGAGGGGCGGCTGTACGCTTCGTGGCTCAAGGAGCACAGGGGCGAGTACGACGGCGTGATCTTTTCGATGCCCATTTTCGTGGACGAGAACGGCGCGGCGGAGGCGCTCAGGGACGCGGGCGTGCCGATCCTTCTGCAGGCCTACCCGGACGAGATCGGGAAGATGGATTTTCAGCACCGCCGCGACGCGTATTGCGGAAAGTTTTCGGTCACCGACGTTTTCACGCAGTACGGGATCCCGTTCACGGTGCTAAAGCCCCATGTCGTGCACCCGCTTTCACCTAAATTTAGAGAAAATATCGACGAGTTCGCGGCGGTGTGTCGCGTCGTGAACGGCATGAAGCGCTTTACGGTCGGCTGCATCGGCGCGAGAACGACCGCGTTTAAGACCACGCGTTTTGACGAGATCGCGCTTCAAAAATACGGTATCACGGTCGAGTCGTTCGACCTTTCCGAACTCGTCTACAACGTCGGGAAGATGAAAACCGACGCGCGCGTGGAGGCGAAGATCGAGCGGCTGAAGAACTACACGAACTGCTCGCTCGTTCCCGACGGCAACATGGAGACGCTGGCCAAGATCAGCTGCGCGATCGACGACTACATTGAGACGTATCACCTTGACGCGCTGACGCTCCGCTGCTGGAACGAGATGGAGACGATTCTGAGGGTCTGCCCGTGCGTGCTGCTGTCGGAGCTCAACGACCGCGGCATCGTTGCGTCGTGCGAGATCGACCTCTGTTCGGCCATCACGATGCGCGCCATGAACCTGGCGTCCGGCCTTCCCACGGCGGTTCTTGACTGGAACAACAACTACGGCGAGGACGAGAACAAGGTCATCCTTTTCCACTGCGGACCGGTCGCGCAGACGCTCATGACAGGTCCCGGAACAGTTACCGAGCACAAGATGTTCGCGAAGGGCGACCCGGGCAGCGGCTGGGGTTCGAACGAGGGTCGCATCAAGGCGTTCCCGATGACGTTTTCGAACTGCCAGACAAAGGACGGCAAGCTGATCGTCTACGTTTCCGAGGGGCGCTTTACGGGCGAACCGATCGAGGATGAGTTTTTCGGCTGCGGCGGCGTCGCGGAGATCGACGGCCTTCAGGACAAGCTTCTGAAGCTGGCGCGAGGAGGGTTCAAGCACCACACGTCGGTCGGCGTGGGACATATGAAAAACGTGCTCGAGGAGGCTTTCAGAGTTTACCTCGGGTACGAAATGATCGAAATAGACTGAGATTAATTGAGACCAAAAATGAAGATCGCGGGACTTGACATAGGCACCACAGGGTGCAAAATAACGGTTTTTGACGAAAACGGCGCGAAAACGGGCTCGGAGTACAGGGCGTACCCTGCTTCGAGGCTGAAAAGCACGCACGAGCTCGACGCGTTCGCGCTGAGGGACAGTATTCTGGAGGTCGTCAAGGCCGCCGCGGAGCGCTTCCCTGACATCAAAGGCATCGGAGTGACTTCGTTCGGCGAGTCGTTCATAGCCGCGGGAAGTGACGGAAATACGCTCAGGCCGCTGATGCTCTACACCGACCCACGCGGGGCGGAGGAGTGCGCGGAGCTTGTAAATAAGCTCGGAAGGGAAAAAATCGCGTCGATTACAGGCCTCAACCCCCACTCGATGTACAGCCTTCCCAAGCTGATGTGGATCGCGCGCAACGAGCCGGAGGTTTTCGCGAAAATCAAACACGTTTTTCTTGTCGAGGACTACGCGGTCTTTCTGCTGACGGGAAAGCGCGCCATAGACTACTCGCTCGCGACGCGGACGATGGCCTTCGACCTGAAGACGCTCAAATGGAGCGGCGAGATTTTCGGCGCGGCTGGAATCGACTCCTCGCTCTTTTCGGTACCTGTTCCGTCGGGAACCGCCGCCGGCACGGTCTCAAAGGAGGCGGCGGAAAAGACGGGCCTTTCGCGCGACGTGCTTGTTGTGGCGGTTGCGCACGACCAGGTGGCTGCGGCTGTCGGTGCGGGAGTGACTGAACCGGGAATCGCGGCTGAGGGCGCGGGAACGGTCGAGTGCATCACGCCGGTATATAAAGAGATCCCGTCCGGAACAAGCTTCCAGAACAACAACTACAACGTGGTCCCGTATTTCGGCTCGTACGTTGCGTACGCGTTTTCGTACACCGGCGGCGCGCTCCTTGAATGGTGCGTCGACAACGTATGCCGCGCGGAAAAGGAGGAGGCGCGGGCTGCCGGCATGAGCGTTCACGAATATCTGCAGCGCGGCTACAAAGGGCCCACGGGAATTCTGGTGCTTCCGCACTTCGCGGGGGCGGCGACTCCTTACATGGACAGCGGTTCGCGCGGTGTGATCGCGGGGCTCGACATGTCTACGTCGGCGTGCGATATCTACTTCGCGTGCATGGAGGCGGTGGCGTACGAAATGCGCCTAAACATAGAGAAAATCTCGGAGTCGGGAATTAAGATCGAAAGGCTGGTCGCCACGGGCGGCGGCGCGAAATCGGCTCTCTGGACGAAGATCAAATCGGACGTCACGGGCCTTCCAATCGACGTTCTTGAGACCACAGAGGCGGGAACCGTCGGCTCCGCGATGCTCACCGGCGTCGCGACAGGCGTCTTCAAATCGCTTGAAGAGGCGCGCTCGAAAATGGTCGTGAAAACGTCGGAATTCGTCCCGGACCCGGAGACGCACGAGCGGTACGGCGAGATTTTCGAACGGTACAAAAAACTTTACGGCGCGGTTCGCCCGCTTGTGTGAGAACAGAGAAAAGAGGTTAAAAAATGAACAGAAAAATCGGAACACCGGAACAGCTTTGCGAGGCGCAGCGCGTGACAGTAAACGACGGACGCGGGGCAGGCGTCAGGCTTATTAACGTCAGCAACGGAAAACTCAACTTTGTGCTCTCCGAGAGCAACTGCCTCGACATATTAAGGCTCTGGCACGGCGGCACGAACATCGGCTTCCTCACAAAGAACGGTCTTTACGGCGTGAAGGACGAGTTCCCGCACACGTTCCCCGCGGGAATGCTCTACACCTGCGGCCTTGACAACATCGGCGCGCGCGACGGATTTCCGATCCACGGCAGGCTCCACTCGATTCCCGCGGAGATCAACGCGATAAAAGCAGACGAAAAAGGCGTCAGAATTTCCGCGACGGTCCGCGACGCGGCGCTTTTCGGTGAAAACATGACACTTAACCGCGTTATCGAGACCGCATTCGGCAGCGGCACCGTCGTGATAACCGACACGCTCACAAACAACGCCTTCCGCACCGAAAACTACTGCATGCTCTACCACATCAACGGCGGCTACCCGCTTGTCGACGAGGGCGCTGAAATAATCTGCGACGCTCTGGAGTCAATCCCGAGAACGCCGTGGGCGGCAGAAAACAAGGCCCGTATGTTCCTTGTCGACGCCCCATGCGACAACGAGGAGGAAATGTGCTACTTCCACCGTCCGAGAAGGCCGGAAATCTCCATTTTAAACCGTAAAATAGGGAAAAAACTGACGGTCAGATACTCGGACGCCACGCTGCCGGTGCTTGTCGAGTGGAAGAGTATGGGCAGCGGCGACTATACGATCGGGCTTGAACCCGCCACGAGCTGGCTCGACGGCTATTTCGCGTACAGGCAGCTTGAACCCGGCGGGAGCGTCGTAAATTCGGTCTCGATTTCGGTCGAGGACGTCGAGAAAAGATAAAAACAGATGCCGGAGCGCGTGAGCAGCCGGCGTGACAGGGAGTATGGAATAATGATAGTATCACTGAAAGAAATCATGGCTTATGCCGAAGAAAACAAATGCGCTGTCGGCGCCTTCAACACGCCGACGCTTGAGAGTCTGAACGCGGTCATTTCCGCCGCGGAGGAGCTTGACGTGCCCGTAATCATCAGTCACGCGGAGCTTCACGAGCCGTGGGCGCCGCTTGACGTGATCGGCCCGCATATGGTGCTGGCCGCGAAAAACGCGCGTGTGCCCGTCTGCGTTCACCTCGATCACGGAGAGCATTTTGACTACATAAAGCGCGCAATCGAGCTCGGTTTTACGTCGGTCATGTACGACGGTTCCGCCCTCGAGTACTCCGAAAACTCCGCGAACACATTTTCGATAACCGAATACGCGCACGCACTGAACGTCGACGTGGAGGCGGAGATCGGGGCGCTGGCGTCGAGAGAAGACGGACACCACTCCGGAGGCGCGGTTTACACCGACCCGGAACTCGCGCAAAGATTTGTGGAAGACACGGGCATCGACGCTCTCGCGGCCTCGTTCGGCACCGCCCACGGCATCTACAAAGAAAAGCCGAAACTGGACTTCCCGAGAATCGAAAAGATCCGCGAACTGACCGGCCTTCCTCTCGTCATGCACGGCGGAAGCGGCGTCAGCCCGGAGGACTACAGGCGGTCAATCGAGTGCGGGATAAGGAAGATCAACTACTACTCGTACATGGCGCGCGAAGGCGTTTTCGCAGCGAAAAAACTCATCGAAGAGAACCCGGGGCTGACGTACTTCCACGAGCTCGCGGCGGAGGCGGAGAAGGCGATGAAGGCCGACGCGATGAAGGCGATGAGGGTTTTTTCCGGGAAATGAACGGATGTTGCCCTTTTACGAATCGGAAGGGTAGATTTAATTTAGAATTATACTTTAATGCGCGATCGCGCACCGCAAAACAGCTTCGAGGTCATAATCCCGGGGCTGTTTTGTTTCTGCGGCGACCAAACCGCCAGGCCTGTGCAATTACGACCTTACGTACGATTCATCCGATTGCCCATGTATTTTTCAAAAAAAATCGAAAAAAACCGAAAAAGTGACAATTTGTCACTTTATTCGGGCGGATTTGCCCTGTATAATACTTGACGGAGGCATTGTATGAGCTTAGACGTCGGCGAAAAAATCAAAAATCTCAGGATCGATAAAGGCTTGACGCAGGATGAACTTGCAGAGAGACTTAACGTATCGCGTGCTTTGGTCTGCAAGTGGGAAATCGGCAGCAGGCTGCCTGCGTACAGTGTTCTTGAAGAGCTTTCGGCTATTTTTGACGTCGATTCCGAGTTGCTGATTCTTGCCGACGCGACTGTTTACGAGGATCTTGATACCTGCATTCCGGCAAACATGGATTCCCGGCAGGCCTCCGAACTGATAAGCGATTTTGCCAGAGCTCTCGGCGAAAAGGACGCAGAATTATTTAAAATGAGATACATAGCTTTTATGGACTCAAAGACAATTGCCCGCAAGCTGGGAAAGTCTTACGGGACTGTTAGAAACAGACTGACGGTACTAAGAAAGAACTTAAGGGCGTTTTTGGAAAGGTGTGTTTAATAATGAAAAGAAGCGAGTTGTATGATGTGATAGCGGGTCTTGACGAAAAACTGCAGGAGGACGCGTACGAGCTGAAGAACAGGCCGAAGAAAGGCGTGTTCAACAAGAAGGCGGTTGCGGCGATTGTCGCGTCGGTGACGCTGGTTTTAGTGGCGGCGGTTATACTGACGGTTTTCGGGCTCCGACAAAAGCAACACGGAATTCCCGGCACAGAACCCGGAGAACAGATGATCAATGCTCCGGAAACGGAGAATACCGCCCAGGCTTTTCCTACGGAAGACCCCGCATTTCCGCCGGTGACGGAAAATCCTGCGCTTTCGCCTGTTGACGGCAATTCCTCGCTGAAAATCAGGAAGCTTTCGTACAGCGGGCTCGAGGATCTGGTTTTTACGCTTAACACCGAAAACTTCGGCGCGCGGCTCATTTCCGCCAAGGCCAGGGGCGTTCACGAAAACTGCAGCGGCGTGTTTTACGACCCGGTTTCCGGAGAAATCATATGCTTTGAGCACGAATTCCTGAAGGCGTCGGGAGTGACATTGCCGGAGGACTATCATCCCGCTTTTTATCCCGACTGCGTTAACGGTAAGCTTGTTGCCGTCGAGGTGAAGGACGCGCTGTTACATAATACGGACATTTGGATAATGGACCGGGATTCGGGCGCCGCGCTGCATATCGATCTGCCGGAGGGATGTTCGGATTACACCGAAATCGGTCTTTCCTACCGCTGTCTTTCTGACGGAATACTGTGCGTGAGCGTCAATTCCAAAACCGGAAGACATTGTGTCCGTTTTTACAACGTCAACACGGGAGAGGCGGTCGACAGGTTTGAAAACGGTGAAACATCGTTCATTGCCGGCGGATTCCTGTCCGGCGACGTTCTGGAAATATGCGACAGCGACGGATTCTGTTTCTACAACGTCAAAACCGGAGCCAAGGCCAAAATCACGGGAGAGTACAATTACTGCTTCTCCGGGAAGGTTTATTCGGTCAAGGGCTGGGGCGGGGCATACCATAAGGATGTCGTTGTCGCGGCTTATGACGCCGAAACCGGCGAAGCGCTCGAGAATGAAAACGTGCTTGTTCAAACATTCCTTGAAGGCGGAAAACCCGCAATTCTGCTGAAAAATTCAACGACCGGTGAAGAAACGGTTATCCTGGAGGATATTATCTGGAACTGCTGCGGATGGTCCAAAGATTATTCCTGCTTCTACGCATATTCCGAAAAAAGCGGAAAGATAATCTGCTACTATACGGGATTGCAAACGTGGAGCACCGCTGTCATAGAAAGCGCAGACAGAACGCCGGTTGTTATTGACGGAAAGACCTACGCGGTCTACGCAAATTACTCGCTGGCAATTGGAGAAACGCAGGGGGAAGTTACGGTCTACTATGCAAGAACGTTGAAGGAAGTTAAAGAGGCGCCTGATGCCGGGCCGGACGATTCCCCTTATTTGAGAGAGTACCGTGATATCCAATTCAGGAACTTCGCCGACGAGAGGAGTTTTGAGTACGCGAACAAAAACGGTATAAATCTTCACGACGGATACGTCAACGGCACAACAATAAACGATATGAATCTTCTCAAAGACGTAATTCTGGAATGCCTTGAGAATAAAGGGCCTCTTTACGAGCCGGACGATCCCGAAAACGCGGAATACGTTATGATCGGTCATCTGATCTGCGGAAGCCTGCGCATCATCTTCTACGAATGCGGGAACGACCTCTGCATATCCATGCCGCGTAACGTTTCGCCTTTAGAGGAGTACGACAGCGCCGCGTATGAGTTCCCGAGAGAAGTGTTTCAGAGCATCGAGGCAAGATTGATAAACAACAATGCGGGATAAGTTATTCGAGAAGGAGAGTAGGATGTAATGAAAACGAGATGCTTTTTTCTTCTACTATCAGCAACTATTATTCTAACTGTTCTCGTAACATCGTGCAAGACTACGCTGAACGGACAGAAATGCTTCCTTCTTGACGAGTCGGACCTGAATGCTTTTGACGTCAGTTCATGGGCAGACCATAATCACAACGTTTCACGCTACAAAACCAAATATGGGGAACCTTTTGTCTTGGATGACATGCCGAAGACGCTTACAATAGAGTTTATGGGGAAAAAGTATAGCGGGGATTACTACGCAAGTAACTATTTTGGAGATGATATAGCCTCCGACTATCACGGAGATGCTTGTTATTTCGAGGTTATAGGAAGTAATGAACCTATTCATATCACATTTAAGATTCAGAACCATCCAATATTAAAAAGCGATCCTACACCATTGATTGATGACGAAGTTTTAATTTCAAAGGCAAACGAAATATTTGAGACGTACCGTTCGGACTTGAGTTATTACTATTCTGCGCCAACAGTCGTGGTTGTTGATTATTTTGAAGATGCTGACTCGTTCCTGAGAGAATACAGAGTTGAATATCGTTATCGCGATGAACGGGTAAAGAATCAAGGCGGTTTTTACGTCAATTTCACAGGACAAGGGGAACTTAGGTCTTCGTCTATCGGAGCTTTGTCGACAGCGGCTAAACTCGTTATAGACCGAAACATTACTTTTGATTTGGAAAAGATTAAAGCCGAGGTTCTTGAACAGTGCGAACCGGTCGCTAAGAGTTTTGAAACACGTTCCGACAGAGAATTGAAGGAGATCAGCATTGACGAAGGAACGATTAACTTTGTATATGTCGACAACGTGTGTCATGTGGGTCTGTACTCAAAAGTGACGTTTCATTATATACAAGAATATCCTGATGAGTTCATAGAGAATGGGAGGCTAAGTCCGGACTGCAAGTTTGCGGAAGAAATGAAAACGTTGGAGTTTGTAACAATTTTGAATTAACCCCCTTTTTGTGGGAGTAGAGTGTGGTGGAAGCAACCTCGAAATCAAATTCCCGGGACTGTTGTCTTTTGTTTGACAAAGAATTCAAGATTGAATGAAAGGTCAAAATGAAGTGTCATAGTTATTTGTAACTAGGGAGGCAATTATGAAAAGAAGATTATTAGTATTGTTTATAGCTCTTTCGTTGGTATTATTTATTCTTTCTGGCTGTACTAAGCGTTACAAGAAGGTTTCGTTAAGTGATGACTTCTCTTTGAGAGAAATGCTGATGCGGTATATCAATAACGATACCGCGGTTGATTATTGCGCGGAAAGGGTTTTTCCGGACACGCTTCCAATGTATCAGATCAGCCCAAGAAATATAACTGATAGTGAATACCGTGAGACGTTAGAAATGCTGGGTATAAAGGAGACTGAACTGCCGAAACAATGGATCAACCTTGACGGCAATAAGCTTAAAATCGATCTTGACGATATTTTTACTAGCTCCAGAGGATACTTTGACATGACGGAAGAAGAACTGGAGAAAAAAGCGAGAGAAATATTTGCGAAACTACCGTTTGTACATGGGGAGTATGAATACATAGGAATGCGCGCCACGTATAAAACCACGGATTCGGAGGGAGAACATATTCGCAGCGCTGCGGGGTGTTTTTGCCGGGTTGTCAATGGAATCAGAGTGGTTGGTGGACATGATTCCTGCTATTTATATTTTGACGGATCAGGCCTTGTTTCGCTCGTTGCCGAACTGTATGATTATGAAGAAATTGGCTCGATGAAAGTTATCCCGATTCAACGTGCTATTGAAAGAATAACAAGTCCGGATAGCTTCAGCGTAGAGGAAGCCTCTGCTCAAATCGGTGTCGCAAAGACGTTAAAAGTAGAGACCGCTGTGATTCGATACGTCAACCAATTGTCGCAAGGCTGCGAAATACTCGAACCTGTTTATTATTTTAGGGGGTCAGCATTTGATTCCGCTGGAAGCAACGCCGTCTTTGCTTCGGCTGTTATTGCTATTCCCGATTCTTTCTTGGAATAATCAAAGAAAGGGACTGCGTCGAAAAAGTGATACAAGACATCGATTATTTTCACTTAGCAGATTCTCTAACATTGTTTATATTGCGTACGGAAATGTATAAAGGGAGGTAAGTGGCAAATGCTAAAGAGATTATTGTTCCGAGTCTTACAATTATTGCTCTGTTGTTCTTTTCTATTTGGTTTATGTTCCTGTAGCAGTAAAAAGGGAGGACTTCTATTGTCCGGAGTATCGGAGAACGGACTTGTTTCGATTACATACAAAAATGAAATATTATTGTCATCAAATAATTATGAAGATCGCAACCTTGCCGAAACAACCTACAGCATAAACCTATACGGGGAAGAGTATACGGGAATTTACCAAAGAACAATTATTTATCCGTATTATAGGTGCGCTGTGGATAAATATGAATGCTGGGAAGACGGTAGGTTTATATTAAGCTTTTTAATTAACAGATATTCTAAGCAACTAACGTCTTTCCGTTTCTCAGTTGATAACTATTATTGCGCAACCGACAAAAACACCGGTAAGTCATATGAAGAATGCCGGCAGATTGCAATTCAAAAGCTGTACGAATATGATCGCGATAGCGTTTTCACAGAAGAGGAAATACAGGACAATTATTTGAAAAATATCTATAAATTTATGTTTGTAAAAACGATTGACGGGGTAGAGTCCAGTGCGAGAATTATTGTTTCGGTGAACACCGATGGTGTAATCGTTAGGTTTGATACGACGACGATGCCTTCTTTTAACAACATTGGAACAAAAGAGCAGAGGCTAAAAAATATAGATGAGTCAAATCTGAACGAACAAATCGAAAGCAAGCTTTCGGAAATTCTGGAGGGTGAAAACTATGAAAAATGGGAGATATACAACCGAACCTTGCATATATTGAAAGACGGTTCGCCTTGCATTGAATACGACATTCGAGTTATATTAAATACCTATGAAGTTGAAGTTGAAGAATCGATTGAAAAAGCAGAAAACCGGGTTGGACTAAGATTTATAAAGATGTTGTAGCTTAGAACTGGAGTGTAGTGGAAAAGCATCAGTGGGTTCGACAGCGCCTTGTGATGTTTTCCCACCAAAGTATCGCTACCATCAGGTCCGTGTGAGAGTTCTCTCATACAGGTTCAAGCCGGCGGCCGTGCGCTACTAAGCAGCCTCGAGATCAAAGTCCCGGGGCTGTTTTTCTTTTTCTCTTTCGATTCAAATCATCTGTTTATTAGGCTTACGTTTTTTGCGCGCTGTTGCAGATTGCCCATGTTTTCCCCCAAAAAAACGAAATAAACCGAAAAAGTGACAATTTGTCACTTTACTCGGGCGAATTTGCCCTGTATAATACTTGACGGAGGCATAGATTATACACAAATACTATTATTTCGATAGAGTGTATTTACGGAAAGGAACGATAATGAAACTAAAGGTATTGTTTTTGGCTTGGGTTATTATAGCAGCATTTATGCTCTTAATGGCATGCGGCAAAACAAATGAACCCGGCACAAGATTTAAAATTGACTTCGGTGCAGTGGGAGATGACCATTGGGACATTTCTAACGTTAAAATGGAATATGACGATAATGTATTAGAGAAAAAGATTTCCGGCAAAACTGCTTATATTTATGGCTCTTCAAAGATTGAAAATTATGATGATATTGCTGGACAATTTGGATTTACAGCCGTGCAAATTCTCCCTGCTGTTGATGATGTTGTTGAATATCAGGATATATCAGATGATCGTATCAGAAGGCTTCTTATTTGGCCAACAGGAAAAATTCGATATGATACAGGCGTGAAGGAAACGTCTTTTGAAACAAAAGTAAATCAGAACGATTGTGTTGAAATTTCGAAACAAGTATTAGAGCAATATGGTTTAACAAGCCACATGTTTGACAGCGAATGGAATTACAGTGAAAGCAGGCTGACTGATCCGCAAGACAATAAAACAACGGTTATCGGATATACTGTGTTTCTTCATTTTTTACTGGACGGAACAAGCCTGTACGGTGAACCTCGTGTAACTATACAGTTCAATGGCAATGGAGAAGTTATTTCCATAATGTATAATATGCCGGATTACGTAAAGGGAGATGTAGCGAGTATTAAAAGCGTGAGCCAGATACTACAAAGTATTCAGCGTGGCGAAGTGCCTGTAATGTATGACTTGGATAGCATTCCAGATCGAATCACAATAGAAGATGTCGAATTGTGTTATTATTCCCAAACATTTGAGGAAAATGTCGCTATTGCTCAGCCTATATACGTTTTCAATTCAGTTGGTCATTATGAAAATGAAGAGGTGCCATTTAGAATAGTCGCTCAGGCGAATTAGTTAACATGGTAAAGATGTTTACAATTAAGATCATACTTCGTCCTGCTTTTCAGGATTGATAGTTATTGGCGGCGAGGGTTCCGAATTAAAAGAGCGTTGAAGCAACGCCGGTTCAGCGCCGCCAATATGATTTGAGGCTGAAACCGGAGGAGAATTGCCGGTTTTTAAGGGTTCGATGTTGCTTTTATTCGCGAAAAATGATAAAAAAGAGCGTAAACAGATTTTGGCGCGGATTTGCGTCCGCATGAGGCTGAAAGAGCGGCGGATTCCCGATCCGGAAATGCGTGTGACTGCCTGAAAGGACTTCTTTTGAGACGTTTTAAAAGAGCTGTGCTGAATACTTTCGTGATTTGCCTGGCGGCGTTGCTTGCGGGGTGTTCTTTTTTTGCGCCTTCGCAGCCCTATGACGCGGCCGTCAACGCGAAAGTGCGCGTGATGCTTGAGAGCGCGGAAGGGCTTTTGATCCTTTCTGACTTTTACGCGGACGCGGAGCCCGGGGGAACGGTGACGTTTTCGGTGGCGGCGGAAGAGGGGTACGAGATTGGTTCCGTGAAGGGCGGCGTTTACGACAGCGCTGCGGGAACGATTACCGTGAATGAAGTCCGATACCCCACGACCGTGAGCGTCTCGATGATTAAAGCGGGCGAAAAGACCGACGGTCCGCGTGAGACGCCTGAGGATAAAACGCCTGACGTGACTGAGCAGCCGTCCGAAACGCCTGATTCCGGAACTCCCGGTCCAAGCGAAGACCCGGAGGCGAGCGAGACGCCCGAACCCGAAATCACGGACACGCCGACTCCCGAGCCGACGCCCACGCCGCTCGCAATCACTTTGAAAGAGCCTGCGCTCAACGAAAAGCTCTACCCGACGTTCCCGCAAGAGACGGAAAAACCGACTGAGACGCTCTCCCCGTCTCCTTCAGGCACCGCGGCTGCCTCACAAACGCCCGGAGCTCCTTCTGAAAGTCCTTCGCCGACGCCGGTTCCCGACCCGCGCCTCGAAACCGATTTCAAAATAGTCTACCACGCCAACGGCGGCACGATCACAACGGTCGACGCTCCCGCCGCGTATATGTACTTTTCGAAAAAGAACTACAACCTGCCAAACGCGCTTCCTGACACGGGTTATTTTAAGCGCGAGGGCTGTCTGCTCGCCGGCTACACGACAAATCCCGACGGGACCGGAGATTTTTACGCGCCCGGTTGGAACATAATGACCGACGGCACTTGCGAGATAAACCTCTACTGTCTCTGGAAGACGGTCGAGCCCGAGAGCATGTTCACGTGCGAGTTCACGGACACGTTCGCGGTCATAAAAGCGTACAGGGGGAACGCGGTCAGCGTGGCCATTCCCGAAAAAATCAATGGCAGAAAAGTGCTCAAGATCGAGACCGGCGCGTTCTCGGGGAAGCGGATGAACTCCGTTTTCATACCGCGGTACGTCGAACACATCTCCTACGGCGCGTTCGTGGACTGCGAATCGCTGACGACGGTTCACCTTCCGGACAGCGTGGTCTACATGGACAACGGCTCGTTCCTACGGTGCGGCAACTTCAAAAACCTTTATGTGGTCGCGGTCAGGAATCCGGCCTACGCGGGAACCGTCATGGGCACCGGGTCTACGAAGTTCGAGAGGATGGAGTCGGTTGCGAGTCCGAAGGTGATAGTTATTTCCGGCTCGGGCTGCCTGTACGGGATCGACACGAAGCTTTTCGAGAGCCGGCTTCCCGGCTACGGCGTCGTCAACATGGGCCTGATCGTGAACATGAGCGCCGTTTTTATGGCGGAGGTGGCCGCGAACTACACGAAAAAAGGCGATTACGTGGTGTTTTCGCCGGAAATGAACGGGAACCAGTGGGGACTTGCGTCGTTTTCGACCACGATGTGGCAGGGCGTTGAGGCGGCCTACGAGACTCTCTCAAAGATCGATATCAGGAATTATTCGCAGATATTCTCGTCGTTCGCGTCGTTCAACAAGACGCGGCGCGGTCTTGCGGAGGGCCGCTACACGGATGCGAGCTACGAAATTAACAGGGACGGCGACCTCAGCTATTACATTCCCGCCACGAAGGATTCGTACGCGGAGAGGCAGTCGTACTACAGGAGCAACGGCGGCACGCTCGGACTCGAGTACGCTGTCTCGCTTTTAAAAGACTATCGCACGCGGTTCAACGCGGCGATGGACAGGGTCAACGCGACAGGGGCCAGGTGCCTTTTCGATTTCTGCATTATCGACCGGCTCTGCCTCACGGAGGACGCGACGATTCCCCACGGGGCGATGCAAAAATACTACGAGGACGCGGTCGACACGTACCTCCACTGCGACAGAATTTCGGGGCAGGAGGAGTACCTGTTCGAGGCGCGGCTGATGTGGAACTCGGAGTGGCACGTTACCGGCGAGGGCAGGGTCAAGCGGACGAAAATGATGGCCGCCGACGTTCAGAGATATATTGACGCGCATCCGGAGACGCTGCCGGATCCGACGGAAGAGCCGACTGAGAAGCCGACTGAGGAACCTACGGTTGAGCCGACTGTCGAGCCTACGGTTGAGCCGACTGTCGAGCCTACGGTTGAGCCGACTGAGGTTCCCACCGTGACGCCTACGGAAGCGCCCACCGAAATTCCCACGGAGACGCCGACGGAAGTTCCCACCGAAACACCGACGGAAATTCCTACGGAAGAGCCTACAGCCGTGCCGACGGAAAACCCCACTGAAGTGCCTTCCGAAAACCCGACGGAGGAACCTTCCGAGACACCTGATGATCCGGCGGAGCTTCCCTTTGAGTCGCCCGGCCAGGCCGGAAATCTGCCTGACGACGGCGGCGACGATTCATCCGTTCCCGAAGGGGGTGCCTGCGGATGACAGCGCTCCAGATAATAATACTGACGGCTGCCGCAACCGTTTTCGCGGTCCTCTGCGTCGCTGAAAAGATGACAAAAGGAAAAACCAGAACAACCATGTCGGTTGCCGCCGCGGCCGCCGGCGCGGGTGTTCTTGTGTGTCTTATCGTTTTCGCGGTGCCGCACGCATGGATTGCCGCCGCGCTCGCGGTGATGGCGCTCGTAGCTGTTATATAGAGGGGGTGGCGGGTCGTGAGTTTTAACTCAATCGAATACCTGATATTCCTCCCGGTCACCGTGCTCGTGTGCTACCTTCTGCCGGCGAAATTCAGGAAGTACTGGCTGCTCGCGGCGAGTTACTTCTTCTACATGTCGTGGAACCCGGAGATGGCTGTTCTGATTGCCGGCGTGACCGCGGTTTCGTACGGCGGCGCGTTTCTGACCGAGTGGCTTCGCGAACAAAAGCAGAGCAAAAAGCTGTCCGCGTTCGTGGCGGGCGTGTCTGTCGCAGTGTGTATCGCAGTGCTCGCGTTTTTCAAATATTTCGGATTTTTAGCGGAAAACCTGCAGCGGATCATAACCCTCGCGGGCAGCGGGGCGCGGATTCCGGTGCCGGAGATACTGCTCCCGGTTGGAATTTCATTTTTTACGTTCCAGGCGCTGTCGTACGTTATCGACGTGAACCGCGGGAAGATCAAGGCGGAAAAGAATTTCATCATTTACGCGCTTTTCGTGTCGTTTTTCCCGCAGCTTGTCGCCGGCCCGATAGAGAGGCCCGACGCGCTCATCCCGCAGCTCAGGGAGGCGCACAAATTCACCGGCGAGAATTTCAAAGAGGGAATCGTCAAGATCCTGACCGGCTTCTTCAAGAAAATGGCGGTCGCGGACATGATCGCGGGGGCTGTCGACGTCATCTACAAGTCTCCGGAACAGGCGGGCGGACTCGGCGTCATTATCGGAACGGCGCTCTTCGCGGTGCAGATCTACTGCGATTTTTCGGGCTACACCGACATCGCGACAGGCTCCGCGAGGCTGCTCGGCATCAGGCTCTCGAAAAACTTCGACGTTCCGTATTCCGCTGTGTCGGTCAGGGACTTCTGGCGCAGGTGGCACATCTCGCTTTCGGGGTGGTTCCGCGACTACGTCTACATTCCATTAGGCGGCAGCAGGAAGGGCGAGGCGCGCGCGTGCCTCAACTATCTGATCGTTTTTCTGCTGAGCGGACTCTGGCACGGGGCGGCGTGGCATTTCGCGGCATGGGGGCTCATTCACGGGCTGTTCATCGTTTTCGAGCGGCTGACCGAGAAGTTCCGCGACGGTCTGTGGCGGAAAATGAAGGTGAACCCTGAGTACGGACTCGTCACGACGCTGCGCAGGGTGGCGACGTTTGCCTCGGTGTGCTTTGCGTGGATCTTTTTCCGCGCGGGGAGCATTGCCGAGGCGTTCGGGTGCATAAAGCTCATTTTTACCGGCTGGCACGCGTTCACGCTCGAAAACATCGGTTTTACAGTCCCGGGGCTTGTCTCGGCTGTCGCGGGAATTCTCGTGCTGGCGGCGATCGAAAAGGGGCGTCTGGACCCCGAGGCGGAGCGCGGCGTCAAGGCGAAAAGGGTGTCGCAGGTCAGGAATTCGGCCTACGTTATTGTTCTATGGGCGGTCGTCGCGGCGTGGCTGCTGCTGATGGCGGGAAGCGGGGAGAGCGCCTTTATTTACTTCCAATTTTAAGGCGGTTTTGACGGCGTGACGAAAGGAGGCGGAACGTCATGGAGAAAAGTGAAAAATCGAATAAAAAAGCGGTGAAGGCGGTACTTTTCGCGCTCGTTCTGCTCATCGTGCTCGCGCCTGTTTTCGCGTACGCGGCGTCGGCGCACAAAGTGAAGGGTGTCTACAAAAACACGTTCACGGCGGCGCTCAGGGACAAATACGATCTGCTTTGCAAAACGGACGGCGCGAAAATCGTTGTCGTCGGCGGCAGTTCGGTGTGCTTCGGACTGGTCTCGCCTCTTATGGAAAACGAGATGAAAATGCCGGTCGTCGACTTCGGTCTTTACGCGACACTCGGCACGCGGCTGATGCTCGACCTCTCGGAAAAAGAGATTGGGAAGGGCGACATTGTCGTGCTGGCGCCCGAGCTCGACTCGCAGACGCTCTCAATGTATTTTAACGGAGAGGCTTGCCTCGAGGCGTTCGACGGCGACTTTTCCATGCTGAAGGGGATCCGCCGTGACACTTTCAAGGACGTCGCCGGCAGCTTCCCGGGGTATATCTCGAAATCGCTCGGTTTTCTGCGGAAGGGCACGGTTCCGGACCCGCAGGGCGTTTACAACAGACGCTCCTTCAACGAAAATGGCGACATAGTTTTCGCGCGCGAGGCGAACGTGATGACGCTTGGCTACGACCCGAACCGCCTTGTCGACCTCTCGCCGGAGATCCTTTCCGCAGACTTCGCCGACTATCTGAACACATATATAGGGAAGTGCGAAAGGAAGGGCGCGAAGGTTTACTTTACGTTCTGTCCCGTGAACCGCGACTCCCTGAAAGAGGGAACGACCGCGGACACGATTTACGAATTTTACCGTTATTTAGGCGAAAATATACACTGTAAGATAATCTCGGACATCAACGACTACATTCTTCCGAAGGAGTATTTTTACGACACGAACTTCCACCTGAACGACCGCGGGGCCGAGCTTAGAACGCTCCTTCTCGCGCGCGACCTTAAGCGCGAACTTGGTGACAACTCCGGGGTGGCGATTGACGTTCCCGAAGAGACGGAGCAACCTTCCGGACCGCCGACGGGAACGCCGGAAAAAGGCGACGACGGCACGTTCGTTTACGAACCGTTCGGGAAGGGCTACGAGATAACCGGCTTGATCGGCGACTCCAAAGACGCGAAAACGTTCGACATACCGCGCGAATTTAACGGACTTAGGGTTTACGCTGTCGGAAAGGACGCGTTTGCTTCGTGCGGCAGGCTCGAGGAGATAACGATCCACGACAACATCGCGCTCATACGTGACGGCGCGTTCGCGATTCCTACGCTCAGGCGGGTCTTCATCGACGTGAAGAACGCCGACGACCTCGAGGCGGGCGAGCACATTTTCGGCGACTACACAGGCGCGGAAATTGTCCTGAACGATGCCGAGAGCTTCGGGAGCTTTGTGAGCGGCTACTGGTGGAGCATCTACGCGGACCGGATGAGGATGAGGTAGTGATGAGACGGTGATCGTTCCCGGCGGGGACGCAGAAGCAAATAAGAGTATAAAAAAACAGTTACAGCCTGCTCCGGATCTTGACAGGGAGCGACCGTAACTGTTTCATTTTTTGTTGGCGGGATGATCCGCCCGGATTCTTTTAATTTATGCCGCGAACACCTCGATCTCGGCGACCTGGCACAGATATCCGTCTGCCGGGGAAGGAACGCTGTACAGCTTGGTTGCGAGGAACTGAACGTACCGGCACGTCACCGCGTCAAACTCGAACACGAACGGAGTTGTGTCTTTGTCTGCGGCGCGGGTGTTGTCGTTCACCTCTCCGACCGTCGTGAAATTCTGACCGTCCGCGGAGACCATCACCTTGAACGACTCCGGAAAATGGCTGCCGTTGACCACCGGGTAGACCGCGATCTTATTTACAGAGGTGTCCTGCGCAAGCGTCAGAAGCACCCATTCCTCCTGCTCCGGATCGTCAAAGTTGACCTGGACCGCCGTGGTCCAGCCGGCGCTGGGAATTTCGGGCTCGTAATAATAGCCGTCGTTGATGAACTCGTATGACCAGCCCCACTGTACGTGAACGTCGCCTGTTGTGGAGGATACTTCGACCGCCGCGTCAAGCGCTACGTTTGTGCCGCTCTTTACCGGCTCGTGTGTGGGCGCCTCCGTGGGCGGTTCGGTCGGCGCGGGAGTATCGGTGGGCTCCTCGGTGGGAACTTCGGTTGCGGGAATTTCGGTCGCCGGAACTTCGGTCGCAGGAACTTCGGTCGGGTCACCGGCTTCGGGAGCCTCTGTCGAAACAGGGACCTCAGTTTTGTCCGCGGGCTTTTCCGGTTTGTTCGGACCCGTGCACGAGACCAGCACAAACAGTGCGAGCACAATTAACGCAATCCGCACAATTGCGGAAATCAGATTCTTTTTGTTCATTGCAAAAACACGTCCTTTTTGTATTATGATTGGGCGGACGGAAACACGTCCTCACGCAGGGTAATTATATCTGCCGCGACCGCGGAAGTCAACCAAAACGACCCTCGGTTTACCGCTCTTGCCGATCTGTTTGCCGCTCTGTTTGCCGCTACGCCGCAAAACAATTAAAAAGGGGGGAACACCGGCCGGCGTTCCCGTTTTTAAAGATTCTTAAGAAATCGATTATTATAGAATCTCCATGTTTTTAAGAAGAAGGCTCACGGGGCCCTCGTAAGCATTGTAGACGCATGTTTTTTCGTGGAGTCTGAGCGTCGCCAGCACCTCTGAGAGCTTTCCGCTCATTGAGATTCCGGTCAGCGGAACGGTTTTTCCGTCCTTGTGAAGGTACGCGAGCCTGATTTCGCCGCCGATGTAGTCGCTGTACGGTTCGATCTGGATTCCCGACATCGAGACGCACTCGAGGTACGGAGCGGAGACCAGCTGCTCGTCGGTGAGCGTGCCGGGTTCGACCTTTATGCAGCCGAGGACGCCGCTAGGCTTTTCGACGCCGAGGTACTGACCGAAACGCGAGGAGCCGAACGTGCCGCAGAGTACGCCGTCTTTTATTATGGCGGTGTCGGTGAGCGATGAGCCGTCGCCGTCGAAATACGATGACGATACGCTGCCGTCGATAATACCCTTCATGGTGACGTTAAGCTTGTCGCCGTCGCCTTCCTGCAGGTTGTCGCCCTCCTTGTGGAGGTTCGCGCGCTGGTAAATCGTCGCGTAGTCGCAGTCATCGGCAAGGCTCCAAACGAGCTCCATTGATTCGAGCGGCCTCAGCAAAACGTCTGCCGTGAAGCCCTCTCCGGGTTTGACGGCCTTCGCGCGGTCGGCGACCTCCCGCATTTTCTCCGCTATTTCGGCTGTGATTTTCTCCGCGTCAAATTCCGCGAAGCGGTAATCTTCATAGATCTCAACAGACTGCTTTTCGTCGGTGAACGTGGGAATCGCCTCGATCATCACGTGGTGGACGGTCTGCGTTTTGTCGATGCCGCGGCTGTTCACGACGCGGGAGGTGCTACGGGTGATGAAGATCTCAAGCGCGTTTATCGATCCGCCGGGAACCGTGTCTGCCGCGTATACGGCGTCCGCGATCATTCTGCCCAGCTCTTCGGGGGCGTAGCTGTCGAGGTTCGTGGGAACGGAAGCCTCAAGCTTTTCGCCGGGAACCAGATCATACGGCTCGTTTGAGACAAGTTTCGCGCGGGCGACAGCCTTTTTGACGCTCTCTTCGATCTCTTTCGCGCCCATGGAATTGTAGACGCTGAAGGAAGAGTCGCCGACCTTGCCGTCGTGGTTCACGTAGACGGTGACGAGCTTGGAGGACGTGTCGGTGCTTCTGACCGTTTCAAGGCTCCTGTGAACGAAAAAGAGCTCGTAGGAGACGGTTTTCGTCCCGTTGATCTTATAGCCGCTGAGGCCTTCGGTATTTTCGAGGATTTTAATTATTTCCGTCATCCCAGTTTCACCCTCACTTTCAAATTCGGGCCGCCGTCAGAAACGCGCACCCATTCCTTGTAGCCCTTTCCGCAGTAGCCGGAGCCGTGCACCTCGAACGTGTCCGAAATCATCGAAATCGACTTCAGGAGCTCGGGAACGGAACCGCTCATCACAACGGGCGACACGTAGTTTTCGGTCAGCTTGCCGTCGACGATCTCGATTCCGTACTCGGCCGTGCACTGGATCTGCCAGTTTTTGGGGTCCTCCATTCCGTTGTTCGTCTCGAAAAGCATGTAGCCGTGCTTGATCGACTTGATCATGTCCTCGAGCTTGTCGGTGCCCGGCGAGAAAAACGTGTTCGTCATGCGGGAATACGCCTTGCGCCTGTAGTTGTCGCGCCGTCCGTTGCCGGTGGGATCTGTACCGAGCTGCGTCGCGGAGGCGAGGTCGGAAAGACCCGCCACAAGGATTCCGTCCTTGATTATCTGCGTGTCGTGTGCGAGAACGCCGTCGTCGTCGAAAAAGTACGATGCTACAGAATACGCGGCGGCGGCGCCGTCGTGCATGTTGGTTATGGGCGACGCGACGTACTGACCGACGCAGTGCTTTGCCATGGCCCTGTCCTTTACGAACTGGTCCATTTCGACGCCGTGGCCGAACGCCTCGTGCGCGATGAGGCCGGTTATTGAACTGTCGGTGATGACGTCGTAAACTCCGGGCTTGATCGGCGTGGCCTTCGTGAGGTGGCGGGCGAGGTCGATGACCTTGTCAAGGCTGTCGAGCGTCTTCCCGACCGCTTCGGAAATGCTGCCCGCGCCGTCGATACGGCGCGCCTGAACCATTTTTCCGTCGTTGTAGATGACGATCGCGTACGAGTTGACCCAGCCGTAGTACTGGGCGAGCTCGCGGTTTTTGGTGACGAAAAGCTTCGAAACAGTGAACGGCTGGATCATTCCGATCGCGTTTAAGACCTTTTCGTCCTTCGCCGCAAGGTCATCGGAAATTTTCTTGCAGACGCCGAGCAGGAAGCTGTCGGTGTAGTCCGCAAAATCGTTTTCGCGCGAGAAATCCTTTTTCATCGGGGTGTCCGCGACCTCGCGCGTCTTTATCTGCCTCTCCGTGAGTTCGCCGGCGATCTTCACGCTGCCCGCGATTTTCGCCGCGAGGGCTTTTTTGTCCCCCTCGATACTGTCGCAGGAATACTCGTAAAACGACCGCCCGCTGTGCATTTTAATGACAAAGCCGCACTCGCCGGCACCTTCCCGGACCATCGACAGCTTTCTGTCGGCGCGGTATACGGTTGCGCGTACGTCGGTGCCGAGAATGCTGACATAGTCAAAGTACTGTCCGAGCTCTGCGACAAGCCCGCGGCAGTCCTCCCTCATGCTGTCCAAATATTCTGAAAACGGCATATTATTTCTCCTTTTTTATAATGTACCCGTTGCCGCATGCGCCGCGAAGGGCGCGTGAACGGTGCGTGAACGGGTGTTTGTGTCACTCGTCAAAATTGATTTTTCCGCGGATCAGGTAGAGCGGCCTCGCGCGGACCTCGTCGCACATTCTGGCGATGTACTCGCCGACAATGCCGAGGCAAAGAAGAACGAGCCCTGCCGCGAAGATTCCGACGATCGCGAGAACCGTAGCGGGATTCAGGAGCCTGAAAATCGCGTAGAAGATCAGAATTATAATCGAGGCGGCGCACGTCAGGCAGCCCAGAACGGACGCGAGCTTGAGCGGCTTGTACGAGAACGACATGATGGCGTCTGACGCGAAGCGGATCATTTTCTTCAGCGGGTATTTTGTGGTGCCCGCGAAGCGCTTGTGGCGCTCGAACTCGACAGGCGTGCTCTTGTAGCCGAGCCAGCTCACAATGCCGCGCACGTAGCGGTTGTGCTCCGGAACGTTTTTCAGCGCATCGCATACCTTCCTGTCGATCAGCCTGAAATCACCCGTGTCGACCGGGATGTCGACATCCGTCATTTTGTCTAAAAACCGGTAAAAAACCTTGGCGGTGAGCTTCTTGAAGGCCGACTCGCCCTCTCTCTTGAGGCGTTTGCCGTAGACGATCTCGTAGCCTTCGCGCCACTTTGCCAGCATCTCGGGAATGACCTCCGGCGGATCCTGAAGGTCCGCGTCGATAACTACGACAGCGTCGCCGCGCGAGTTGTCCATTCCCGCCGTGATTGCCAGCTGGTGGCCGAAGTTGCGCGCGAAGTCGATAAGCCGCACGCGTTTGTCGTTTTCGCAGATCTTGAGCGCGAGCTCGAGGGTCTTGTCGCGGCTGCCGTCGTTGACGAAAATGAGCTCGTACGTCTCGCCTGAGCCCTCCATGACCTCAGTGAGGCGGCGGTACGACTCGTTGATTACCTCTTCTTCGTTGTAAACCGGTACAACTACCGAAACCGTAGGGTTGTTCATAGTAATGCTCCTTGTCTTTTCGGTTAAGCGTGTTCGCTTGGGAATATTATACAACGCCGCCGCGCGGTTTGCAAGGAGAACAGCCGCCGCGAGGGGTTACACGGCCGTTACAAACTGTGTAACATATTGAAGTCAAACCGGAAGCTGAAACCCGGAGCGGAGCACGCCCTGAGAGCAGGCACTGAACATGCCCTGACGCGTTAAAAAACTTGTCATTTTGCGCGCGCGGGTGTATACTTCCCGCATGCGGCTTAAAACCGGCTTCCGGCTTAAATCATTTACGCGGCCGCTTCACCAGTTCTATCTAACGGGGGACCCATTGAAAACACACTCGGCTGACATAAATATGACTGAAGGTCCGATCGCGAAGCAGATCGTTGTTTTCGCGATCCCTCTGTTTCTCGGGAACCTCTTCCAGCAGCTGTACAACACTGCCGACACGTTTGCCGTGGGGAACCTTCTCGGCGACGACGCGCTGGCGGGCGTGAGCTCCTCGGGCAGCCTTATTTTCCTGCTTGTAGGCTTTTTCAGCGGCATCGCGATGGGTGCGGGCGTCGTTATCGCAAGGTGCTTCGGCGCGGGCGACGTCGTGAACATGCGGAAGGCGATCCACACGTCGATCGTCGCGTTTTTTATCGCGGGTGTCGTGTTTTCGGTGGCGGGGGCGTTCGGCGCGGAGACGATGCTCGTGCTCATGCGGACTCCAAAGGAGGTACTGCCGCAGGCCACGGAGTACGTTCGAATATACTTTGCGGGTCTCGTGACGATGGTCATGTACAACGTCTGCATGGGAATAATGCAGGCCGTCGGCGACTCGCGCCACCCGCTGTACTATTTGATCTTTTCGTCGCTTCTCAATATCGCGCTCGACTATCTGTTTATAGGCGCTTTCAAAATGGGCGTCGGCGCGGCCGCGGCGGCAACGGTGATCTCCCAGTTCCTCAGCGTCTGCCTGTGTATGGCAAGACTTTTGAGGGTGAAAACCGACTACCGCGTCAGTATAAAAGAGCTCAAGATCGACCGGCACATGCTTGGAATGATCCTGAAGTACGGCCTGCCTTCCGGGTTTCAGAACTCGGTGATCTCCATCGCGAACGTCGTCGTTCAGTCGCACATAAACCTGTTCGGGCCGGAGGCGATGGCAGGATGCGGCGCTTACGCGAAAATCGAGGGCTTTGCGTTCCTGCCGGTGACGTGCTTCAGCGCGGCACTCACAACGTTCGTCGGCCAGAACCTCGGCGCGTCAAAACCGGAAAGGGCGAAAAAGGGCACGCGGTTCGGGATTATCACGGCGGTGCTGCTCGCGGAGGCGATAGGCGGTCTGATCCTTCTCTCCGCTCCGTTCCTTATCGACGCGTTTACGGAGAGCCCTGAGGCGCTGAAATTCGGTGTCGACAAGGCGAGGATCTGCTGCGGGTTCTTCTTTTTGTGCGCGCTGTGCCACTGCCTCGCGGCGGTTTTGAGGGGCGCGGGAAAGGCGGTCGTCCCGATGACCGCGATGCTCGTCTGCTGGTGCGTGATCCGTGTGACGATCCTGTTCATAACGGTGCCGCTTCTGGGCATGATCGACATAGTCAACTGGGTGTATCCGATCACCTGGTCGCTCTGCGCCTCGGCTCTGATCATTTACTATTTCGCGGCGGACTGGGCGAAACCGCGGCCTGCCGGCGAGGCGCTGTGACGCGTTCGGAATTTTCACGTTGCGGCGCGTTCCGGATTTTCACATTGTGGCGCGTTCCGGATTTTCGTGCCTTGGCGCTTTCAAGTTTTTCATGACGTGGCGCTTTCCGGCTTTTTGATGACGTGACGCTTTCCGGCTTTTTCATGACGCGGCGCTTTCCGGCTTCTTCATGCCGTGACGCTTTCCGGCTTTTATATGCCGTGACTCTTTCAAACCTTTTCATACGGGACGGACAGAAGGGCTTCAGCTGTCCGTTTTTTTCTTTTCATTCGCTTCCGGTTTCCGCTTGAAAGAAACACGTTTTTGCGCTAAAATCAAATAAACAGAATCATTCCCGCTACACGGAGGCAAAGGCATAAAATGAAATACACAGCACACGCAAAACGACTGAAGACCGACACTTTTCTCCTTTTGGACCCCGGTGCCCAAAAATACGGAGGGGCCGTCGGGAAGGCTTTGAAATGGGTCGAAAAAGAGACGCTTCTCGACCCGAAGCTCTGGGCGGTTTTCGTCGAGCAGTTCAGGATAGGAGACGTCGACGACGCGGACCTCGGATGGCGGAGCGAGTACTGGGGCAAGATGATGCGCGGCGCGTGGTTTACCTACCGGTGCACGTTCGACGAAGAGCTTTACCGCACGATGGAGTTCACGGTGAAGGACATTTTGACCACGATCGACAGGTACGGGCGCGTTTCCGGCTACTCGGTCGTGCGCGAATTTCACGGCTGGGACATGTGGGGCAGAAAATACGTGCTGCTCGGGCTCCAGTATTTTCTGGAAATATGCCGCGACGACGCGCTCGCGGACCGCATTGTCGAATCGATGTGCAGGCAGGCGGATTATATTATAAACAAGGTCGGGGCCGGGGAGGTCGGGAAGATCGACGTCACCTACACTTCGGAGTGGTGGGACGGACTCAACTCCTCGTCGATTCTCGAACCGTTCGTGAGGCTTTACAACATTACAGGCAGACGGGAATACCTCGATTTCGCGAAAAAGATCATCGACTGCGGCGGAATGCGCGGGTTTAACATTTTCGAGGCGGCTTTAAAGGGCGAGCTCTGTCCGTATCAGTACCCGGTCACGAAGGCTTACGAAATGATCTCCTGTTTTGAGGGAATAATCGAGTACTACAGGGTGACCGGCGAGCGGAAATACCTGGAAATGGCGGTGAATTTCGCGAGGCTGGTGCGCGAATCGGACATCACGGTGATCGGCAGCGCGGGAACGACTCACGAGCTTTTCGACAATTCGCGCGCGCGTCAGTTCAACCCTGAATTTAAAGGTATAATGCAGGAGACGTGCGTTACCGTCACCTGGATGAAATTCTGCCTGCAGCTCCTGTCGATAACAGGCGACTCGAAATATGCGGACCTGATGGAGACGTCGGCCTACAACGCGCTGCTCGGCGCGGTCAACTACAACAGAAATCCTTATCAGGGCGAGATTTTCGCGTTTGACAGCTACAGTCCGCTCCTCAATTCGACGAGGGGGCTCGCGGTCGGCGGCTACAAACCTCTTCTCGGCGGCGCGATGCACTGGGGCTGCTGCGTGGCAATCGGCGCGTGCGGAACGGGTCTTTTCCCGGCGGCGGGAGTCATGAAGGTGAACTTTGAAAAGGGCGGAGTCGCGGTCAACTCTGAAAATGGCGGCGTTGCGGCGGCGAATTCTGAAAAGTACGGGGTCGCGGTCAACTTTTACACCCGCGGCGAGGCGGCCGTGGAGACGCCGTGCGGAAAAACCGTTCTCAGGATCGACACCGACTACCCGTTTGACGGCTTTGTGAGAATTGAGATTTTGCCCGAAAAAGAGGGGAAATTTAAGCTTCTGCTCCGCGTGCCGGGATGGGCCGAAAAGTACAAGATCGCGGTGATTTCGAACGGTACGGCCGTGAGTACTCTCTGCGACGAAAACCGCTGCACTATCGAAAACGGCTACCTCGCGATCGAAAGGACATGGCACACGGGCGACTCCGTGACGCTCGATTTCGAAATGAAAACAACCATCCTGCGCGCCGCCGACGTCGACCCTGGCGCCGACGAAAAATCACGCTGCCACGCTGCTCTTCTGAGGGGCCCGGTCGTGCTGGGACTCGATTCCGCCACAGGACGCGACGTCACAAAACCCGTGAAGTTTATCACGGAAGACGGTGCCGGAAAGTACGCGCGCGCCAGAGTAAAGTCCGTTAAGAGAGAGGCGGGTCAGGCTGTCGGAATCACTCTCGAGATAGAGACGGAGGACGGCCCGATTGAAGTGTCCGACTACGCCTCCTGCGGCAAAACGTGGGGCAAAAACAAACCTGTCACCGCGTGGATCACCACGAAAGAGTAAAACGGTTTTATATAACTGAAGAGAGCGGTCGTCCCGGATTCGGGACGGCCGCGAATTTCATTTTTGAGGCAGAAGAAAAATATTTTCCAACGCCCCGGGAAATATTTTTTCGATTTACAAAACGGCCCGCTGATGGTAAAATGTACGAGGACATGGAAGCTTCCGGGAAGACGCCACAGAAGAGATCAAAAACGGCGCAAACCGGTTTGAAAAGAACACGGAACCGGTGGCGCGACGACCTTCCGGATCCCGCTGAAAGGAGACGCAAAATGAAAGAGGAAACCGAGCGGAAAGAATATCTGTTTCTGAATATTGACGCCGAGACTATGCGGGAGCTGGGCTTTGAGAGCTTCGCGGAAGTGCCGGTGGACAAGATCCATTTTTCGACTAAAGTTAGGGAAATGTGCGCGGACAACAAGTGCGGCAGATACGGAACTACATGGGCGTGTCCGCCCGGAATCGGGACGTTCGAGGAGTGCGTCGCGAGGTGCAAACAGTATGAAAAGGCATACGTGTTTTCGACCGCGTACGAACTCGAGGACAGTTTTGATTACGAGGGAATGATGGAAGGTCACGCGAAATTTTCGGCCGCCTCAAAAGAGCTGCGCAAACGGCTCGAGGGCGATTTCCTGATGCTTTCCCTGGAGGGCTGCGACAACTGCAAAGTCTGCACTTATCCGGACGCGCCTTGCCGCTTTCCGGACAAGTCGCTCGGTTCGCTCGAGGGCTACGGGATTTTCGTAAACGATCTCGCCAGAGAAGCCGGAATTCCCTACCGCAAGGGGGCGTACAGCGTCAGCTATTTCGGGGCGGTCTTCCACACCAGGAGACGTGACGGTTCCGCGGGAGCAGAGGGCTGTGCGGATGCGCGCGAAACGGAGGCCACGGTATGACGGTTCAGTGGTACCCGGGGCACATGGCGAAGGCCAGGCGCACTCTGGAGGAAAATCTTAAAAGCGTCAACATCGTGATCGAACTCTGCGACGCGAGGCTGCCGTTCAGCAGCAGAAACCCTGCGATTGACCGTATTATAGGCAAAAAACCACGCGTGCTCGTCTTCAACAAGGCCGACCTTGCAGACCCCGCGATGAACGACTACTGGCAGAACTACTACCGTTCCAAAGGCTATACCGTTGTTTTTACGGACGCCAGGAGCGGAGACGGAGTCAAAATAGTCGTTAACGCGGTGCGCGAGGCGATGGAGGAAAAGATCGCCAAAAGCCGGGAAAAAGGCAGAATTATGACGACTGTTTACGCGATGGTCGTCGGCATCCCGAACGTCGGAAAATCATCCTTCGTGAATCGCGTGGCGGGAAGGTCGGTCGCCGTGACAGGCGACAAACCGGGTGTGACACGCGAAAAACAGTGGCTCAAAATGGGCGACGAAATGTACCTTCTGGACACGCCGGGCCTTTTGTGGCCGAGAATGGAAAACCAGATGGCGGCGTTGAGGCTTGCGGCCAGCGGCGCGGTAAAGGACGAGGTCGTCGACGCGGGCGAGCTGTGCGCGTTTCTCCTGACGTATATTGAGGAGAACTACCCGGGAGCGCTCGAGGCGAGATACGGACTCAAGTCTTTGGACGGGGCAGACGACGCGGACGAACCGGATTACGTGACCGTAAGCATTATAGGGGACGAACGCCTTAAGAGGGGGCTCGCACTGCTTGAGATGTGCGGAAGGAGCCGCGGCTGCCTTATTAAGGGCGGCGAAGTCGACCTGAACAGGGCCGCGGCGACTGTGCTTGACGAGTTCAGGGCGGGAAAGATCGGAAAAATCAGTCTGGACATGCCCGGAGTCGTAGAGGAAGAGGAGCGGATCCTCAGGGAGAACGCCGAGAACGAGCAGGAGAAGGAACGCAAAAAAGCCGCCAGAAAAGCTGTTTACAAGAGCCGGAGGAAGAAATGAAAGAACTCGCCCGCGAGGAGATGCTTCAGTTCGAAAATATGCTTAGAGAGAAAGGCGCGAAGGTCGTTGCCGGAATCGACGAGGCAGGCAGGGGTCCGCTGGCGGGACCGGTAGTGGCGGCGTGCGCGGTTTTCGACCTGTCGAAGCCTTTTCCCGACGCGAACGACTCCAAAAAGCTGTCGGCAAAGCAGCGCGACAAGCTTTTCGACGACGTCATCGAATCGTGCATTGCCTACGGGATCGGGATACGCGACAACAAGAGAATCGACGAGATCAATATCTTAAAGGCGACGCTCGAGGCAATGAAGGAGGCTGCGGAAAACGCGGCGCGCTCTCTCGGAGGGATGCCGAGGCATATTCTTGTCGACCACGTTCACGTCACGGGGCTTCCGCAGGGAGTCGAACAGATCTCGATCACACACGGTGACGCGCTCTCGGTCTCCATCGCGGCGGCTTCGATTCTCGCTAAGGTCACCAGGGACAGAATGATGGAGGAGATGGACAAGGTGTACCCCGGCTACGGCTTCGCGGCGCACAAGGGCTACGGAACGAAGGCGCACTACGAGGCGATCCACGAGCTGGGCGTTTCGCCGATCCACAGAATGACGTTTTTGAAAAAGATGCACTGACACAGGTGCGCATCCGGAGGCGGCGGGGCTTTCCGGAAGGGTTGATTTATTAGATTATATTACAGGGACTCCGTTTTTTATTCACAGCCAAGGTCCCTTGAAGAGGGCCGCAATCAGGCTGAAACGGAGGACTTATGAAAACAGGGAACAGAAGGGCGGACGGCGCGTCGGGAGAGGCTGCCGCGCTCGTTGAATACGAAAAAAGAGGCTGGACCGCCGTCGACCGCAACTGGCACTACGGGAGGTTCGGCGAGATTGATATTATTCTGGCGAGGGACGGGCCTCGCGGCAGAACGCTGTGTTTTTGCGAGGTCAAAACGCGCACGGGCATCAAGTACGGACGCCCCGGCGAGGCTGTCGGGTGCCGCAAACGGAACCGCATAAGGTTTCTGGCGGAAGGGTATCTGGCGGAGCACCCGGAGTACAGGGACGCGTTCGTCAGGTTCGACGTGTGCGAGGTGTACCGCGAAGAAAAGCCTGTTATCGCGCGCGCGAGGAGTCCGGACGGTGAAGCAGGCGCAAACGGCGCGAACGGCGCAAACGTTACGAACGTTACGAGCGGAGCGAACGGTGTGCTTTACAGGGCGGAGATCATCGAAAACGCTTTCTGAGTCCGCCGCCGGAGAAGAGGCCGGAAACGTTTAGACGCCGTGAGAAGCTCGTGAGACGCGGAACCTCGAAGAACGGGCGGGAATGACCGGAAGGGACGGAGACAAGACCGTCAAAATATAAAAATTCACCTATTCGGAGGAGAAAATGAAGCTTAACTACAAACGGACGATTTTAGTGGGATTTGCGTTCTTCCTGATCTGCGTGTTCTGGCAGGCTTACGACAATACGGTTCCGCTGATACTGACAAACAAATTCGGTATGTCGCAGACGTGGTCCGGCGTGATCATGGCGCTTGACAACGTTCTGGCGCTCTTCCTGCTGCCGCTGTTCGGCGCTCTCAGCGACAAGGTCAAGACAAAGTCCGGGCGCAGGACGCCGTTCATCATGATCGGTACGATTCTCGCGGCGGTCCTTTTCATCGGGCTTTCGGTGGCGGACGCGAAGCAGCTCACTAAGCTGGAAGCCGTTACACCGGATAAGTACGAGAGCTCGCTTTCGGTCATTTACGACGCCAACCCGGAGGTTTCGGTGAAGGAGAAGGAGACTGACGGCAAGAGCCTGGCCGAGGCGCTGAAGCACGTTTTCAGCGAGGCGAAGAGGCTTCCGCTTCAGGAAATCTACCCCGAAAAGAGCGACTTCCTCGCTGTAAAAATGTACAAGACGGACGAAAACGGCGCCGAGACGAAAACTCTTTCCGACGAGTACACCAACTATGTTGTTCCCGCAAGAAACGCGTACGCGTGGCAGCAGACGGCCGCCTCGCCGCTGACGCTCATTTTCTTCGTCGTGCTCCTTCTGGGAACACTTGTTTCGATGGGCATTTTCCGCTCGCCTGCGGTCGCGCTCATGCCTGACGTCACGCCCAAGCCGCTCCGCTCAAAAGCCAACGCGATCATAAATCTTATGGGCTCGTTCGGCGGAATATCGGTTCTGGTGCTCGGTATGATTTTCAAGACGGGCAACGCGAAAAACGCGCTCATGAACTACATTCCGTTTTTCTGCACGGTGGCGGGCATAATGATCGCGGCGCTTGTTGTGTTCAGGCTCACGGTCAAGGAGCCGGCCTGGGCGCTCGACGCGCAGCGGATCGAGGAGGCCGAGGAAGAGGAGCAGAATGGTGAGAAGGCCGGGGCGGAAGCCGCCAAGAGTGCCGGAAACACCGGAAAGCTTTCAAAGGCCGAGATGCGTTCGCTCATATTCATTCTTCTCAGCGTGGCGCTCTGGTATATGGGCTACAACGCGGTCACGAGCAAGTATTCGGTATACGCGACAAGCGTTCTGGATATGGACTACAATATGACGCTGATCATAGCACAGGCGGCGGCCATCGTTTCCTACATTCCGATCGGAATCATTTCCACAAAACTCGGCCGCAAAAAGACGATCCTCGCGGGCGTTGTGATGCTCGGCGTCGCCTTCGGCGCCGCCGCGTTCATGCGTGCGGGAAGTCCGGTCTGGTTCATGAACATACTGTTCGCGCTCGCGGGCATCGGCTGGGCAACTATAAACGTAAACTCGTTCCCGATGGTCGTGGAGCTGGCGGCAGGAAACACAGTCGGAAAATACACGGGCTACTACTACACGGCGAGCATGGCGGCGCAGGTCATTACGCCTATTCTCAGCGGTATTTTCCTCGACATCCGCTTTACCACTCTGTTCCCGTACGCGACGGTTTTCGTGGCGCTGGCGTTTATCACAATGCTTTTCGTGAAGCACGGCGACCACAAGCCGCTTAAGAAAAAATCCGTGATCGAGAACTTCGACGTGGACGACTGATGAATGTTTGACAAGAGGTGCCGAAAATGCCGGTAGTGTTTACGGTTTTGGGAATAACGGTTTTCGTCGCTGCGGTCTATCTGTTTCTGGTTTGGCCCGCTTTGCGGAGGCATCCGGACAGGAAACGGCTGCTTGACGGCAGACTGATCGCCCACAGAGGACTTCATGACCTTCACGAGGGCGAGCCGGAGAACTCTCTGAAAGCGTTTGAGAGAGCCGCCGGTGCGGGGCTTGCGATCGAGAACGACATCCACCTTACAAAGGACGGCAGGGTCGTGGTTTTTCACGACGACACGCTCGAGAGGATGTGCGGCGTACCCGGAAAACCGGAGGAAATGACGCTCGCGGAGCTTAAAGAATTGAGGCTCGCGGGAACCGAGGAGCGCATTCCGACGCTTGAGGAGTGCCTGGAGCTTGTCGCGGGAAGGGTACCGCTGCTTGTCGAGTTCAAGGTCTCGGGCGGCAACGAAGAGGCTCTTTGCGAGGCCGCGGAGAGGATTTTCGCAGGCTACGAAGGCGATTATATTATCCAGTCGTTCTATCCTAAGGTCGTGGCGTGGTACAGGAAGAACCGGCCCGGGATCATGCGCGGGCAGCTTGCCACCGTGGTGAAAGGTGCGAAGTTCCCGGTGAGTCTGCTGCCGACGCTCGTGGGCAACGTGGTTGCGAGACCTGATTTCGTCTCGTTCGACCATACTCACGAAAAGTATTTCGCCAGGAGGATATCGTCTTTTCTCGGCGCGTTTCCGGTCGGCTGGACTTTCAGAACTCCGGAGGAGATCGGACGCCACAGGAGGCATTTCAGAACGTTTATTTTCGAAAATATAGAACCCGGGGCCGCACTCGCGGCTCTTAAGACGGACGACGGCGGAACGGACGACGCCGGACGGTAAATAATGGAGGACACGGAGTATGTCGGATGTTTTAGAAAAGAAGATATGCGCAGAGGGAGGTTTCAACCTTACCGAGATAAGTTACGACGCGTCGGGACCGGTCAAGCTGGACGTTGAGTACGCCGGCGGTGAGAAGGACGTTTTTTACCTTGAAGAAGGTAAAAACAAGACTTTCAGATGTCTTGTTCCCGGCTACACTGAGGGGGTGCTGAAGGACGGACTGGAAAAGCTGGACGCACTGAAGCCGGGTTACGGCGGCGGAGATTTCGACGGTGAATTCACGATCCGCGAAATACGTCTCAAAACGATCAAGGTGTATTCGGACGACACCTACTACCTCGAAAACGGTTCTTTGAAGGTCGGCATCAGGCTTATCTGGGGCGGCGGAATAAACTACATCGAGGACTTTAAGTGCCCGGTTCCGGGACTCAAAAACATCATCAATCAGGCTGACACCGGACGGCTCATTCAGCAGTCCTACTACGGGACCGGAGAAACTCCCGAAAACCCGGATTTCAAATACGGCACGTTTATGGGACACGACTGGGTGTACAACCCGGTGCAGGGCGGCGACAGAGGAGGTCTTCATTCACGGCTGGTCGACATCGACGTGCGCGAGGGAAGCGTATATATAAAGGCGCAGCCGAAGGACTGGGGAAAGGTCGGGTACGACACGCCAAGTTATATGGAGAACGTGTACTCGCTCGACGGCGATATGCTGAGGGTCGACAACAGGTTCGTGGACTTTTCGGGCTGGAAGCACGGCTACAGGCACCAGGAACTGCCCGCGTTTTATACGGTCAGCTACCTCGACAGATTCACGTGGTATGACGGGACGGAGCCGTGGACAGGCGCGCCGCTCACTGTGCGCGACGATTTGAACTTCTGGGGACTGCCTGAGTACGCGGACGCCTGCACTTTCAGGATCCGCGAATCCGATACGGAGACGTGGTGCGCGTGGGTGAGTTCGGCAGACGATTACGGAATAGGCCTTTTTGTGCCGGGTGTCGACGTTTTGAAGGCGGGAAGGCACATGTACAACGGCTCGAAGGACCCTGACAACGGAGCGACAAACTACGTGGCGCCGCTCAACATGATACTTCTGGAATCGTTCAGACCGGTTGAGTACAGCTACCTCATAACGTGCGGGAGCGTTTCGGAAATCAGGCGGAAATTCACCGCGAACAAGGATTTTTGCGCGAACGGGGGAATAACGGGCAGGCGCCGGAGCATGAGAATTCCGGACGACGCGCCGAAGTATTGACTGTAATTGACGGCGGCTTGCCGGAGGTGTTTTCATGACAGTGGACTACAGTGTTTTTTTGGATAAGGTGAAGGGCTGCTTCCTCGGGAAGACGGTCATCGGCACGCTGGGCGCGCCTTTCGAGGGCGTCAAAATGCCAATGGAGATGCCTTTTAAGCCGGAAATGGTCGACACGATGCTGCCGAACGACGACCTGGATCTGCAGGTTATCTGGCTCGAGGTGGTTGAGAGGAAGGGACTTTCGTTCACGTCCTACGACCTTTTGGAGGCCTTCTGCAAAAACTGCTCGTATTCGCCCGGTGAGTACGCGATCATGCGCAAAAACTTCGAAAAGGGCATTTATCCGCCGTATTCCGGCTCATTTTGCAACGATTTTTACAAGGGCGGCATGGGCTGTCCGATAAGGTCGGAGATCTGGGCTTGCCTGAGCCCCGGGAACGCCGTTCAGGCGGCAATGCTTGCGGGCAGGGACGGAATTCTGGACCACGAAGGCGCGAGCGTGGACGCGGAGAAGTATTTTGCGGCTGTCGAGTCGTTCGCGTTTTTCGAGAGCGACGTTAAAACACTTCTCAAAATGGGACTATGCGCGGTGCCGCGCGACTCGAAGGTCTACGAGCTTGTGGAATTTGTGCTCGCGGAGTGCGAAAAGCGTGATGGAATTAAGGACGTGCTGACCGAGATTTTGTACAGGTACGGTCACCCGGACTGCACGAATATGCTGCAGAACATAGGCATTACGCTCGCGGCGCTTGTTTTCGGCGAGGGCGACATTTTGAAGACCGGTATGCTGGCGCTTAACTGCGGATTCGACACCGACTGCACGTGCGCATCGGCCGGTGCTCTTCTGGGAATCGTTCTGGGCGAGAAGAAGATCCGCGAACAGTACGGCTGGAAGGATATAAAGTACGTTTTGGGCGTGAAGGCGCACAGGCGCAGCGACCTCGTTTCCGACCTTGCTGAGGACGTCGCGAGGCTTGCGGTTTTCCTGTCCGTGAACGAAGAGAGCAACATCATTTTTAAGGACGCGCCGCCTGCGATCGGGCGTGTTTTCGACAACGACCCGGTGACGTTCTGCGTTCAGTATGACAGGGGCGATCCGACGGTGGGCCCGTACAAAAACTGCGCCTTAAAGGTCATTTTTGAGAACAAAACGGACGAGCCTCTGGTGGTTATGACGGATTTTGTGCTTCCGGAGAATATCGAGCTCAAGGAGGAGCGAATCGCGGGCGACGCGTACAAGCGTATAATGCCTCACGACACAATCGAGGAAGTGCTGGAGATCGGAGTCGCGGACCCGCTGGCGGTCATATACGAGCAGAACAATATCGCCGTAAAAGTGACCGGCGACGTCGAGTGCGAATTCAGGTTCGGTGTATCCGGAAACAAGATCTGGAGGCTTACGGGTCCGGTGTGGAGCACGGTGCCGGCAACGAACGAGGAGATCCTTTCAAAAGTTCCGAGCTACTGGCACGTTCTGCCGCCCGCGCGGACCGAGGCGGAGTCTGTCGACAACGTGCGCAGGTTCCATTTGAATTTCGCGCGCGACACGGAAACGGACATTTTCACTGAAGAGGAGCTGTTTGCGCCGTCTGAGGGCGGCAGGGAGTTCCACGGCAGCGGGGGAAAGGGCATAATCGCGAGGCCGTACAAGGTCAGAACGCTGGAAATTCCGGAGGATTCGTTCACGATGGACGGCTTTTACGGATTCAAGGGACCGTGCGTGGCATACCTTTCGCAGATCCTCGTCGCACCGGAAGATATGACCGTTTACGCGCAGCTCGGCTACTCGAGCCCGTTTAAATTCTTCGTGAACGGAGAACTTGTCGGCGAGCGCCATGACGCAGACACATGGGACGCGGAAAACGCGCACTTTGCCGGAATTCACCTGAAAAAAGGCGAAAACAGGATCGTACTCAGGCTGGCGAGGCTTAACGCCGACGCGAAGTATTCGCTCGTTTTTTCGAAGGGAGCGACGTGCAGCACGCACTATTGCTGCTTCGGGACGAGAATCATTTAAAAGGTTAAGTCTTGACATCGGATGCGCGCGGGGGTACAATTTACCGCCGCACGGTTTTCCGCGCGTAATTACAAGAAATGGAACGGAGACGACATGGCACTTTTCGGCAGGATCCTTTTTAAGAAAAAGAACGCGGTTGAGACGTTCATTGTGGCCGGGCTCGGCAATCCGGGGCCCGAGTACGCGATGACGAGGCATAACTGCGGCTTCAGGGCGATCGATATTCTCGCCGCAAAGCTCGGAATCGACTTTTCCAAATCGAAGTTTCAGGCCAAATACGGCGAAAAGAAGATGGAAGTCAAAGGCGTAGAGGTGCGCGTGATCCTTATGAAGCCGCAGACGTACATGAACAACAGCGGAACGGCTGTTGCGGCTGCCGCGGATTTTTACAAGGTTCCGCTCTCAAACATAATTGTCATTTACGACGACTTCGACGTTTCGCTGGGCGAGGTCAGAGTACGGGCGGGAGGAAGCCCCGGGTCGCACAACGGTATGGAGTCTGTGACGTCGCACCTCTCCGGGACCGAATTCCCTCGCGTCAGGGTCGGTATCGGCAGGAAAATGCCGAACGAGGACGTGATCAAATTCGTTCTCGGCAACTTTTCGCCGGAGCAGGAGGAGATTATCGGCGCGTCGCTGAAAAGAGCGGCCGACGCGGCTTATATGATTATCACAGAAGGCGTCGACAAGGCGATGAACCGGACGAACGGAAAGGCGAAGAACGGCTGACGCGCCGCCCTGATTATTTTAGGTGCGCTATACGGCGGCGCTCTGCTTAAAAGGCGCGTAAGGCGCTCGAAACGGCGGCGCTCTCTGCCGGGAGATTTGCTTCCGGACTGAATTGATAAAATGAAACGTGAAGAGTTTCTGAACAAAATAAAGAACTGGGAGAGCTCGGGCAGGTTCGCGCAGGAGGCGGCTGCGGGCGGGCGCATCTCTGTTCACGCCCTTTCGGGGTCAGGAGCGAGGTATTTCGCGGCCGCCGCGAGAAGGGCAGTGTTCCCGGAAAAGAAACTCGTGTATATAGTTCCGAACGAATTCGCGGCGAGAAGGGCGTGCGACGACCTGGAGATACTCACGGGCGAGCGGTGCGCGGTCATCGAGCCTTCGGAATACATGTTCTACAACGTGCTCGCGAGAAGCAGAGACGTGGATTATTCGCGCATGGAGGCGCTGACGGCAGCGGCTTCGGGCGAGTGTACGTGTCTCGTTGTACCCGCGCAGGCGCTCGCGCAGTATACGCTGCCGAAGTCGGCGTTTGTGAATTGCGATTTCTACCTTAAAGAAGGGGAAAACTACGATATCACCGAGACCTGCGGACGGTTGGCTTCGATGGGTTACGTGCGTGTGCCCACTGTCGACGGTAAGAGACAGTTCGCGGTGAGAGGCGACATTCTGGACATTTTTCCGACCGACGGGGAGATGCCCTACAGGGTCGAGTTTTACGGCGACACAGTTGACCTGATCAAGATTTTCGACCCGGTTACACAGAGGTCGACGAAGCGCGTCGAGTCGCTCAGTGTTCAGCCCGAGAGCGAATTCAGACTTGCCGAAAAGAATCTTGACGACATCGAGAGGCGGATTTTCGAGTCGCTTGAGAGGAAGCTGAGCCGCACTGACAGCGAGCGAAAAAAGTCCGAGTACAGAGAGTATGCGGAGAGGTGCGTGGCGGGAATCAGGTCGGGCGTCGATTTTCCGGGTCAGGACAGGTTTGTGCCGTTTTTGATCGGGAGGGAGCACACGCTCGAGGAGTTTTTCGGCGACGCGTTCGTTTTCACGGAGGATCCAGCGGCGGTGCTGAACGCCGTCGAGTCGCTCAACGAATCGCACATGGAGCTTTGCGCGACTGTCGAGGGGAACGGCTTCGTGCCGGACGAGCTCTACAGCCTGTATATGTCGCCGGATGAGGTTCTGGAGATCCTCGAGAGAACGTCCGCGGTGATGCTTGAGCCGTACGTGCTGGCGGGCGACGACAGCGAGGACCCGGACAGAAAGAACAGGGGCGGAAAAGGCAAAAGCGCCGGTTTTGACGACTTTGAGGCGTCGGGCGGAAAGGCCGCGGCGTCCACGAGGTATTCGAGAGGCAGAGAAGGCTTTTTTATAAGGATGAAAACACTCGGCGGCGCGGCCGGGAACGACATTCTCGTCAAGTCCATGCTGCGCGGCTGGTTCGAGAGCGGCGTCGAGCTCGTGATTTCGTGCGAAAAGAGCGGTAAATTCAAGGGGATCCTTGACGAGCTTTCGCGCATTGCGGACGAGATGCCCGACGCGGAGTGTCTCGTTTCCGAGCCGCTGATGCAGGGGTTCGAATGCGAATCGATGGGCTTCGCGCTCGCGAGCGAAGGAACGTTCTTCTCGGGCGGCAGCGCGGCGCGGAAAAAGTCGGCCAAAAAGGCAAACGTCACGGATCCGAACGTGATCCTGAGCGATATAAAGCCGGGAGACTACGTTGTTCACGACGACCACGGAATCGGTATTTTTATGGGTATCGAGACGCGCGAGTTCGAGGGAGTCTCGAAGGATTACGTCGTCGTGAGCTACGCGGAGGGCGGGAAACTCTACCTGCCGTCGCTGCAGCTCGGGACGCTTCATAAATATATCGGAAATGAAGACCAGGTGCCGCGCATCAGTACGCTGGGCGGCCGCGACTGGCAGGCGGAAAAGGAAAAGGTCAGGAATTCGCTTCGCGAGTACGTCGAGGAGCTTGCCGTTCTGTACGCGAAAAGGCAGACCATGGAAGGGTACGCGTTCCCGCGCGACTCGGAGTGGCAGGCGGAGTTCGAGAGAAGGTTCGAGTTCGAGCCGACGGCGGAACAGCTGCAGTGCACGGAGCAGATCAAGCGCGACATGGAGGACAAAAAGCCGATGGAGCGGCTTCTGTGCGGCGACGTTGGTTTCGGAAAGACCGAGGTTGCGCTCAGGGCGGCGTTCAAGGCGGTTCTGGGCGGAAAGCAGGTCGCGATTCTGGTGCCGACGACGGTTCTCGCGCAGCAGCACTACAGGACGGCCTTCGAGAGGTTCAAGGACTTCCCGGTGACCGTTGACTATCTGTGCCGGTTCAGGACACCAAAGCAGGTCGACACAATAAAAAAAGAGCTGAAAGAGGGCAAGATCGACATCATCATCGGCACGCACATGCTCGTGGCCGGCAACGTCGAGTTCAAGGACCTCGGCCTCATCGTGGTCGACGAGGAGCAGCGCTTCGGCGTGATGCAGAAGGAGAAACTCAAGATGCGCTACCCGAGGGCGGACATGCTTTTCCTGAGCGCGACGCCGATTCCGAGAACGCTCAACATGTCGCTTTCCAAACTTCGCGACATCAGCATCATCACCGAGCCGCCGAAGAGCAGGAACCCGGTCCAGACGTACGTTATCGAGATGAACGACGAGATCGTGAAGAACGCGATCTACCGCGAGATGGCGCGGCGCGGACAGGTGTTTTTCCTCTATAACCAGGTAAAAGAGATCAATACGAAATGCGAGGCGCTGAAGCGGCTCGTGCCAGAGGCGCGGATCTGCGTGGCACACGGACAGATGCCGGAGCGGGAACTCGAGCGCAAGATGATCGACTTTATCGACCGGAAATACGACGTCATGCTCTGCTCCACGATTATCGAGTCTGGACTCGACATACCGAACGCGAATACGATCATCGTCGAGAACGGGCACCGCCTCGGTCTTGCGCAGCTCTACCAGATCAGGGGACGTGTCGGCCGCTCCGACGTGCGCGCATACGCTTATATAACGTATCCGAAGGGGCTGTCGCTCAATCCGGACGCCACAAGGCGGCTTGAGACCATAAGGGAGTTTACGGAGTTCGGTTCCGGCATAAAGGTTGCGATGCGCGACCTGGAGATTAGGGGCGCGGGAACGCTTCTTGGCGAGAGGCAGTCCGGCGACGTCTCGACGATCGGCTACGACCTCTACTGCAGAATGATCAACGATCTTATAACCGAGACTACAGGCGGAACCGTGAAGGAGGAGGTCGTGGTGACCGTCGACTTCACTGTCAGCTCGTACATTCCCGGCGAGTACGTCAGCGATCCCGACACCAGAATGGAGCTCTACCGGAAGCTCGCGGCGATCGAAACAGACGCGGATATAGAAGACCTCACGGACGAAATGCTCGACAGGTTCCCCGGGGAGATTCCCGACAACATCATCATTCTGATGCACCTCTCGCGGATCAAGGCGCTGGCGGCTTCGTGCGGCATCAAGAGCGTCATCCAGTCGGGCGACAAGATCGAGCTCGAGGTCGAGACGGCGCACGTTTTCGACGGGAAGATCAAGGACCATTTCAGGGTGCTTTCCGACAACTACCGCGGCCGGTTCAATATCATGGCAGGCGAAAAGCGGATCTACGCCGAGTACGCGCTGTCGTCCCACAGCGTCACTTACAACCATCTGAAATTGATTAAAGAAGTGGAACTGTTTTTGAAGAGGCTGAACGGGGACGAGGCAGGGAAATAGCAGCCGGCGTTAACCACGGAACTGACGGGAAACTGCCTGAGGCTGCCGACCTTTGAAAACCGCCGGAAAACCTTTAAAACCGCGGGGACCCTTGAAAACCGCGGGGGCCCTTGAAAACCGCGGCGACCCTTGAAAACCGCGGAAAAACGGGAAATATTATTTTTGCGGAAAAAATCGAAAAAATCATTGAGATGTCAATAAAAACGCTTGACATCTCTTTTTTGTCGTGATATAATGTCAATCGGTTCGGTTGACATGCCGCCTGCGGAGCGGATGCCACGGCAAAGTGTTTGCGGCAAAAAGCTTGCCTGGCACGCTTGTATTTAGGGCGGCGGAAACCGGGCCCGCGGAAGCGGCAACGGACCGTCCGGACGGTTGACAATCGCGGACTTAAGGAAGATCAAAATGAGAGACAAAACGGAACCGGAGAAAAAAACATCTTCGATCGACATCAACCTGCTGCTCGACTTTTACGGGCCGCTGCTTGCGGAGAGGCAGAGACAGACTGTTGAGATGTACTACGGCGACGATATGACGCTCTCGGAGATCGCGTCGGAGCTCGGAATAAGCAGGCAGGCGGCGCAGCAGAGCATTCGCAAGGGCTGCGGGCAGCTTGAGGAGTTTGAGAGAAAACTCGGGCTTTGCGGCAGATTTGCGGCGGCTGAGGACACGATCAGAGAGCTTCGCAGGAGCGCGGAGGTGCTTGCCAACCGGGAGACCGCCGAAAGTGAAGCGGTCAGCGAGGCGGGGCGCGTTTACGAATACCTCGATTCGCTGGAGAAGCTTATTTGACCGGTTTGGCACGGGAAGCGGCTGTCCGGCAGGTACGGCAGCTTTTCGCGGAAACTGCAGCTCTGTCCGGAGCACGGAGAAAATTACTCGATTTGACGGAGAAACGAAATGATTTTTGGAAATCTGGCATCAAAATTATCTGAAACAATGCGGAAGTTTCGCGGAAAGACCCACGTCACCGAAAAAGACGTCAAGGATCTTATGCGCGAGGTGCGTATTGCGCTGCTCGAGGCGGATGTCAATTACAAGGTTGTAAAAGATTTTACAAAATCCGTTTCGGAAAAGGCCGTCGGAACGTCCGTTCTCGAAGGGCTTAACCCGGGCCAGCAGGTCGTAAAGGTAGTCAACGACGAGCTGAAGGAGCTACTCGGCGGCAAAGAGGCCAAGCTTGACCTCGGCAGAACGCCTCCGAACGTCATTATGATGTGCGGTCTTCAGGGCGCCGGAAAAACGACAGCATCCGCCAAACTCGCTTTGATGCTCAAGAAGCAGAATAAAAATCCGCTGCTGGTGGCGGCAGACGTCTACAGGCCCGCGGCTGTCAAACAGCTTCAGGTTCTGGGCGGTCAGATACAGGTGCCGGTATACGCGGCTCCGGAGGGAACGAATCCGGTAAAGATCGCCGCCGACGCAAAAGAAAAGGCGCTCAGAGGCCTCAACGACGTTGTGATCGTGGATACCGCGGGACGGCTTGAGATTGACGAACCGCTGATGGAAGAGCTCGAGAAAATCAAGAAGGCCGTGAACCCCTCCGAGATCCTGCTCGTCGTCGACGCGATGACAGGCCAGAACGCCGCGAACGTCGCGGTGACGTTCAACGAGAGGCTCGATATCACCGGCGTGATACTTTCCAAACTCGACTCTGATACGAGGGGCGGCGCGGCTCTGTCCGTGGCCCAGATGACCGGAAAGCCGATCAAATTCGCCTCCGTGGGCGAGAAAATGAACGAGTTTGAAGTTTTCCACCCGGACAGAATGGCCGGACGAATTCTCGGAATGGGCGACGTGCTCTCGCTTATCGAACAGGCGGAGCAGATGTACGACGAGAAGGAAGCTCGCGAACTCGAGAAGAAGATCCGCCAGCAGACGTTCACGCTTGACGACTTTCTGCAGCAGCTTAGACAGATCAAAAAAATGGGCGGCATCGGCAAGCTTCTCGGAATGGTTCCCGGAGTTGCCGGCCAGATTCGCGAGGAGGATATCGACGAGTCGGGCATGGTAAAGACAGAGGCGATCATCTGCTCGATGACGCTGAAAGAACGCCGCAACCCGCAGCTTCTGAACGCGAGCCGCAGAAAGAGAATCGCCGCCGGAAGCGGGACGACCGTTCAGGACGTCAACAAGCTCATGCGCCAGTTCGAACAGATGCGCGACATGATGAAGAAAATGAACAACGGCAGAGGCCCGGGCGGAATGAAAGGCATGGGTGGAGGCATGAAGGGAAGGTTCAGGTTCTAAACCTTTACATGATTTACGTACAGAGGACGGTCCGGCCGGAAGCGGCTTTACCGAAACGCAGAATACCGGACCTGATAATACAGACAAATTCGCAGCATAGATACGGAGGTGAAAACATGCTTAAAATCAGACTTAGAAGAATAGGTGCCAAGAAGGCTCCTTTCTACAGGATCGTTGTCGCTGAATCCAGATTCGCGAGAGACGGACGTTTCGTGGAAGAGATCGGTACCTACAATCCGCTGAAGGACCCCGTCGAGGTTAAGATCGACCTCGAGAAGGCTGAAGAGTGGATTAAGAAAGGCGCACAGCCCACTGACAAAGTCAAAGCTATTATCGAGAAGGCGAAGGCTTGAACGGTTTGAACTTTGACCGTGTGTGACAAAAGGCGGCCCCGGAAAGCTTGAATGTTCGGTTCGGCACGGCGGGAATTCCGCACTTCGATGTTGCCGCGGCTGCAGATTTTTATGCGGACGCGGCGACAGAAAACCACACATAGGACTTGAATTACTGTTGACCTTATTGAAAGGAATTGATTTTTTATGAAGGATTTTTTGGAGACGATTGCAAAAATGCTCGTTGACAATCAGGACGCGGTCAAGGTCACCGAAGAGGAGACCGACGAGGGCATCTATCTGAGGCTCAGCGTCGCCGATGAGGAAATGGGAAAAGTGATCGGAAAAGACGGCCGCATCGCGAAGGCTATCCGCACCATCATCAGATCCGGTGCGAAAAACCTTGGAAAGCAGGTCTATATCGACATTGAATAATCACGCGGAAAAGCGGGGAATTCCGCTGATCTGAGACTTTTTCATGCGCGGTAGCAAGTGGTTTGTGCGTGCTTCGCGCGTGCTTCGCGGACCGGACGGCGCGCCGGGTGAGGTGAGACGATGCTTGAGTACTTAACGATCGGAACAATTGTCAACGTTCACGGCGTGCGCGGAGAGGTCAAGGTGATCCCTGAAACGGACGACCCGAACAGGTTTAAAAAGCTTAAGAAGGTCATACTTGTCTCCGGAGGAGCCCGGAAAGAAGTTCAGGTGCGCGGGGTCAAGATTTCCAACAAGTTCGTGATTCTCAAACTTGAGGGGATCGACGACAGGGACACCGCCAATCTTTTGCGCGGGACCGAGCTGGAAATCGAGAGAAAGGACGCGGTCAGGCTTCCTGAAGGCAGCTATTTCATCGGTGACCTGATCGGCTGCACCGTCGTGGAAGAGGACGGAAACGTGCTTGGAAAAGTTAACGACGTCATTCCCGGTGCCGGCTGCGACGTTTACGACGTGTACGACGAAAACGGGAAAAACATAATGATTCCGGCGCTTGCCGACGTGATTCTGAAGGTTGACGTCGAGGCTTGCGTTATTACGGTGAGACTGCTTCCGGGGCTTAAGGAAGTGTATTTATAAGCTTATGAGAGCGGTTTGAGAAAAGCGCAGCGGGGTCCGGCCGAGTGTGGCCGGGCCCCGCTGCGCTTCCGCTGGTGTTTAGGGAATATTATTTGAGGGTTTCTAGGTAGGCGACGACGTCGCCGACGGTTTTGAAGCCGGCGAGCTTTTCGTCGGGGATCATGATGTTGTACTCTTCCTCGATGGTCATGAGGAGCTGGAGGACGTCGAGGGAGTCGGCCTTGAGGTCCTCTTTGATGCGGGAGTCGGGGGTGATCTCGACGTCCTTGAGTTTAAGCTGTTCGATTAAGAGTTTTTTTACTGATTCAAACATTTTCGTTCCTTTCCGGCCGCGCTGTGCGGCCTTTTTCAGTTTGAAGGGGTTTGCTTTTTGTTACGGAGGCGCGGATGCTCATTGACGGGCTGCCCGTGTCCTTTAATGAGGGTGACAAGACTTACTCGTACTCCTCGGGGAGGCGGGAGACGGCGGATTCGATGATGCCGTTCAGGTTGCTGTCGACCATTTTGTAGGCCTGCTCGATGCATTTGGCGACCGCTTTGGAGTCGCTGGAGCCGTGGCCTTTGACGATCGTTTTTTCGGTGCCGAGGAGGACGCTGCCGCCGTAGTTCTGGTAGTTCATGAACTCCTTTTCCTCGGCGAACATTTTCTTCAGGAAGAGGGCGCCGAACTTGTAGAGGGGGCGGGAGTAGATGTCCTTTTTGATCTTTTTGAGGAGCTGGAGGGCGGTGCCTTCGGTGGTCTTGATGAGGACGTTGCCGGAAAAACCGTCGCAGACGACGAGGTCGTGGCGGCCGGAAATGAGGTCGCGGCTCTCCATGTTGCCGGTGAAGTTGATGACGTTTTCGGCGGCGAGGCCGGCGAGGGCCTTGTAGACGGTGCGGCGGAGGTCGTCGCCTTTTTCGGATTCGGTGCCGATGTTGAGAAGCGAGACGCGCGGGTTGTCGATGCCGTAGACGTTTTTCATGTAGGCGGAGCCCATGACGGCGAACTGGACAAGCTGGATCGGAGTGCAGTCGACGTTGGCGCCGCTGTCACACACGCCGACGATGCCGCCTGACATTGTGGGCAGGATCGGGCAGAAGCAGGGGCGGCGGACGCCGGGAAGACGGCCGATGCGAAGAGTGGCCGCGGCTACGAGGGAGCCTGTGGCGCCGAGGGAGACGATGCCGCTCACGGAGGGGTCCTCGCGGAGGAGGCGGATCGACTTCATCATGGAGCTGTCGCGTTTCAGGCGGATGGCGTCGGTGGGACGGTCTTCGCCGGTGATAACGTCGGGCGCGTGGAGGATTTCGATCTTAGCGCGGGCGCCGGCAGAGACGTTATGCTTTTCGAGTTCTTTTTTGATCGCTTCCTCGTCGCCGGCGAGCACGAGCTCGAGGCCGGGAAGACGGTCCAGCGCTATGAGGCTGCCCTCAACGTTTGCGCAGGGGCTGTTGTCGCCGCCCAGGCAGTCGATAACAAGTTTCATTTTCTTTTCTCCTGTCGCGGGGGAGATTTCCGGGAAATACGGCGGCGCGGAAAATGCCGGAAATATTTCCGGGAAATGCCCGGAATAGAATCATTTTATAGTCAGTTTGTAAGTTTTTTCACGTAGCAGCGGCGCTTTTTGTGTTCGACGGCGTCGAAATGGTTCCACAGAAGGCGGATGGCGGTGTTGCTCTCGAGGTTGAGGTTCGTCTCGGCGTGGTCGATCGAGGGGTCGTCGAGCATTTTCATAATTTCGGCGACCATGGCGGTGCCGAGGCCGAGCCGCATGTATTCGGGGGCGACTCCGACAAGGCCGAAGTCGATGATCTCGGGCTTTTTGACGGCCTTGAAGATCCGCGCGATCGTGAGCGGGGTCAGGCGGCCGCCGGAGCGCTGAACGGCTTTGGCGATGGACGGGAAGCAGATGCCGAGCGCGACGACTTTGCCGTTTTTGTCGAGGATGACGGAAACGAAGCGGAGGTCGATGATCAGGCGGAAGTTGTCAATCATCATTTTCTTCATCTTTTCGGTGAAGGGGACGGTGCCGTAGATGTCGGCGTAAGCGGTGTCGAGCAGCTCGAAAAAGCCGTCCTTGTATTTCCGGAGAAAGTCGTTCGTGTTTTTGGCCTCGCCGAAGCGGAGGTTGTAGCGCTTGAGCAAGTACTCTTCGAGCTTCAGGATCTTTTCGTCTGGTTTGCCGCCGGGGAGCTTGATCCGGCTCTCAACCCAGTCGACCTCCTTCGCGTAGCCGCATTTTTCGATGAGGCGGGCGTAGTAGGCGGCGTTGTACTGCTCCTCAAAAGTGGAGAGCTCGTCGAAGCCGTCGATGAGGAGGCCTTCGCGCTCAAGGTCGGAATAACCGAGCGGGCCAACGACGGTGTCCATGCCGTTGGCGAAGGCCCATTTTTCGACAGCCTCGAAAAGAGCGTCAGCGACCTCCTGGTCGTTAACGGCGTCAAAGCGGGTGAAACGCACGCGCTTTTCGTTGTTTTTTTCGTTGGCGGCAGTCTGGATGATTCCGGAAATGCGGCCTTGAATCGCTCCGCCGCGGTAGGCGTTGAAGCAGACGGTCTTGCAGGTGTCGCTGTAGGCGTGGTTCCTGCTGAAAATCTTGCGCTCGTCGGAGTAGAGCGGCGGAACGAAAAACGGGTTGTCACGGTACAGATTCAGCGGAAAATTCAGAAAATCGTACCGCTGTTTCGCGGTTTTTACTTCTTTAACTATAATGTCAGACATTTTCCTTCAGTGTTTTAGTCAAATCAAATCAAAGCGCGGCTGCTTAGCCGGCGGATGAAACAACGGGCGGAACCCGGAACATTATCTATGGATCGCGTGGAAGCAGACGCCGATTCCGTTCGGGCCGCAGTGGCTGCCGGCTGTCGGGTTGACGGTGATGACCTTGAGGTTAAGGGCGTCGCCGTACTTTGCGCGCAGGGCGGCGGTGAGTTCTTCAACGAGTTCGGGGGCGTCGCTGTTGCCGATGTAGACGGGATGGCCGGTAACGTCGTCGCCGAGTTCGTCCATGTAGGCGAGCAGGCGCGCGATAGCCTTCGGACGGCCTTTTTCCTTGCCGACGGAGACCATTTTGCCCTCGCTGCTCATGTGGATGATAGGACGGATGCCGAGAAGGGTGCCCATCGTGCCGGCGATTCCGCTGACGCGGCCGCTGTGCTTGAAGAAGCGAAGGTCGTCGGCGAAAAAGTACATCGCGTGCTTGTCGACCTCGACGGAAGCCCATTCAAGAACCTCTTCGGGTGTCTTGCCGGCCTTGAACAGTTCGCCGATAGCGAGAACAATCGCGCAGCTGACGGTGGTGATGCCCTTCGTGTCGACTTCGTAGAATTTCCGCTCGGGATATTTTTCCTTCAGGATCTTGAGCGCCTCGTCCATGTTGTCGAACGTGATCGTCATTGCGCGCGAGAAATGGACGTAAAAAATGTCGTTTCCGGCGGCAAAGTGGGGCTCAAAGTATTCGATGTACTGGTCGACGCTGATTGCGCTCGTGTTGGGAAGCCAGCCGCTCCTGAGTCCGTCGTAGAACTCGCGGGCGTTGAACTCTTTGAAGTCAACGTAGGGGTAAACGGTTTTGCCGTCGATGCTGTAGGGCATGCTGATGAGGTTGTAGCCGTATTCCGCGCACATCTCCGGCGTCATGTCGGTGTCGCTGTCGGTGAAAAGAATCAACATAAGAAATCCTCCAAAATTTAATAATTAGAAACAGTTTGGTTTGCTGGCCGGCGGCGCGTGAATAAAATGCGCCGCCGGGCCCTTCGTTTATTCAAGAATGATAATGTAGTCAAAAACGGGCTGGCCGCCTTCGATGTGGATTACCTCGGTCGACTTGAACGCTTTGCCGAGCTCCGCGGAGAGTGATTCCGCGTCGCCCGGGGCGGCGCCGGCTCCCGAAATCAAAATCAAAATGTCGTAGTCGCCGGCGCCCATCTTTGCGGCAAGCGCCTGCGCCGCCGCTCCCGGGGTCGCGGCGGCCGTCATTATCCTGTCGCCGACAAACCCGATAAAATCGTCCTTTTTGACTGAAACGCCGTCCTTTTCCGTGTCGCGAACGGCCCTCGAGACCATTCCCGTGACAACTGACGCGGCTGCCTCCTGAAGGCTTTCGAAAAGCTCGTCAGCGTCTCCGCAGGACGGGTCGAACACCGAAATCGCGGCGTAGCCCTCGCCGATCGTTTTCGTGGGGAGAACTCTGATTTCCGCCTTATCGTACATCTGGGCCGCCTGATTGGCCGTCATGATTATGTTTCCGTTGTTGGGGAACACGAAGATCGTGTCGGCGTCGATGTTGTCGAACGCGTTGATGAAGTCGGAAACGGCCGGATTCATGCTCTGACCGCCGTCGACGACCTCGTCGCACCCCGCCTCGGTGAAGGCATTTTTGATGCCGTCGCCTGCCGCGACCGCCACGAGCGCGAACTGCTTGTGGGGCTTTTTGCGAAGCGGGCGGAAGCTGTTTTTGACCGTCGACTCGTTGTGCTGGAGAGTCATGTTTTCAATCTTGATCTTGAGGTACTCGCCGTACTGCTGGAAATGGTTCAGCACGTCGCCGGGTTTGAACGTGTGGACGTGGACCTTGAGAACGGAGCCGTCCGCGAAGGCCACGACAGAATCGCCGACGGTGTCGAGATAGTCGGTAACGGGCTTGATGTCGAACGACTTTACGTCGCATTTTTTGTTCTGGAGCCTGAGAAGAAACTCGGTGCAGTAGCCGAACTCGAGCTCGGTGTCCTCGGTGAACTTGTCGAAATCGAGGTCCGCCTGCACGTTGCCGGTGCCGGAAGACGTGTTTTCGTACTTGAGAGACTCGCCCTCGAGCGCCTTTTTCATGCCCTCGGCAATGTAGACGAAGCCCGCGCCGCCGCTGTCGACGACGCCCGCCTCTTTAAGGACGCTCAAAAGCTCGGGAGTGCGGTCGAGCGACTTGTAGAGTTCGACCACGAAATCGTCAAGGTAGTTGTCGACCGTGCTGTTTTCGGTAACGCGCGAGTCGGCGTACTTTACCGCGTCCTTGAAAACGGTCAGGATCGTTCCTTCGACAGGCTGCTTTACCGCCTTGTACGCCTGCTCGACGCCGCATCCGAACGCCTTGCTGAGACCTTCCGCGTCGCAGCTCTCCATGCCTTCGAACCCGCGCGAGACGCCCGCGAAAAACTGCGAGAGGATCGCTCCGGAATTGCCACGGGCGCCGCTGAGCATGCCGCCCGCGAGCTTTTTCGCCGTTTCGTCGAGACTTCCGGTGCCCAGGTCTTTCAGCTTGTTTATGCCGGAGTCGATCGTCATGAACATGTTGTCGCCCGTGTCGCCGTCGGGGATCGGGAAGACGTTAAGGTCGTTTACAATTTGTCTGTTGAGTGAGAGCAGTGCCGCTCCGCTGCGGATCATTTCCGCGAAAAGGGTGCCGGTAAGTGTGGCATTTCCCATATCAGTTTTGCCTCCTTGAAGGGAATGTTAGGAATTTGGGCAGCTGGCCGTGAGGGGCCGCTTCCGGGTTGTGCGGTTTTGCGAGTGGTTGTTTGAGTGTCCGGCCGGAGCTTGCCCCGGCAGTTTCACAATTCGAAAATCTGTCTATCGCCGCTTGAATTTATCGCTCGCCGCGTCGTGAACTCCCGCCGTTTTGCAGCGTGTGTCGAGAAAAAGCTTCGCATTGAGCACCGCCTGGCTGACGCTCCTGTAGGCCTTTGAATAAGCCGTCGTGAGCATGTCGCCAACGTCCGCCGCAGCGTCGACCGGGTCGGTCAAAATTGACGCCTTTGTCAGGATAACGTCCGCCGCCTTCAGATACGTCTCGGTCTTCTTCCCGATTACGACGGGGCGCACGGCCGGCTCGTTCGAAAACTGTTCGCGAAGCGTCTCCTGAAGGCCGCTCCCGCGCGGAGTCAGCACGTACACGACGAAGTTTTCGGTCTCGGTCCTGACAATGTCGCGGCAGATCGCGGTGACGTCCCTCGCCGTCGCCTCGCCAGGGGTAACGATGTAGACGCGCTTCGTCTGCGGAATCACGAGGTAGTCCCTTGCGGCTTTCCGCTCGGTGCTGCCTTCGGCCGTTTTGCAATTTATGAAAATCATTTTGCCTTTCATAAAAGACCGCGCGTCCTTTCTTAAAACTTCGTGAGCCGCGGCAGGACATTTCCGGAAAAACGCGATATTTCCGGGAAATAACAGCCGCGTGCCGTTCCCGCCATTTTACTACTTTAATTACTGTTTTCAAAACCGAATATTCCGGAAAGCGGCAAAAATGACCGATTTTCGTGGACACTTGAGGAATAGTTCACACTTTTGGCGAAAATTGTAGAAAAACAGTGGACAAAAAAGGGGCGGAGAGGTATAATGTTATCGGGGGGCCCACCCGGGATATTTCCCGGAAATATCGCCCGCTCAAGACCGATTAAAAATATTGACCGGAGATTTAAGAAAATGGCAAGCAAGAGCAGAGAGGCGCATTCCGAGCGGATGAGCAGGCGCGAGGCGTCGGGCAGAAAGCAGGACAAACGGACCCAGGACTCGCTGAAAAAGATCAGAAACGCCTACGCAGAGCTGCTCGGCGAGGGCTACAACCCGTCCGTTATCAGCGTGTCAATGCTGGCCGACCGCGCCAACATCGACCGCAAAACGTTTTACAACTACTACGACGGCATTTACGCGCTCGACAACGCCATCGTGAACGAGATCGGCGCGATGTTCCGCGAGACGTTCAGCCGCAACCCGATGCCGGAACGCGGCAACCTTCCGCACGTTTTCTTCAAGGCGCTCGCGGAGGTTCTCAACGAGGATATCGACTTTTACGGCTCGATGTTCAAGCTCGGCAGCGGAACGGCCCTCGGAAAGGCTGTTCGCGACATCGCCAAGGAGGAGACCTCCAAAATCGTCAAAACGCGTCACACCGCCACAAAAGAACTCGACATCGCGCTTGATTTTATTATCGCCGGAAGCCTTGAGGTGTACAGGCAGTGGTACGAGCTCGACCCCAGACCGCCGCTCGCATCCTATTCCGCGATCATCTCGGAAATGTGCTACAGCGGAATCTATTCGGTGCTCGACAGAGGCGAGTGACAAGGGACTTGGCAGAGTAATCAACTACAGATTACTTCTTTTTGCAATGTGTATTTTGCAATGTGTATTCAGATTCTTGCGATGAGCACGAACGCAGAATGATTATCACGCTCAATAGGTTGACGTTATTGGTAAAACTGTTTTTAAAACTCTTTTCGTCTTACAAATCCCCTCATCCGGTTGATTTTTTTGCCATATTTGGTGCTTAAGTGTCTTTGCTTAACCGCCGTACAGTTCATTCCCATCGATATAATCATATTCTCCGGTTCTTTCATCAAACCCGGACGCGGAAATGAAACCGATTCTGCCGGGCGTCAGTCCTTTGATTTTCTCGATTTTTCCGGCTTCCGCAACGACTTCCTTTTCGGGCATCGGCGCGGAATGATATTTGACTTCATATATATCATAAGCGCCGCGCCGCTGAAGAACAACGTCAAATTCCCCGTTAGTTCTGCTCTCCGGATCGTCGTACCAATATGTACCGACGTTCGTTATTCCGCGCAGCTTCCCGCTTTGGATCAGCATGGAGAAGTATTCGCGGCACAGCTCTTCGAAGCGGTGCGCTATGAAGGTTTGAAGCGGCTTTTCGATATATTCATCGTAAAAGGCGCCGGCGCCCAGAACCTGAAGCGCACTTTTATTCCTATAAACAAAAGCGTAATAGAACCGCAGAAGATTGTCACACAGCTCATAAGAGATCTTCTTTTTGTCGTTCGCCTTATTGATCGGGAAGCGCTTCGCAAGAATCTCCATATTCAGAAGCGACGTTATCTGTTTGGAAAGCAGGCCGTTGTTTTTCAAGCCGAGCATCGATTCAATCTCGCCGTATTTCTTGCTTCCGTTGGAAATGGCAAACATGATACGCTCGGCATTGACCGGGTTTGCGTAATTCGAAATTAACAGGTGCTCCGCGTAGGTAAACACCGGACAGTATGGGTTCAGTACGGAGCTCACGATATTCGATTTCAGATCCTTTTCCGGATCGATAAAACCGTTGATGAATGGTGAACCGCCGAATACCGACCAAAGCGCGATTTTCTCGTACACCGGCTTGTCCGGATAGAACTCCGCCGCTTCACGGTAGCTCAGCTCGCCCAGCCGGAGCGTCAGGGTGAAACGTCCGTATAACGCGTTTTTCTCGTCTAAGCTTTCCTTCATCATACCGATATGGGAGCCGGACAGGAACAGCCGGATGTTTGAAAGATGATTGTCGATAATCGACTGAAAGAGCGAATCGACCGCTTCGGCTTTTTCGATTTCTTTCAGATACGGGTATTCGTCAATCACAATGTTGAGCGTTTTACCAAGCGTGTTCAGATAGGCGAAAACGTCAGTAAACGACGCGAACGGCAGAATCACGGGAATGACCTTCGCAGCGGCAAGCGCTTTGGCAAAACCGTCGACGTTCTCTTTCATCGTGCTTTTCAGACACTCGTAGTAGACCGTAGGGTCCTCGCTCTCCTTTAGGGCGTGCATTAAGAGTGTGGTCTTGCCGACCTTGCGCTTCCCGTAAACCATCACGCTCGCGGACGGTTTTGCAAGGATCCCGCGCAGCAGAGATATTTCTTTTTCACGACCGATAAAAGCAGCCATTTTTCCTCCTAAAAACATAATGAATCCGATTTCAGTGAAACCGGATTCATTATACATCGCGCAATTAATTTGTCAAGCGTTTTCCGCTTATTTCCTCACTGTTTCCTCACCGCGTTCACGACGTCGCACTCGAATTCGAACGCCGTCGCCGCGCCGGAGCCGCCCGCGTTTGTAAGGTTCGAGCAGTAGACGGCCGCGAGGTTTTGGAACGGGCAGACGATGAAGTGCGTTCCGTAGGCGCCGCTCCAGCCGAACGTTCCGAAGGGCGGCATCGCGTTCGGGTCGGGCGTGTTGATGACGCGCATCGAGATGCCCCAGACCTGGCCGATGTTGTAGCCGACGGTTTCGGGGCGGACGAGCGGTGTGCTCATAAACTCGACCGTGGCGCGTTTCAGAATGCGGACGCCTCGGTATTCGCCCTTTCCGAGCAGCATTTCCGCGAATTTCATGTAGTCCGAAACTGTTCCCGCGAGGTTGCAAGAGCCCGCTTCCAGCGATTCGGGAACGCCGATCATGTTGTCGGGGCAGTCCGGGAACATCAGCTTGACGTTTTCGCCGTCGGCCTCGTAAATGCTCACGCGGCGGCTGCGCTGTTCGGGTGTCAGGTGGAACGTGGTGTCGGTCATGCCGAGGGGCCCGAAAATGTTCTTGTCGAGGTACTCGCCAAACGGCATGTCAGCGACCTTTTCGACGATTCCTCCGAGCGTGTCAAAGGGAGCCTGGGCGCCGTAGCCTGTCGCTTCGCCCGGCTGGCAGTCGAGAAGAATCTTGTTGAAAAGCGGAATCATTTCGGAAAGGGTGATGCCGGGCCTCATGTAGGGGGCGAAAACCTTTTCTCCGAGCTGAGCGAAGCCGAGCTCGTTCTGCGCGAGTCCGCTCGTGTGGGTGAGCATGTCGAAAACGGTCATTTCACGGCGGGCGTCGGCAATCTTTACGATTTTGCCGTTTTCGTCGCGGCCGGCGACGCCGAACCCCGTGAGTTCGGGAAAGAATTTCTTCACGTCGTCAAAAAGCCCGAGCTTGCCCTGCTCGACGAGCTGCATTACCGCGACGCCCGTGACGGGTTTTGACATGGAGGCGAGTCTGTAGATCGAATCGGGGCGGATTGGCTCGTTATTTTCGACCGAGGCCATGCCCGTGTAATCCTCCCAGACCTTCTCGCCGCCGATGCAGATCATGCTTCCGCAGCCGACGAGTTTTTTCTCGGCGATGCGCTCGAGGCTGTGTTTTTTGATTGAAGAAAAATCGTATTTCATTTTAAGTGTCTCCTTTCCGGGAAGCCGGATGAGTTAATTAGCGCGTTTTATTTGTTTTCCTGTGATTCGAAACCGCCGGCTTCGGGGTTGTCAAGGCTTTCGGGGTTGTCAAGGCTTCCGGGGTTACCAAGGCTTCCGGGGTTGCCAAGGCTTTCGGGGTTGTTTGTAACGTTGACGCTTCCGGTGTTGTCGGGATTTTCGCCGGAAACCTCCTGCCCCTCGAAAAACTCGTCGTTTTCGGGACCCTGCTCCTCAACGACCTGCCTCTCGAACCACTCGTGCTCGGCCGGGTCTTCGTACGCGAAGTACGCGGCCTCGCGGTCCGCGGCTGCCTGCTTGCGCCTGCGCTCGGTGTCCTTGATCCTGGCGTAGGGCTTGAACGTCGCGGCTATGAGGCGGATCGCCTGCTCGTCGGGAGCGGTTTTCGAACCGGCAGGCGGCGGAAGCTCTCCGCGCTTTTTCGCGTCGATGATCTCGCCGTAGCGCAACACCGCGCGGGCGACGGAATCCTCCCACGATATGTAGAGGGTGTCCTCGGCGTTTTTGCCTATTTTACGGGCAGTTTCGCGATCGCTGCAGACGGCCGCGAGCGCCTTTGCGAGCGACTCGGGGTTCTCCTCGGTGAGCATTCCGCACACGCCGTCCTCGACTCCCTCCGCCGCGCAGCTGTTCCTGATCAGGATGCTGCCGAGCCCGCAGGCCGACGCTTCGCGGACGACGATGCCGTTTGTGTCGTAGGTGGACGGGAAGACAAACATGTCGGCGCAGAAATAGATGTTGCGCAGGTACTCGCGGTCGTGAACGGCACCGGTGAAAATGCAGTTTTCGCGGACGCCCATCTCCTCGGTGAAGGCGATAATGTCGTCGAGATCGGAGCCTGCACCGACGAAGATCATTTTGAACTTGAAGCCCGCGTCCTTGATTATGCGGAGCGCCTTGATCGTGATGCGGTGGTTTTTGATCCACTTCATGCGGCCGACGCTGAGGAAGATGGCCTCGTCGTCGGGCAGGTTGTACTTGGCGCGGATCGTGTTGTAGATCGTCTCGTCGCGGGGCAGCCTGGGAATGTCGACGCCGTTCGGCATAACGCGGTACGTGCCTTCGTAGCCGAGGTCGCGCAGATTTTCGCCGGCGCCGTTGCTTACTACCCAGACCTCGTCGCAGGCGGAGATGTTGGCGACGACGGCTTTAATAATAGTCCGCTGGAGGTGGCGCAGCTTGAGTACGCGCTTGATATCCAGGTCGAACTTTGTGTGATACGTGAAAACGAGCGGAACGCCGGTTATGGTGCGGAGCTCGCGGCAAAGGTATGACGATACCATCGGGCAGTGGGAGTGAATTATGTCCGGGCCGAACGTTTTGAGCGCGTCGATGGCTTTTGGCCAAAAAGGATAGCCGGCCCTGTATTCAACCGCCTCCCACAGCGGCATACTGGGATAACGCACGATCGGGAACGGATACTTCTCGTCCTCGTTTTTCGGGAACGCCGGTGTGGCAACGACTGCCGAGCCGTGATGTTCCGTTATAATTTCCGCATAGTTTTTAATGGTGTTTGCCACTCCGTCGATCTGCGGCGGAAAAGAATCGTTGGCAAGACATACCCTGAGATCACTCAAAACGGTGGCACCTCCCAAACAATGATGAAAAACCTTAAAGGCTTGTTCTCGGTTACATTAAAGCACTTTGCGCGTCAAAAATCAACCGGATTATATGCGCGGGCGGTGCGGGCGGCGCGAAAAAGGACTGAAAAAGGACTGTTCCGGAAAGAAACACGGAAAGAAACACGAAAAGAAACCTGCCGCACCGGGACGTACCGCGGGCGCGGTTAATTGTTGCGCGAAAACGGTTTTCGTTTTATAATGTAGGCACAAACGCGCTTTTTGCGTAAAACACGCCGGCTTTTAAGGGCCGCGCGTGCTGAAGAACGTTTCCGGGAGCGGTTTTCCCGGAAATAACTGCAAAAAAACGAACGGAGACAGGGCTTTGAAAATGTTTGACAGAAAAAGAATCGTTTTGGCGGTGATTGCAGCTCTTGCGGCGATTTTGTGCGCTGTTCTCGCGGGCTGCTCGGGCGAAGGCAAAAGCGGCGAAAAGACGATGAAGTTCGGCGACGACTACGAAAATACGGCTCCGGTCGTGCGCCCTCTCACGCAGGCCACCGACAACCTCGGCAGAAGGATACTGAACACCGCGAAGATGCCGGCGGAGCGCGAAAACAAAGCGGTCGGTATTTTCTATTTCCTCTGGCTCGGCGAGCATGGCAACAGACAGCTCTACGACAACAGTATTCTTGAGAAGATTCCCGGTGCAACGGACTCCGCGGAGGCGTGGATGCAGGCGGGCGGCGGCGACGTCTACTCGTGGCACTTCTGGGGCAAGCCGATGTACGGCTACTATTTTTCGTCGGACGAGTGGATATTCAGGAAACACGTGCAGCTTTTGACCGACGCGGGAATCGATTTTCTCGTTTTCGACACGACGAACGCCGTCACGTACGCCCAAAACGCGCTCAAGCTGATGGCAATCCTGCACGAGTACCGCGAGCAAGGCTACAATACGCCTCAGGTGGCTTTTTACACGAATACCGACTCCGGCGCGACCATGGAAAAGATCTACCGCGAAGTGTACCTCGCGCACCCGGAGTATGAGGACACGTGGTTCAAGCGCGACGGAAAACCGCTCATTGTCGGCTACGCGTACGACGGCGGACTGTCGACTGAGGGAAAGAAATTTTTCAGAATCAAGGAGGCCCAGTGGCCGACCGACGCGTTCAAGAGAGAGGACGGCTTCCCGTGGATGGAATTTTCGAGGCTCTACTCCGACCTCGCGATCTACGGCACCGGCGGACGTAAAGAGGTCGTGAACGTTTCGGTCGCCCAGCACTGCGACACGATAGCGTTCAGCAACACCGCGTGGTACGGCGGCAACGACCATTCCAGAAGCTGGCACAACGGGCGGAACGACCCTGACCCGGACGCGTACCTTTACGGCTACAACTTCGCCGACCAGTTCGAGTGGGCGCTCAAGGTCGACCCGGAGATGATCTTTATCACCGGCTGGAACGAGTGGGTCGCGCAGAGGCAGATGAGCGAGATCGTGAACTTCTGCGACAACGCGAACGCGAACAACAGCCGCGACATCGAGCCCATGGAGGGCGGCTACAGCGACAACTATTATATGCAGATGATTTCGTTCATCAGGCGCTACAAGGGCATTCCGGAAGGCGTTCCCGCGACGGTGAAAACGGTCGACGTTAACGACGGCTTCAGCCAGTGGAACGACGTGGCGAGCGTTTACCTCGACTACGAGGGCGACACCCCGGACAGGTCGTGGTACGGCTTCGGTCCGACCATTTACGAGGACAGCTCCGGGCGCAACGACATAGCTGAAATGAAGGTGTGCGAGGACGCCGGAAACGTGTACTTTTTCGTAAAAACGACCGGCGACATAACGGAGCCCGAAGGCGGCAACTGGATGAATCTCTTTATAGGGACGTACGGAAAGGGTCCGAACGGGTTCGACTACGTTCTCAACTACAGGGAACCGGAGGGCGGCACCGCGTACGTCGCGAGAACGGGCCTTTCCGCCGGCGGTACCAAGATAATTCCCGCGGGAAAGGCGGAAATAAGGCGCGCCGGAAATATGATGCAGGTGAGGATCCCGAAGGCGGTCCTCGGCATTTCCGGAAGTGCGAAAATCACTTTTAAATGGGCGGACAACTGCGATCTCGAAGATCCGCAGGGGTTCTACAAAACGGGCGACCCGGCTCCGATAGGACGCGCGGGCTACTGCTACGGTTACTGATAGATGCTTTAAAACGGAGGTCACTGCTGAAATGACGAAAAGTTTTATCAAAAGAATTGCGGTTTTGACGCTGGCGGCGCTGATGGCGCTGTCGGCGGTTCTGTGCGTTTCGTGCAGGAGGAGAGAGCCGGCGGAGGCGCCCACGGAAGAGCCCGCGGCGACTCAGGCTCAGGGCGAAACAGACGTTCCTGAGGACACGGGAAGCGTCGAAAACACGCCGGAAATAACGGACGGGCCGACGCCGGCAATTACGGAAACGCCGACCGCCGAGCCGACCGGGGAGCCGACCGAAGAACCTACCGACGAGCCGACTGAAGAGCCGACGGCCACGCCCACCGAGGAACCGACGCCGACCCAGGCACCTACGCCCACGCCTACGCCGACTCCGACCCCCACGCCTACGCCGACTCCGACCCCCACGCCTACGCCGACCCCAACTCCGACTCCCACGCCGGTTCCGGAGACGGGCGACAACTACGTCAACACTGCCGCCTATTCCAATTCCTACACGATCGGAATCGACGACCTCTCCAGAACGCTCGTCAACGGCAGCGCGAACGACACGCACCGCAAAAACCGCTACGTCGGCATTTTCTACTTCCTGTGGATCGGCTACCACGACACAGGTCTCCGCGACAACTCCGCGATTATCGCCTCCAATCCCAACGCCCTTAAATCCGAGGCGAACTGGATGGCTGCGGGCGGCGGCGGTGTCAACGCGTTCCATTTCTGGGGCAAGCCGATGTTCGGCTACTACCCGTCCTCCGACAGGTGGGTCATGAGAAAGCACGTTCAGATGCTGACGGACGCCGGAATCGACTTCCTCGGCTTCGACGCCACAAACGCGTTTACCTACTCGGCAAACGCGCTCGCGCTGATGAGGATTCTCAAAGAGTATCAGGACGAGGGCTGGAACGTTCCGAAGGTCGTTTTCTACACGAACTCCTCGTCCGGGAAAACGATCAACGAGATCTACAAGGCAATTTACAAAAAGCACCCCGAGTATCAGTCGTTATGGTTCTACTGGGACGGGAAACCCCTAATTATAGGCGTTCCCGGCGATTCGGAACTCTCTTCGGAGGCGAAGAGCTTTTTCAGGATCAAGGCGAGCGTATGGCCGAACGCGGGCAGGACGGACGACGGCTTCCCGTGGATGGAATTCGGGCGGCTGCTCTCCAACGACGCCGTCTACGGTCTCAACGGCCGGAAAGAGGTCGTAAACGTCTCCGTCGCCCAGCACAGCGCAACGTGCACGTTCAGCTACACGGCGTGGTACGGCGCGAAGGACAGAACGCGCAGCTGGCACAACGGAAGGAACGACAAGTCCGAAAACGCGCTTTTGTACGGTTACAACTTCGCGGAACAGTTCGACTGGGCGCTCGGAGTCGACCCCGAAATGATCTTCATTACGGGCTGGAACGAGTGGATCGCCCAGAGACAGCCCGTCGAGAACAATACGAAGCCGATCAGGTTCATCGACAACGCCGACCCGAACTGCAGCCGTGACGTCGAACCGATGGAAGGCGGCTACGGCGACAACTATTATATGCAGATGATCTCGTACATCAGGCGCTACAAGGGCACGTACGGGACTGTTCCCGCGACGACGAAAACGATCGACGTAAACGGCGGATTCACCCAGTGGAACGGCGTGGCGTCTTATTATAAGGACTACAAGGGCGACACGGTCAGGCACAGCAACAGCGTTTTCGAGAAGAAGCTCGACGAGACGAACCGCAACGACATCACGGAGATGAAGGTCGCGGAGGATTCCGAAAACGTCTACTTCTTCGTAAAAACCGCCGCCGCGATCACGTCGCCGGACGCCAACAACTTCGGCACGAACGGCTGGATGACGCTCTACGTCTCGACCGATCTTACGAAGGGCTGGCACGGCGCGAACTTTGTCGTGAACTTCGCGAAGCCCGAAAACGGAAAAACGAAAATCGGAAGACTCGCGGATTCAAGCGAGTACAGCGTTACCGAGTGCGGCGAGGCGTCGTACAGGCTCGCGGGCGACATGCTGATGATCTCTGTCCCGAAGGCCGTTCTCGGAATCCCGGGCAACGCCTCGATTGGCTTCAGGTGGGCCGACAACAACACGGTCGGCGACATTTTCAGCTTCTACAAGAACGGCGACTCCGCTCCGATCGGAAGAGTTTTCTACAAGTACGGCGGCTGAGGCACGGCGGTTGAGGCGTTCTGACACGCCGCCCGGATCGCATTTTTAACGGGAGAAACAAAATGAGTGTGAATAGTATAAGCTTCGAAAATATCGAGATTACCGGAGGATTCTGGAAAAAGCGCCAGGACATGGTCCGGAAAACGACCGCGAAGGCGGTTTACGACAGGTTCAGCGACACCGGACGGTTCGACGCGTTCAAATTTGACTGGAAAGAGGGTATGCCGAACAGACCGCACATTTTCTGGGACTCGGACGTCGCGAAGTGGATAGAGGGCGTCGCGTACCTTTGCCAAAAGAAGCGCGAGCCGCGGTTCGAGCGGATCGTGGACCGCGTTGCCGACCTGATCGAAAAGAACCAACTGGAGGACGGCTACTTCAATATTTATTACATTCTCTTCGCGAAGGACTCTCGCTTCACGGTGCGCGACAACCACGAGCTCTACTGCGCGGGTCACCTTATGGAGGCGGCGGTCGCGTACTACAGGGCGACCGGAAAACGCAAGCTCCTCGACGCGATGACGCGCTACGCCGACTACATCGAAAAGCGTTTTAAAACCGACCGTGACACCGGGTTTACGACGCCGGGACACGAGGAGATCGAGCTGGCGCTCGTGAAGCTCTACAAAGAGACCGGCGAGAAGCGCTACCTCGAGCTGTCGAGGTTTTTTGTGGACGAGCGCGGAAAAAGGGCGGAAAACAAGCCCGACTGGATGGACGCCTCGTACAACCAGAGCCACCTCCCGGTGCGGCAGCAATTTACGGCGGAGGGCCATTCGGTCCGCGCCGGCTACCTCTACTGCGCGATGGCGGACCTGGCGCACCTCACGGACGACGAAGAGCTCAAAAACGCGTGCAAGGCGATTTTCGACGACATCACGCTCAAAAAAATGTATATAACCGGCGGCGTCGGATCCTCCTCTCACGGCGAGGCGTTCACTGTCCCGTACGACCTGCCGAACATGGTCGCGTACAACGAGACGTGCGCGGCGATCGCGCTGGCGCTTTTCGCGCGGCGCATGATGCTTATAGAAACCGACTCGAAATATGCGGACACCGTAGAGCGCATAATCTACAACGGTTTTCTGTCGTCCGTTTCGCTTGACGGCAGGTCGTTCTTCTACGAGAACCCGACGGAGATCGTAAAGTACTTCGACTCGAGGGACAAGAGCGTCGCCGGCCGCGCGGTGAACGTTCCGCCTATGCAGCGGAGCGAGGTTTTTGACTGCTCGTGCTGCCCGCCCAATATTGTCAGATTTATCCCATCTATAGGGGATTTCATGTACACGACGGGAACTTCTGAAGACGGCAGGCAGGTCGTTTTCGTCCACCAGTTTATGGACAGCAGGGCGGAGATCGACAGCGGCGGAAAGAAGCTCCGCGTTGTGCAGAAGACGCGCTACCCGGAGAACGGAAAGGTGAGAATTACGGTCGAAGGGGCGGACGTGACGCTCGCAGTGCGTGTTCCGTGGTGGAGCGACGCGAAGTACGAAACCGAAAAAGGGTACGCGTATTTTGATGTCGCGGACGGCGGCTCGGTCGAGCTCGATTTCGGGATGAAGATCAAGGTCGTCGAGGCGAGACGCGAGGTTGTTTTCGACGCGGGAAGGTGCGCGGTCATGCGCGGACCGGTCGTCTACTGTCTTGAGGGGTGCGACAACCCGAAGCCCCTTCGCGGAATCGTCCTGAAGGGCGGAAGGAATTTCAAGTATTTTGCGGAAGGACCCTTGAAGGGCGTTCCGTGCATCAGGGCGGCGGCGCTCGTGAGGCCGGAGCAGCCCGAAAACGCGCCGCTTTACAGCGAGCGGAAGGGCGGCTATGAGGAGACCGTGGCGACGCTGATTCCTTACTACGCGTTCGCGAACCGCGGCGCCGACGATATGCAGGTGTTTACGTACGTGAAATAGCTTTGCGCCGACGTGGCGCGGCACTTTTTGACTGTTGAGGGAAGCAAGTTGAACAGGAACGAAAACAAAAAAGAAAACAGGGCGAAGCGGGTCGTTTTGCCCCTTGTTATAGGGATTATTCTGGTCGCCGCCGCGGTATTCGGGGCGATCAAACTGTGGCCTGTAATTAAGAACGGTTTTGAGGGCATCACGCTTCCGGAAGCGACGCCTGTTATGGCGGCCACGGAAACGGAGGCTGCCGGCGCGGATTTTTCGCCAACCGCGGATACGGAGTTTACGCCCGGAACGGCTGAAGTAACTGAAACGCCTGCGTTTTCGCCGGATTCCACGGATACTCCGACGTCGGAACCTGCGCCAACCGCGACGCCTTCTCCCGCTCCGACCCCGACGCCCGCGCCTACGGCTACACCGAGCCCGGCACCGACGTCAACTCCGGGCCCGAGTCCGACACCGACAACGACACAGGCTCCCACTCCAACTCCGACTCCTACGCCGAGTCCTACTCCCACGCCGAGTCCTACTCCAACGCCGAGTCCTACTCCCACTCCCACTCCCACTCCAACCCCCACGCCTACCGCGCCGCCAATCGACGAAAACGGCTCCTACTTCGACCGCGACCACGTCGCACTCTACATCAAAACGTACGGCCGGCTGCCCTCCAATTTCATAACGAAGGCGGAGGCGAAAAAACTCGGCTGGAAGAGCGGAAACGTCCAAAGATACGCGCCCGGCAAGGCGATCGGCGGCGACACGTTCCGCAACAGCGAAGGCATCCTCCCGAGAACGTCCGGAGTCACATACACCGAGTGCGACATCGACACGAACGGCAAGAGCGAACGCGGGTCGAAGAGGATCGTTTTCGGCTCGAACGGCAGGATATTCTACACCGCCGACCACTACAACACTTTTGTGGAGTACGTGAACGGGAGCTGGGTCAGGTACAACTGACGGCGGCTTACACGGCGGCATATTACCGGACAAGGGCGGCTTTTCGGGCCGCTTTTGTTTTTGAAAGGCGTGCGCGGACTCGGGGAGGGCGGGCCGCGTAACGTTCCCGCGCCGTCCCCAGGAACTTTGGAACTTGAGAACCTTGAGAAATGCTTGAAAGCTTGAAAGCGTCGGCTGTTTTCGCTTGACAGGGGGACAAAAGTGTGTTAGAATGTTTACGATTTTGATGTATTCAAGAACCGCATGCCTGCGTGTTCGGAACATAGATAAATCCAAAATCAAATAAATAACGAGAGGAGAGCGTTAAATGATGTACAATGAAATGCTCGGCGTACAGCAGTTCTCCTTGACTTCCGCGCTTGTCGGGCTGATTGCCGGAATCGTTCTGATGGCAGTCGTGCTTTTGATTATCCTGCTTGCCGCACGTAAATCAAACGCCCGCAAGACCGAAGAGATGGTTCGCGCAGCACAGGATGAAGCCTACGACAACGGCTACACCAAGGGCAGCGCGGACGGTTACGAAAAGAGAAAACTCGAAGCCGAGGCGGCCATCAACACCGCCGAGGAGGAGAGCCGAAGAATCGTCTTAGCCGCCGTCAAAGAGGGCGAAAATAAAAAACGTGAATATGTTTTACAGGCCAAAGACGAAATCCGTCAGCTTCGTTCGTATCTGGACAAGGAAGTCAGGGAAAAACGTGAAGAGGCGCAGCGAAAAGAAGCTCGCTTGACCAACAAAGAAGAACTCGTCGACAAGAAACTCGACGCGTTGGAGAAGCGTGAGCTTGCGATCAAAGAGAATGAAGGGGCAGCCCAGGCAAAGCTTGAGGAGGCGAACCGCTTCTACGAGAAACAGCAGAAAGAGCTTGAGAAGATCGCCGGATTGTCGGCGGAGCAGGCCCGCGAACTGCTGCTCGCGAATCTCGACAGCGAGCTTACACACGACAAGGCCGCCCTTATAAGGGACTATGAGGCAAGACTCGCCGACGAAAAGAACGAGATGGCGAGAGAGATCATCGCCACGGCGATCCAGCAGTGCGCGGCGGACTACGTTTCCGACGTCACCGTAACGGTCGTTCCGATTCCCAACGAGGAGATGAAGGGCCGCATTATCGGCCGTTCCGGCAGAAATATCAACGCGATCGAGACCGCTACAGGCGTCGATCTTGTCATCGACGACACGCCCGAGGCTGTAATTCTTTCGAGCTACAACCCGGTAAGGCGCGAGATCGCGAGAATAGCGCTTGAGAAGCTCATCGCCGACGGCAGAATCCACCCCGGCAAGATCGAGGAGGTCGTCGAAAAGGCCAAGAAAGAGCTCGACGCGACGATCCGCAAGGAAGGCGAAAACGCCACGTTCGAAGCGGGCGTGTTCGGACTCAACCCCGAGATCATCAAGCTTCTCGGCCGTCTTAAATACAGAACGAGCTACACCCAGAGCGTTCTGATCCACTCCATCGAAGTGTCCAAGATCTCGGGCATCATCGCCGCCGAGCTCGGTGTGGACGTTGACCTCGCGAAGCGCGCGGGACTTCTCCACGACATCGGCAAGGCTGTCGACTTCGAAAACGAGGGCACTCACGTCGACCTTGGAGCGGAGATAGCAAGAAAGTACAAAGAAAACGACGTCGTGATCAACGCGATCATGTCGCACCACGGCGACGTCGAACCGACTTCGGTCATTTCCGTGATCGTGGCGGCGGCGGACGCGATTTCAGCCGCGAGACCCGGCGCGAGAAACGAGCCTCTTGAGTCTTACGTCAAGAGGATCGAGAAGCTTGAGAACATCTGCAACTCGTTCAAGGGCGTCGACGCGTCCAAGACGTTTGCGATCCAGGCAGGCCGCGAGGTCAGAGTCATGGTCAAACCCGACGAGATCTCGGACGACGAGATGACTGTTCTCTCCAGAGACATCGCGAAGAAGATCGAAGCGGAAATGCAATATCCCGGCCAGATCAAGGTCACGGTTATCAGAGAAAAGAGAACTACCGACACCGCCAAATAAAAGCGGACGGAGAATTTGCGAAACCCTGCGGACGGCCGCCTGAGGCGCTGTCGGCAGGGTTTTCTCGACGCCGCACTTTATGTTGCGTCTCTCACTTGACGCCGCACTTTATGTTGCGCCCCTCACTTGACCGCTTCGCGATTGCGCCGCAGGCACCTTATTACTTCGTAAAAGCCTGTGTGTTTCGCACGAAGGCGACTTTTAGCGATAGCTAAACCCGGAGACTGAGTGGAAACACACAGGGTTTTTCGTTCGAACCGCAACATAAAGCTGCGGCGGCTCTTCCACAAGGTTGATATTGCTCGCGTAATCGCCTTCGGCACAGCAGCATTTCTCCAAATGCCGCCAACATAAAACTGCGGCGGCGATTATAAGGTAGAGTCGCGTGTGTCTCGCGCGAGGGCGACTTTTAGCAGCCGCACTTTAAGTTGCGTCCTTCACTTGACGACGCACTTGATATTGCACCGCTCACTTGACCGCTTCGCGGAATCGCTCACGTCGCAATATCAAGCTGCGTCGGCTCTTCCACAAGGTTG
>CADAZX010000004.1:71550-86464 GCA_902792515.1 uncultured Ruminococcus sp.
GCAGGCACCTTATTACTTCGTAAAAGCCTGTGTGTTTCGCACGAAGGCGACTTTTAGCGATAGCTAAACCCGGAGACTGAGTGGAAACACACAGGCTTTTTCGTTCATGCCGCCAACATAAAACTGCGGCGTCGTTGAATTAAGGTAAGTGCGATAGCTAAACCGGAGACCAAGCGGAGATACACGCGGGTCCGCGCAAAGCAAGCGGCAGCAGATATGTCGCGAGACACCTTATATTAGAGAGGACAGCTGAAGCTTTCGAACTACGTTCAAGAGTACGCAGTCAGGCCTTCGCCGCTTGCGTAAAGAGCATTAAATCAGCGTTTCCCAAAAAAAGGAAAAAGATGTCGTATTCCAAAGAACAGAAAAAGATAATAGTGCAGAACAGAAACGCCTTCCACGAGTATTTTATCGAGGACAAGGTCGAGTGCGGAATCGAGCTTTTCGGCACTGAGGTCAAGTCGATCAGGCAGGGCAAGGTGAACCTTAAAGAGGCGTACGCCGTCATCGAAAAGGGAGAGTGCTTTATCTGCGGCATGCACATCAGCCCGTACGAGCACGGGAACATTTTCAACCGCGACCCGCTGAGAAAAAGGCGCCTTCTGCTTCACAAGAGGGAGATCCTGAAGCTTTACGCGGAGGTAAAACAGCAGGGCGTGACGCTCGTTCCGCTTGAGATCTACTTCGTGAAGGGCAGGGCCAAGCTGCTCATGGGCGTCGGCCGTGGCAAAAAGCTTTACGACAAGCGCGACCAGGAGGCAGAGAGGGCGTCAAAGCGAGAGATCGAGCGCAACGTCAAGAATTATTGAGCAAAAAGGCGGCAAGGGAAAGGTGTTCGTATGAAACTGAGCGATTTTGCACGCGAAACAATCAAAAATCACGCGAAAGGCGTCGCGAGGATGCTGATGATCCACATGCTCGCGGTGGCGCTCGGGTGGGCGGCGTTCCCGCTCATTCTGATGATCTTCGCGAGGTTTACAACGACCGACGTTCCGATGGCGGTGTTTTCCGTCGTCGCGACGATCGTTTACGCGGCGATGCTCGTCGTGCAGGGCAACTCGTACGGTCTTCAGGACAGGCTTCCTTACGGCTGGGCGCGCTACAAGGCGAAGGGGTTCGTCATCGGCGGCGCTGCCGGAACGGTCGTCTACCTTTTCGAGCTACTTATGATCGCGATCGCCGACAGAAACTTCACGGTGAACCACCCGCAGTTCGCGATCTCAAACATTAACAACTACATCAGAATGATACTCGCCGTCCCGTTCTTCTGGTTCTACAGGGTGGTCGGAGGCGTGGCGATAATTCCGAGGGTGACGGCGCTGACCGCGCTTTTCGTGATTCCGTTCTGCGCGCTTTGCACGGGAATCGGGTACGTCGCGGGGCAGGCGGGCGTTGAGATCGACCCGGTGATGAGAAAGAGGCGGAAAAATGGCAGCTGACAAAACGATTCCGGAAGAAATCGAAAATATGACAGGGCTGGAAGAATCCCTGAGGCTTATGAACTCGTTACTCGAGTATGAGAAAGCCCGCGTATTGAACGGTGAATACGATATAGAGACAGATTGGAACTGGCTGGACTTTGAGTCGGAAATGACCTTCGGCAAGTCCGCGCGCGCGTACCTTGACAGTGTTCTGGGAGATCCGAGGGACGAGGAACTGCTGGCGGCTGTCGTAAATATGTTCCTTGAGAGTGCGTCGTGCTTTACGCCGCGGGATTTTTACGAGGAGTATGTTCTGCCGTCCGGTACCCAGATGCTCCGGCTCGACAAAACGGTCCGTGAGACTGCCGGATATGTGAGCGGGCTTAGGAGGCAGGATTTGGACGCGGATGAAGCTTGCGCGGACAAGGCGGCATACCTTTTAACGGAACTTGCGGAGAAGCGGTTCGAGGTGAGCAGGGAGACGCTGGAGAAGCTTCCGGAGGCGGCTGAAAACGCGCACGGTCTGGGACTCGAGAACGCATGCGAGAGCCTTATTGCGCTTATGAGCGAGGTCGCGGAAGGGCGGCAGCTTCTGATCGAACGGATTACCGCGAACGGACTCGATGACGATTTTGAGAAAACTGCGCTCTCGGAACTGGCCAACAGAGGCAGAGGAGATAACAGCGTATATGTGTTTTTGAGGACACTCGCGAAGGGTGTGTCGGACACGGACGCTCTGGAGTATATTCTCGACTGCGTGTCGGATTTCGGCGACGGCAGGGCAATCTCGTTTTTGAACTATGTGATGCATTTATGGAGCGGTTTCGGAGATGCGGCGATAGAGCACGAAGAAGACCCTTCCCACTATTACAGAATCGCGGGCAAGTGTCAGACGGTGATTGCGGAACTCCGCGGTGAGATGTAGGAATGGTTCCCGGCTTATTTCGGAAAAAACTCGCGGGGAACACGTGGAAAATGCCCGAAAAAGTCTAAAAAAAGGGAAAAATCCGGAAGACCGTGAAGTGAAAAGTTAACTTCCACTTTCAGGCTCGGATCCGCGAGTGTGAAAATAATTCTTGCAATTTGGATGGCTTTTTGAGATAATACTTATGCAAGTAGAAATCACCTTTACAGAATCCTTGACAGTTTAGGGTTTTGTACCGGGTTCTGGAACTTTTCAGGGCATAGTTACGCAACGTGGAAAAGAGTCGATTTTTAAAGGGGCAAGACTTATTTCCACTTGATTCCGGTTATTGTTTGGTTGTAATATGCCGGCTCTCAGAATTGATTTTTACTTTTGATCTTTAAGGAGCTCGGGTGTTAGTACGACCTCGTCATCCCGGATCAGGTTTATTCCAAACGCGTTAAGCTTTTGGAAGAGTTCTTCAGACAGAAAGGCTGTGAATGACAGGGGCGATTGTCCTTCCGGCTTTTCTGTTTTTTGTGCCGGTTTTACGGCCGGCAGGTATTGATTTTCTCCTTGATTTAGTGTAATATTCGGTTGAGCCGTTTTGTTTCTCCTTTTTTGCATTTTGTTGATTTGACTCGTTAACATTATATTAAAGTCGAGACGAAACGGCGCTTCCCTTTTGGTGTATGGCTATTATTAAGCCTTTATAAATATGATATTTTTGCTTCTGCAGGGGAAGGTGAAAAATATGAAGAAAAACAGCAAATCAAATCAATCAGGCAATAATGCGCGGACGTTTTTTGACAGGAATGAAACGTTTGCGGCAGTCCGTTCAAGTCAGGCAACCAAAATATTTCTTTGGATGTTTGTGAGTATGTTGTTAATTGGGTTGATTCCTGCCATTGTACCGTCATTACCGATTTACGGTAGTAATACATATCAAACCGAGGTGATAACGTACACGCCGGGACCCGACGGGAAAACGGTGACTGAAACGGTCAGACGCTACATCGGACCTCCGATTGACCTTCAGAATCCCGATACCTGGGGAGAACGAAGCGAAATCGGCAGAGTTTTTAACAGAGCAAAACAAGAGATAACGCAGGCAAACTGTGATATTTGTGTGGCTTTTTCAACGTATAACACTTTGAGCGACCGATACAGTTCAAGTTCTGTTCATCATACGGTATATATAGTCCAAAATACACCGGCATATGAGTTTGTGCTCGTTTCGAGCGAGAAGGCGCCTTACTCGGTAGAGACGCTGGCACGCGGTGAGATGAGGCAATTCTACGTTTACAACACTGAACGTTTATTGCGGTTTGACGTGAAAAAAGACGGGAAAACGGTGGGATCGCTTGAAATTGCACTCGATCAAAAGGAGACTTTCTCAAACAATTATTTCCTTAAGATCGTTTCAGCCGTGTCTGACGTTTTTAACGTTAAATTCTGCAATTACAGCTATAATGACGACGTCTTTTTCTGAAGCCCTTTTCCGGAACAGGGCAGAGAGAACCGCCGGCACGGGAGGATTTTAGCAGAATTCGAGGAAAAATAGAGAAAAATTTGATGCGAATTTGATGCGTGGAAATAAAAAACTGTTGACAAGCCGCGAAAAACTGTTATAATATACGCGAAGAAGATAGACGGTAGAGAAAGAGTGGGAAGAACAAACCCGCTCTTTTCTTTTGGGGGCGCGTCCCGGACCGGAATAGGACTTCTTCAGAGAAAGGGATTTTTATGGCAGACGGAAAAATTGTGGCCGCGGTCAGAGAGGCGGTCGAAAAGCCCGTTGCGGATCTCGGCTACGAGCTCGTGGACGTGGAATTCGTGAAGGAGGGGCCGAACAAGTACCTCAGGCTCTATATCGACAAGGAGGGCGGCATAACGATCGACGACTGCGTGGCGGTCAACGACGTTACGGATCCAATCATCGACAGGCTTGATCCTATCGACGAGGCGTACATTTTCGAGGTGTCTTCTCCGGGACTCGACAGACCGCTCAAAACGGACCGCGACTTCGAGAGGAACCGCGGCAAAAAGGTTGACGTGAGCCTTTTCAAGGCAGTCGACGGCGCCAAGCAGTTCACGGGCGTTGTCACGGAGCGCGACGCGGACAAGCTCGTTCTCGACACCGGGGACGGGAAAACGGTGACGCTCGACAGGAAAAACGTCGCGAACGTCAGGCTTACGATCGAGTTCTGACGCGTCGGCAACATATAATTAATTACGCACCGTTTTCGCGGCTTTACGGCGGCGTCGGGACGCGGGAACGGGCTGAAACATTTTGGAAATTTTGGAAATTTTGAAGCTTTTTCGAACGGTTTCAAACATTTTCAGGCAGCAAAAGACGCCGCAAATTAAATGAATATCAAACGAATATTGGAGGAAACAAAAGAAATGGCAACCGGAAAAAGAAAAAACGGTAAGAACGAAATAAGCTATCAGGACGCGTTTTTCGGCGCTCTTGACAAGCTCGCTGAAGAGAAGTCGATGGACCGCGAAGAGGTCCTGACCTGCCTTGAAGAGGCGATCGCGAGCGGCTACGAGATGAAGGACAGCGACGCGCCGCTTTTCGGGCTGAAGGATCAGAAGGATTCGAAGACGAAAAAGTACGCGGTCGAGATCGACAGGATCACGGGCGAGATCATTGTCAGCACCGTTAAAAAGGTTGTCGAGGAGGTCGACAATCCGGACCTCCAGATTTCCCTTGAGGAAGCGCGCAAATACGACCCCGAGTTCCTTGTTGGCGATGAATTGTACACCGACGTCACGCCGACCAGCTTCGAGAAGATGGGCCGCACGACAGCTTCGAAGATCAAGACGCTTTTCATCCAGAAGGTATCCGAGCGCGAGCGCGAAAACGTCGAACTCGAGTGCAGAAAGATGACGAACGAAATCGTCTCCTGCCAGGTCCAGAGCGTCGAGGTCAGCAGATACTACGACGAGAAGGCGGAGCGCTTTAAAGAGAAGCGCAGAGTTTTCGTATCGCTCGGCAAGCTTGAGGGCGTGCTCAACGAGGGCGACCTGCTCCCGAACGACAACTACCGCGCCGGCCAGATGCTCCGCGCGATCCTTCTTCCGCTCGACAAGAACGACAGAAGCGACGACAGCGACAAAAGGCGCAAGAACCGCGACACCACGCTGAGACTTTCGAGAACGAACGACCTGTTTTTGCGCAGACTTTTCGAAAAGGAAGTCCCCGAGATCGCGGAGGGAATTATTGAAATCAAGGCGATCGCGAGAAAACCCGGTCAGCGTTCCAAAGTGGCCGTATACTCCAACAACCCGAACATCGACCCGGTAAGCTCCTGCGTGGGCAACGCCGGAACGAGGGTCAACGCGATCGGTGAAGAGCTCAGCAACGAGAAGATTGACGTAATCCGCTGGAGCCCCGACCTCGCCGAATTCGTCGCGAACTCGCTCAGCCCCGCCCAGATCATGAGGAACGTTCCCGTTGTTATAGAGGACGACCTCGAGAAGGCGCAGGACGGCAGAAGACGCGACAAGATCGGAAAGGTCGCCAGAGTCACGATCGCCAACAAGGATCTCACGCTTGCCATCGGCTCGAAGGGTATCAACGTGGCTCTCGCCGCGACGCTCTGCAGATGCAGGATCGACATTAACGGTGTCGGAGACGAATCGGGCACCGCCGACGAAGACCGCAGCGAGCTTTCGAGCATCATGGCCTGACGCCGGGGGGTGTTTGAGACGACTGATCAGAAGAAAATCCCTATGAGAATGTGTCTGGGCTGCGGCCTGAGACAGCCGAAAAGGGAGATGCTGAGAATTGTCAGGACGCCTGAAGGAGAGATAAAGATCGATCCGACGGGAAGAATGAACGGACGCGGCTGCTACATCTGCAAAAAAACAAGCTGCATGGCGACCGCGGTTAAGCAGAAAAAACTTTCCAGAAGCTTCGACGCCGCAGTCGGACCGGAGGTTTACAGCCGGGTGAGCGAGGAGTTCGCCGAATGGCTGAGCGTAAACGGAGGACAGAATATTGAGTAACAAGATCGAGAGTATGAAAGTCAGACAGATCGCCCAGATGGTCGACCTGGACGTGACGAGAGTTAAGAGCAAACTCAGAGAACTCGGAATAGTTTTCAACAGCAACGAGACAGAGATCGGCGCCGCCGACGTCGAGCGCCTTTTCAAGCACATCGGCTTCAACCCCGCGGGGGACGAAAAGGAGCCCGAAAAGCAGGAGGAGAAGGCGGAGACCGGCGCGAGCTCTTCGGGAAGCGCGCCTGAGGGCGTTATCAGGAGAGTGCGCAGGGTCGAGTACAGCGAACCCGTCTCGCAGCCGTCAAAAACGTCCAAAAACAGGGGCGGAGTCGCCGGAACGGCCGATTCGAACCTGAGAAGCGGCTTTGTGACCGTTACCGACGGCAGCCGCTACGACGACATGGACGCGCGCGCCAAAAAGGCGAAGGAAAAGGCGGAGCAGGACAAGAAGACCGAGCGCGCGGCTCAGCCGCAGGAGCAGGAGACATCCTCCGGCGCTTCCGCTGAAAGACCTAAGATTAGAAGAAGAGCCGCCAATCCGGGCGCTTCGAGTGCCGCTTCGGCTTCAGGTACGGCTTCGGGAACTGCCTCCGGTACGGCTGCAGGCGCAGCTTCGGGTACCGCTTCCGGTGCAGCTTCGGGAGCCGCTTCGGGTACCGCTTCCGGCAATACCGACGCTTCGGCGACTCCTTCAAAAACCGCGCAGGGCGGAGAAAAGACGCCTTCCGGCGAGACTCCCTCCGGTGAGAAAAAGCCCGAGACGGCCGCACCCGAGGGTGAATCCAAGGGAACGGGCGCCGGAGGCGAAGCGACCGAGCCCGCGGGCGAAGAGATTAAAAACGCGGGCGAGGACGGTACTGCGGGAGCGCCGGCGGAGACGTCAAAGGACGCCGGCGCGAACTCAGGCGAAACGGCCGGCGAAGGCGCGAAGACGAAGGAAGACGCTGCCGCCCGGGCACAGCAGCCGCAAGGCGAGCAGGGAGCTCAGAGTGCGCAGCAGGGCGATGTCAAGAGAGGACAGGGCACTGTCCGCAGACGTCCGGCTTCCGAGATCCAGCAGCGTGACGGCAGGAACGCTTCCGACGCGAACGGCGGCAGGAACGCAGGCAGAGAAGGAAGAGACTCCAGAGACGGAAGAGACGGCAGAGGAACCGACGGCCGCGGAGCAGGCGCCGGCGCTTCCCGCGACGGAAGAGACCGCGACCAGGCGGGCAGACAGGGACGTCCCGGCCAGGACCAGAGAAGCGCGGGACGCGGCGACCAGACGAGACCGCAGAACGGCCAGTTCCGTCCTTCGAGACCTTCCGGCGGCGCGGCACCGGCTCAGCCCGTGACCACAACGCCGACGAGACGCGACAGCGGCCGCGACAAGGATTTCGCGAAGAACGAGAAGAGAAACGAGGGCGGAAGGAAGTCCGGAGGATTTTCGGGCGGCCAGCAGAAGGAAGGCAAGTACAACGACGCGCGCCGCATGATCGGTGAAAAGGGATTCGTTTCCGACGTCGAGAGCGACGAGTTTTCCTACAACAACAGCTATATCGACGGTTTCCGCAGCGGCCAGAAGAAGAACCCGAAGCCGAACAAAAAGAAGAACACCGTCGACGAGGCGGCGAGAATCGCGGCTCAGAGACTCACAAACGTGAAGATCCCGCCTGTTCTTACGGTCGCCGAATTCGCGGCGCTCATTAAAAAGTCAGCCACCGAGATCGTCGGAACGCTCTTCAAGAACGGAATCATGGCGACCCAGAACCAGGAAATCGACTTCGACACCGCCGCAATTATCGCGGACGGCTACGGAATCACCGCGGAGCCCGAAATCATCGTCAGCAACGAGGAACTCCTTCTGGAGGATCCCGAGGACAAGGAGCCCGTTGAGGACGCAGTTCCGAGACCGCCTGTCGTCGTTGTCATGGGCCACGTCGACCACGGTAAGACTTCGCTTCTCGACGCGATCAGAAACACCAGCGTCACGGCGGGAGAGGCCGGCGGAATCACGCAGCACATTGGCGCCTACACGGTTACGCTCAACGACCACAAGATCACGTTCCTCGACACACCGGGACACGAAGCGTTCACGGCAATGCGTGCGAGAGGCGCGCAGGTCACCGACGTCGCGATCATCGTTGTCGCGGCGGACGACGGCGTAATGCCTCAGACAATCGAAGCCATCAACCACGCGAAGGCGGCGGATGTTTCGATCGTCGTCGCGGTCAACAAGATTGACAAGGAAGGCGCGAACGTGGAGCGCGTCAAGCAGGAGATGGCGGAGCAGGGAATCGTTTGCGAGGACTGGGGCGGCGACGTTCCGTTCGTGCCCGTTTCCGCGAAGAAGGGTCTAAACATCGACACGCTTCTTGAGACGGTCATCCTGTCGGCAGACATTCTGCAGCTCAAGGCGAGCCCGACAAAGCAGTGCAAGGGTACCGTTATCGAGGCCAAACTCGACAAAAACAAGGGTCCTGTCGCGACGCTGCTCGTTCAGCGCGGCACACTTCGCGCGGGCGACGCGATACTCACCGAGACGACGTTCGGCCACATCCGCAGAATGACGGACGACAAGGGCCGCACGATCAAAGAGTCCGAGGTTCCCGAGGCGGGAAAAGTTTTCTACGTCGTCAACAAGGACGAGCGTCTCGCCAAGAAGGTCGCGGAGGAGCGCATCGCGAAGAACCGCGAATCGACGATGACGTATTCCAACAAGGTCACGCTCGAGGATCTTTTCGACCAGATCAAGGCCGGCGAAGTCAAGAACCTCGACATCATCGTCAAAGCGGACGTCAAGGGTTCGGTCGAGGCCATCAAGAGCTCGCTCGAAAAGCTCAGCAACGACGAGGTGCACGTCAGAGTCATCCACGGCGCGGTCGGCGGTATCAGCGAGAGCGACGTTCTGCTTGCGGAAGCGTCCAATGCGGTCATTATCGGCTTCAACGTCAGACCTATCGGCAACGTGGGCGAGATGGCGAAGGAGAGAGGCGTGGACGTCAAGCTCTACAGAGTCATTTACGACGCGATCGACGACGTCAAGGCCGCTATGGCGGGTATGCTCAAGCCCGAGTTTAAAGAAAACGTTATCGGAAACGTTGAGATCCGCAAGATATTCAAGATCTCCGGTGTTGGAACGATCGCGGGCGCGTACGTACGCAGCGGTAAGGTCCTCCGCAACTCCGAGGCGCGAATCGTCAGAGACGGCATAGTCATTTACGAGGGCAAGCTCGCTTCGCTCAAGAGATTCAAGGACGACGTCAAGGAAGTCGCCGCCGGTTACGAGTGCGGTCTCTCCTTCGAGAAGTTCGACGACCTCAAAGAGGGCGACGTTATCGAGAGCTACGTCATGGAGCAGGTCGAGAGGAAGATCGACTGACAGATTGATTAAAAACGGATAGCGGCGGCGCGTGTATTTCCGGAAAATAAACCGGGGAGCCGCGCGGCCGGCGCCTTAGCCTTAAACAAAGAACAAAGGCGCGCGAAAGGAAATATGGACAGAACTTTAAGAATAGCGGGCGAAATGCAGCGCGCGATTTCCGAGATCATCCGTCAGGACATGAAGGACCCGAGACTTCCCGTGGTCACGAGCGTCACGAAGGTGAAACTCACGAAGGACCTGCAGTTCGCGAAAATCTACATAAGCATGTTCGGCTCGCCGGAGGAGAAAAAAACGGGCATCGACTGCCTCAGGTCTTCCGCCGGCTACATCCGGACCATGCTCGGAAAGAGAATGATCATCCGCCAGCTTCCGCAGCTGAACTTCGTGATCGACAACTCTGTCGAAGAAGGCGCGGCGATGTCGAAAATCATCGACGACGTCATTGCCTCCGAAAAGAGGAACGCAGCGGCGGCGGAAAGTACCGGCAATCCGGAGAACGTTGAAAACAGTTGACGGACCAAGAATGCAAAATGCTCCTGCGGGGGCGTTTTGCGGTTTACGGCGGCGCGCCGGAGTGATTTTTCCGCGCCGCCGGAGAGCATATTAAGAGGATTTTATGGGTGACAAAACCGGGCGCGAGGATTTTTTTGAGCGGTGGGAGCGCGTGACGGATATTTTGGCGGCGGCGGAAAACGTGTGCGTTTTTACGCATACGAGTCCCGACGGCGACGCGATAGGTTCTGCGACGGCGCTCGCGATAGCGCTCAGAAGGACCGGCACCGACGCACGCGTGTTTTTGAACGGACAGCCGAGCTACGAGATAAGGTATCTCCTTGGCGACGAGGCCGCGGGGCTGGTATCTACCGACGGCGTAAACAACCTTAAAATAGGTAAAAACACGGTGTGCGTCACGGTAGACACGGCGAACAGAAGCAGGCTTGACAGGTGCTTCGCGGAGACGCTTGGGGACTTCCGGACGGTCGTCAAGATCGATCACCACCTGCCGACGGAGGGCGGCGACTACGCGGATTTCGAGTTCACCGATCCCGCGTGGGCGGCGACGTGCGAGGGGCTGTTCCCGCTTATCGGGAATCTTCTCGCCAGGAAAAATCTCACGGTCGATTACGCGATCGCGATCAGGCTCTACAGCGGGATCCTCACCGACACGGGGCGTTTTACGTACACTAACACGACCGGCAACACGCTCAGAACGGTTGCTTCGCTTGTCGACATTACCGGCTCGGAGATCGACTGGGTCGCGAAGGTCAACTACGAGTACAAGGCGGAGTCGACGTTCAGACTGATCGGGATCTCGTTCGAGAAGATGAAAATGCACCTCGGCGGAAGGCTCGTGTCGCTGGCGCTGAGAGACAAGTACTTTGCGCAGGCGGACGCGACGCTTGACGACGCGGGGTTTATCGTTTCGGAGCTCATGAAGGTGATCGGCGCGGAGATGGCGCTGCTCGTGAAGCCGGCGGAGATCGTTCCCGGTTTTGAGCCTGCGGAAGGCGTCAAAAGGGATTTCAAAATAAGTCTCAGATGCAAACCGGGCTACGACGTGGCGGCGGTCGGCGCGAAGTTCGGCGGAGGCGGCCACACGTGTTCGGCAGGCGCGACGATAAGCGCGGAGTCGATCGGGGAGGCCGAAAACGCCGCACTGGCGGAGTGCGTAAAAGCGCTCGAATGAGCTTAAACGCGCTTGAATGAATTTGAATGCTCGAAAACGAGTTTGAACGGGTTTGAATGCGCTTGAAAACGTTTGAAAACGGAAAAAACTGACGGAAAATGACAGGAATCATCAATCTTTACAAAGAGGCGGGAATGACGTCCCACTCGTGCGTAGCGGCTGTGAGGAAGATCCTGGGCACGAGAAAGGTCGGCCATGCCGGCACGCTCGACCCCGAGGCGACAGGCGTTCTGCCGGTTCTCGTGGGAAGCGCGACAAGGTGCTCGGACTATTTCCTGAAGGCCGGAAAGGAATACGAGGCGACCGCGAGGTTCGGTTTTGTGTCCGACACGCAGGACGTGTGGGGAAAGGTCGAGCCGTACCCGGACGCGGCGGATATTTCCCGCATTACCGCGGAAACGGTCGCGGAGGCGCTTAAAGCCTTCGAGGGCGACATTCTCCAGGTGCCTCCGATGTACTCCGCTTTGAAAAAAGACGGCGTGCCGCTCTACAAGCTCGCGAGGAAGGGAATCGACGCATGTCCGGAGGCGAGAAAGGTCGCCGTCTACAGGGCGGAATTCCTCGGCCTCACTGACGACGACGGTTTTCCGTCCGCCAAAATCAGGATCAAATGCGGGCGAGGCACATACATTCGCACGATCATCAACGACCTCGGCGCGGACCTCGGCTGCGGCGCCGTCATGTCCTCGCTTAAAAGGGTCGCGTACGGAGGCCTCAGGCTCGAGGACGCCGTGACACTCGCGGGGCTCAAAGAGGCTGCGTCGTCAAACGGCCTCCAAAACGTACTCCTGCCGGTCGACACGGTTTTCGAGGGAAGGCCGCGCGCGGAGCTTTCGGAAAAGGAATTTTCTGCCTATATGCAGGGAAAAACTCTTGCTCTGAAAGCCTCGAGATTCAACCTTCAAAACAGTGAAGGCGAGATCAAAAAGGGTTGCCTTTTCGAGGACGGAAGTACCCGCGAGGAGGACGTTCCCCTCACAAGAAACGGACGGATCTTCGCGACGTGCACGCTCGTTCCCGCCGATGAGGATGAGGGTTCGAAAACAGGCGCAGGCTTTACCGGATTTGTGAAAACTGTTCACGAAAGGTTTTTCGGAGTGGAAGACTGATGCGTATTTACGGAAACAAAACGTATTCGGAATATAAGAAGGACGCGCGCGGCGTCGCTGTCGCGCTCGGCAACTTTGACGGCGTGCATCTCGGACATCAGGCGCTCATTGCGGAGCTAGTGAAGATCGCCGCCGAAGAGGGGCGCAGGTCGCTCGTCTACACGTTCGAAAAGCACCCGATGGAGGTGCTGTCGGCGGATGGCGCGGGAAAACCGAGGCTTATCATGACGAACGCCGACAAGGCGCGGATTATGGAGAAGCTCGGGGCGGACGGCATCTTTTTTGAGAGCTTTGACCGCGAATACGCCTCGATGGACTGCGACACGTTTGCGCGCGAGATAATCAAGGAAAAACTCGGAACGGCACACGCCGTCGTCGGCAGCAACTACTCGTTCGGCCTGGGCGGCAGCGGCAACCCCGCTTTACTTAGAAAGCTCGGCGAAAAGTACGGCTTCAAGGTGACGGTCATCGAACCGGTAACCATGGACGGAACGGTCGTGTCGAGCACTCTTCTGCGCGGCTTAATCGCGACCGGCAACGTGGCGTCGTTCCCGAGATACGCGGGCAGGGCGTACACGGTTCCCGGAAAAGTCACGCACGGCAGGGCGGTCGGCAGAGGTCTAGGCTTCCCGACGGCAAACATCTCGCCAAAACGCGGCTTCGCGTCGCCGGCGGACGGCGTTTACGCGACAAAAACACTCGTTGACGGCACGGTCTACGACGGAGTGACGAACATCGGCAAAAATCCGACCTTCGGCCTCCGCTCGCGCTCGATCGAGACGTTCCTTCTGGACGCCGACGTCGACCTCTACGGCCGCGAGATTAGGGTCGCGTTCATCAGAATGCTCCGCCCTGAAATCAGGTTCAGCTCGCCCGAATTGCTCGAAAAACAGATCGCGTGCGACGTCTCAGAGGCGAAAACGCTTCTCGCAGGCACGGAAAACCCGTTCACCGACCTTTAAAAATTGATTAAAAGCGGTGCCGGAAGGCTCTTCCGGGCGGTTTTCGCTTGACAAGCGCTCAAATCTTTAATAATATATTATTTGCGGCTCTTTCGAAACGGATCCGGACCGGGATCCCAAAACAGGCCCGCGGCGCTCCGCGAAAGGCATGCCGCAGATAACCGGAGTTACAAAATGAGAAAACTGTTGGTAAGCATTAAAAAACGGCCGATAATTCTGATCTTCATCGCGTTCATGACGGCAATCCTCTGCTTCGCGGTGCAGTTCAATTCGTTCACGAAGGAATTCGGGTCGTTTTCGAGGCTTTTTCAGACAAATTACATACAGACGCTGACGGATATCGCCGGCTGGATCAGGAACCGCGCGACGCAGCCCGCACTGATGGCCGTGTCTGTGCTCATCGCCATCGCGGCTATGCTGGGCGTTGCGATTTTGTGCGGCCTGCTCTACTCGGGCTACTCGTACGTGATGTACGTGAGCTGCTTCACGACGATCCATCCGCAGCAGAACAAAAAACAGAAGAAGAGCGGCACGCTTTTCCGCGAGGGAATCAACAAGCGCTTCTTCAGCATGATGGGGTACTTTTTCTTCGTCTTCCTCTCGCTCGCGTTGCTCATTTTCGCGCTCGTCTACGCGACGATGCCGCTTGCCCTCTCGATCGAAAAGGTTATCGCCGGCGACGCGATGCAGATCCTGCCGATGATACTTTTGACCGCGATCATCGTGTTCCTTCTGTTTTTTGCGATCGTGTTCTACGCGATGTACGTCTCGTTCATGATGCCGAGCATCATCGCCTTCAAAAAGGGCGCGGTCAAGGTCGCGATCAAAATCGTCAACTCGTACTGCTGGTACCTGATTCCGCGCACGCTCGGTTTTCTGATCTACAATCTGGCGATCGACGCGGCACTGCTGGCGGTCGGGTTCGGCCTCAAGTCGACGGTTCTGTCGGTAATCGTTTTCGCCCTGAACTGGATGCTGCGCACGATCGGAAACGTCGTATACACCCACTACGTTTTCAACACGTACATTGAGATGAAGGACGACATGTTCGACGAGGACTGAAGAATCGCTGAGTTTCGCTCAGAAAATCGCGACCTTACAAAACGCCGCCGCAGTTTTATGTTGGCGGTTCGAGCGATTCCGCGAAGCGGTCAAGTGAGAGACGCAACATAAAATGTTTGCGCAGTCCGCGAGGGTCATGAATTTAGCGGTTCATTCCAAACTTGAGTACTTGTTTCGACGAAGTACGGTAATCAAAAAGGAGCCTGCGGCGGATTGCTGCGGACTGCTTTTCGAGAGCTCCCCTCTCGCAGTAGAGCCGCGTATGTCTCCGCTCAGCCTCCGGTTTAGCTGGCGCTAAAAGTCGTCTTCGCGCGAGACATACGCGACTCGGCAAATATGCGTTAGCAACCTTGTGTAGGACGCCGCAGCTTTGCATCGGCGTCGTGAACGA
>CADAZX010000005.1:0-67004 GCA_902792515.1 uncultured Ruminococcus sp.
CGTTTTTATGTGTATTGAAAAAACATTGAAAATCGGAAACTGTTTTTAAGCTTTCCGAAAGCTTTCCGTTTTAGAATCGCAAGCGCCGGGAGTTAAACAGTCAAGCGCTTAAACCCGGAACTGAGCGTAAAATCATTCCGCTGGCTCAACGACAGGCTCGTCCCATCCGTCGGGCGTGTCGACGCCCATAAGGAACGTAAGTGTCGCCGCGATGTCGGAGAGGCCGAATTTCAGGCTTCCGTCTTCGTTGCGGTACTCGCGGACCTTGTATGTCGACGCGTTTTCCGTGTTGTCGTAGAAGAAGCAGGGCACCGGGTTGAGCGTGTGAGACGTTTTCGCCTTCGGGTTGCCGTCGGCGTTGCGGGAAATTTTTCCTTTCTTGATCTCGTACATCTCGTCCGCGTTGCCGTGGTCGGCAGTGATGATCGCCATGCCGCCGAGTTCGTCGATGACGGGAAGGAGCCTTCCAAGGCAGAGGTCGACAGTCTCGACAGCGATCTCCGCGGCCTGGAACACGCCGGTGTGGCCAACCATGTCGCCGTTCGCGAAATTGACACGGACGTAGTCGTAAGAGCCGGAACGGAGCTCCTCAATGAGGCGGTCGGTAACTTCTGCGGCCTTCATCCAGGGGCGCTGCTCGAACGGAACGACGTCGGAAGGAACTTCGATGTACGTTTCAAGCTCCTCGCTGAACTTGCCGTTTCTGTTGCCGTTCCAGAAATAAGTCACGTGGCCGAACTTCTGAGTTTCGGCGATGGCGAGCTGTTTTTTGCCTGTTTTAGCGAAATACTCGCCCATGGTATTCTTGATGGACGGAGGGTTGACGAGGAACCTCTTCGGAATGTGGAGGTCGCCGTCGTACTGAAGCATGCCGGCGTAGCAAACGGAAGGTATCTTTTCACGCGGGAACTTGTCGAGGTCCGGGTTGTCGAACGCGCGCGAGATCTCCTGAGCTCTGTCGCCGCGGAAATTGAAGAAAATGACGCTGTCGCCGTCGTCGATCGTGCCGACAGGCTTGCCGTTTTCTGCGATAACGAAAGCCGGAAGGTCCTGGTCGATGACCTTGAGCTCCTCGCGGTATGTTCTTATAGCCTCTTCGGCGCTGGCGAACTGACGGCCCTTACCCTCAACGTGGGTGCGCCAGCCGATAGCGACCATGTTCCAGTTGGCCTCGTAGCGGTCCATCGTGACGGCCATTCTTCCGCCGCCGCTCGCGATCTTGACGTCGAAGTTTTTCGAGCGGAGACCGCTAAGGAACTCCTCGAAGGGGAGAACGTAGTCGAGCGCGGAAGTCTCGCCGACGTCTCTTCCGTCAAGCAGGATGTGGATCCTGACACGGCGGATGCCTTCCTTTTTAGCCTGTTCGATCATCGCCTTCAGATGGTTGATGTGCGAGTGGACGTTGCCGTCCGAAAACAGGCCGAGAAAATGGAGCGTTGAGTTGTTCGCGAGTACGTTCCCGACGATCTCGCGCCAGCCGGAAGCCTTGTAGATCTCGCCGCTCTCGATGGACTCGTTGACGAGCTTCGCGCCCTGCGAGTAAACTTTTCCCGCGCCGATGGCGTTGTGTCCGACTTCGGAGTTGCCCATGTCGTCGTCGGAGGGAAGTCCGACGGCGGTGCCGTGCGCTTTGAGAAGCAGGTAGGGGTAGTTCTTGAAAAGCCTGTTGAGAACGGGAGTGTTGGCGGCCAGAACGGCGTTGCCCTCACTGTTCTCGGAATAGCCGACACCGTCCATAATAACGGTGACGATCGGTCCTTTGTATCCCATAAAAATCTCCTTATAAGGCCGGTTTGCATTAACGCGCGTTTTTGAACCGCCGCAAAGGGGAGGATGCGCGTTTTCGGCCAGGGTTATTTTACACCGAATCGCCGCCGACCGCAAGTAAATTATTGAATCCGGAAACAAGATGTGGTATAATTAAACGAATATCGGCACAAAGGAGGCCTACATGTGGACAATCTGAGACGCGCCATTCTGCTTATAACAATAGTCGTGCTCATCGGCTCAGCCGTAATGGGCTTCATGCTCGCTCTCAGCAATGAAGGCAATACAGAAGAGAACACGTTTATAAAACTGCTCCCGGAGGGAGAAAAATACGACGCGGACGCGACCCGGGACCCGTCGGCTACCGAAAAGCCGATCGAGGACATGCGCTCCACGAGTCTTTTTGTGATCAAATCGTCGAACGGAAAAGACGCCGATCTTATAATTACCGTTTCCGCCGACTACGCGGCCGGCAAAATGGCGGTAATTCTTTACCCTGTTGACATTTTCGTATCCATCAAGGACGCGGAGGGCGTTTCGTCGCTCTCGACTCTGTCAGACATTTACAAAGAGGGCGGGCTGGATGCTCTTGCCGGCGCCGTCAGCGGAATCCTCAGCATTCCCGTTAACGGCAGACTCTCGTTTGGCTACGACGCATTTTCGAGGCTGCTCAACTATTTCACGTCGAGAGACGAGGGGGTGGTTTACACCGCGCCGGCTTCGGTCGACGCCGTTGCACCCGACGGAACGAAAATCGTTATCGACAGGGGGCAGCCGTTCTACGTCGGCAACAACTCCGCGAAGCTTCTCTCGTTCTACAGGACAAAGGACAACGTTTACGACAGCGAGACGATAAAGTTCTACGACGGTACGAGGATACCGCAGAACAAGATCGCCGCGACGTTCACCGACGCCTTCATCTCGCAGAAGCTGACAGGCGAAATCGACCAATACTATATAACAAACTTCAAGAACTACTTCTCCGACTTCCTCGGAATGTGCTCGGGAAAGGCCTCCGAAGGATTCCCGGACAGACTTCTCGAGAACATGACCCTTTTCAAGGCCGAAAACATCGACGCCTACATGATTTCGTCGGTCGAAAACCCGAACGGAAGAGGAATGAGCTTTGACGGAACGTTGAAAAAGCTCGAGAACCTGAACGGAATAATCTCCGAGCAGGACGTCAGCGGCGACGCGCTCGGAAATCTCATTAAATCGCTCTACTGATCCGCGTTTATAATAAGTTCATGCGGAGCGCCGCGTTATTAAAGCCGCGGCGGGCAATTACCAAAGAATACTTTACTAAAGAGGGGAAAACATGCCTAAAAAAGAAACTTACAACAACGAAAGCATCATCGCGCTGAAGGGAGCCGAAAGAGTAAGACAGCGTCCCGCGGCGATACTCGGTTCCGACGGTCTTGAGGGCTGCCAGCACACTTTCGTTGAGATACTCGCGAACTCGATCGACGAAGCGCGCGAGGGGTACGGAAAAGTCATTGACGTCACAAGATACAAAGACAAATCGATACGCGTCCGCGACTACGGCCGCGGCTGTCCCGTTGACTGGAACGAAAAGGAAGGCCGGTACAACTGGGAGCTCGTCTACTGCGAGCTTTACGCAGGCGGAAAATACGAAAACAACACCGTCGGCGAAAACTACGAGTTCAGCCTCGGCCTGAACGGCCTCGGCTGCTGCGCGACCCAGTACTCCTCGGAATTCATGGACGTCACCGTCTATAAAGACGGCTTCAAGTACGACCTCCACTTCGAGAAGGGCGAGAACGTCGGCGGCCTCAAAAAAGAGCCTTTCAATTACAAGCAGTCCGGCACCGACCAGCACTGGCGCCCGGACCTCGAGGTGTTCACCGACATCAACATCCCGCTCGAATTCTTCCTGTCGACCCTCAAAAAGCAGGCCGTCGTAAACTCCGGCATCACTTTTAGACTTTTTGACGAGGAGTCCGGCGAAAAGTACGAATTCTTCTACGAAAACGGTATCGCAGACTACATGCGCGAGATCTCAGGCGACACCGCGTTCACGCCGATAATGCAGTACTCCACCGAGACAAAAGGCCGCGACCGCGCCGACAGCCCCGAGTACAAGCTCAAAATGGAGTTCGCGTTCTGCTTCAACAACAACGTGAACCTTCTCGAGTACTACCACAACTCGTCGCACCTCGAAAACGGCGGCGCTCCCGAAAAGGCGGTCAAGGCGGCGTTCACGGCCGAGATCGACAAATATATAAGAAACGCCGGAAAGTACACCAAAAACGAGTCTAAGATCGCGTTTCAGGACATTCAGGACTCTCTGATCGTCGTCACAAACTCCTCTTCGACAAAGACGAGCTACGAGCACCAGACCAAGAAGGCGATCACAAACCCGTTCATTCAGACTGCGATGACGGAGTTTATAAAGAGCCGTCTCGAGGTCTATTTCATCGAAAACAAGCAGGACGCCGAGAAGATCGTCGACCAGGTGCTCGTCAACAAGCGCAGCCGTGAGAGCGCGGAGAGAGAGAGACTTAACACAAAAAAGAAACTCACAGGCAGCGTCGACATCAACAACCGCGTCAAAAAGTTCGTCGACTGCGAGAGCAAGGACGTGTCGATGCGCGAGCTGTACATCGTTGAGGGCGACTCCGCTCTCGGCTCGGTAAAGCTCGGCCGCGACGCTTCGTTCCAGGCGATCATGCCCGTCCGCGGAAAGATCCTCAACTGCCTCAAGGTGGGCCTCGACAGGATATTCGCGAGCGAGATAATCACAGACCTTATCAAGGTTCTCGGCTGCGGCGTGGAGACGGACGGCAAGAAGGCAAAGGGCGCCTCGGCGTTCGACCTCGACGCGCTCCGCTGGAGCAAGGTCATAATCTGTACCGATGCCGACGTCGACGGCTACCAGATAAGAACGCTCATCCTCGCGATGATCTACAGGCTCTGCCCGACGCTCATAAAAGAAGGCAAGGTCTTCATCGCCGAGTCGCCGCTCTTCGAGATCGTTGCCGGCGGAAAGTCATATTTTGCCTATAACGAGGCGGAAAAAACGGCGATTCTTGCCGACATCCGCGGCAAGTACACGATTCAGCGCTCCAAAGGTCTCGGTGAAAACGAACCCGAGATGATGTGGGAGACGACGATGAATCCGCGCACGCGCAGGCTTATCAAGGTCATGCCCGAGGACGCTGAGGAGACTAAATACTACTTCGACGTGCTTCTCGGTGACGACGAGCAGGAGAGAAAGAGATACATAGAGATGTTCGGCCACCTTTACATGGACGATCTCGACGTCGACTGACGTCCGGCAGCATTTTTTACATAAGATTCACATAAGAGGCAACAATGGCAAGACAGAAAAACAACAGCGAACACCGCGGCGAATTTGACCGCGAGTCGTCCGAAATATACACGGAGCAGGGCATTACCGAGACTCTGAAGAGCAACTACATGCCCTACGCGATGAGCGTTATCGTATCGCGCGCGATTCCCGAGATCGACGGATTGAAGCCCTCGCAGAGGAAGCTCCTTTACACCATGTACAAAATGGGCCTTCTGACGGGACCTCTCACCAAATCGGCCAACGTCGTAGGCGCGACGATGAAACTCAACCCGCACGGCGACCAGGCGATCTATGAGACGATGGTCAGGCTCACAAGAGGCAACGAGTCGCTTCTCCACCCGTTCGTCGAGTCGAAGGGCAACATGGGCAAACACTATTCCCACGACATGCACTTCGCTGCGCCGCGTTACACAGAGGTCAAGCTCGCCAAAATAAGCCGCGAGCTTTTCAGCGAGATCGACAAGGACACCGTCGACTTTACCGACAACTACGACGGCACGATGAAGGAGCCGACGCTTTTCCCGGTCACGTTCCCGTCCGTTCTTATCAACCCGAGCAAGGGACTCGCTGTCGGCATGTCCACAAACCTCGCCAGCTTCAACCTGCGCGAGATCTGCGACGCGACGTGCGCGTTTATCGACGACAACGGCTGCGACCTCAAGGAATATATTAAGGCGCCCGACTTTTCGACCGGAGGCGTCGCCATCTACCACGAAAAGGAGATGGACGACCTTATCGAGCTCGGCAAGGCGACGTTCAAGGTCCGCGCGAAATACGAGTACGACAAGAAGAACTCGTGCATCGACATAACCGAGATCCCGTACACCTCTTTTTCAGAGACGATCATCGACGAGATAATCGCCCTCATTAAGGCGGGCAAGTGCAAGGAGATCGTCGACGTCCGTGATTCCACCGACAAGAACGGTCTCAAAATTTCCCTTGAAGTACGCAAAAACTGCGAGCCCGAGGCCCTCATGAACAGACTGTTCCAGATGACGACGCTTGAGGACAGCTTTTCCGCGAACTTCAACATTCTCATCAACGGCCAGCCGCGCGTCATGGGCATCAGGAGCATTCTCGGCGAGTGGCTCGTTTTCCGCATCAACTGCGTGAAGCGCGGTCTCATTTTCGACATCTCCGAAAAGCAGGAGAGGCTGCACCTTCTGAAAGGCCTCGAAAAGATCCTTCTCGACATCGACAAGGCGATCGCGATCATCCGCAACACAAAGACCGACTCCGAAGTCATTCCCAACCTGTGCGAAGGGTTCGGGATCGACACTGTCCAGGCCGAGTTCATCGCGGAGATCAAACTGCGCAACATCAACAAGGAGTACATACTCAGCAAAACGAACGAGAAAAACAAGCTCGAAAAGGAGATAAAAGACCTCGAAAAGACGCTCGCGTCGCCCGGGCTCATCAACGAACTCATCAAGAGCCAGCTCCGCGACATCGCCGCGAAGTACGGTCAGGACAGAAAGACGTCGATCATGAACTCCGACGAGGTCGTCAAGATCACCCAGGAGGAGCTTATCGACGACTACAGGCTGAAGGTGTTCCTGACGAAGGAGAGCTACTTCAAGAAGATTCCGCTGATAGCGCTTCGCAACAACCCCGAGCAGAAGATCAAGGACGACGACGAGATCATCCAGACGCAGGAATGGCACAACAAGTCGGAGATCATTTTCGTATCGGACAAGCAGGTCGTCTACAAGTGCAAGCTTTATGATCTTCCGGACTGCAAAGCCGGCGTCATCGGCGACTACCTCCCGAACCTGCTGGGTATGGAGCCCGACGAGTCGATCATAGCGTTCATTGTCTGCGACAGCTACGAGGGACTCGTTCTTTACGCGTTCGAAAACGGAAAAATCGCGAAAATACCGTTCAATCTCTACGAGACGAAGACGAACAGGAAGAAGCTCATCAACGCATACGCGGGAGCCTCTCCGGTCGCGGCGTGCCTGTTCATTCCCGAGGACACGGATATTATAATAGGCGCAAACGGCGACCGCGTGGCAGCACTAAACTCGTCGCTTATCCCGCTCAAGACTACCAAAACCGCGCAAGGCGTTCAGGTTCTTAAGCCGAAGCGCGGCCAGGTGCTCAAGTTTATGAAGACGCTTGAAAACTGCGGATTTAAGACGGACGGCGTGCCCGTTTCCAGAAAACTTCCGGTCAACAGCGTTACAATTAAATGAGGCAAAAAAAAATGACTTTAAAAAACTACACGTGCGACTGCCACTGCGACTCCGTTCTGAACGTAGTCCGCGGCGAAGGTGAAACACTTTTAAACGAGTACAACGTTTCGCGCGAAGGGCCTTTTCTCCAGCTTTTCGCAGCGTGGACAGAAAACGGTTCGGGGCTTTGCGACAGCAGGGCGTCTGCGTTCACGGGCATCGACCCGAAGGACGTTTTCGCGCTCGCCGTGAAAATGGTCAACACCGTGAAGGAGAAGGCACCTGCAGAAAATATGACGCTGTGCGTAACAAAAGAGGACGTCCGCGGTGCGGTCAAAGCCGGCAAAAATATCGCGATGGCGGCGATGGAGGGCTGCGGCTGCGTCGACTCGCTCGAAAAACTTCATATGCTGAGGGAACTCGGCGTCAGGTTCGCGACTTTAACGTGGAATCCGTCCAATATACTTGCGTCAGGCTGCTCATCTTCGGGAACGCCCGACGACAAGGGGCTCACGGACTACGGGCGCGAATTCGTCAAGGAGTGCGGAAAGCTCGGGATCGCCGTCGACCTCTCGCACGCGTCGGTCAAAACGATGCGCGACGTTCTTGAAGAGGATTCGTGCGCGGTTTTCGCCAGCCACAGCAACTTCAGGAGCGTGTGCGACCACGTGAGGAACCTTCCGGACGACGTCGCGGAGGAGATCGTAAGAAGAGGCGGCTTTATAGGACTCAACACGTATCTTCCGTTCGTTGCAGGAGGCATTTCGTACGGCGAGTACGACGCTGAGATGATATTCCCGCACATTTACTACGCCGCCGAAAAGGGCTGGCTCGGTGCTCTCGGTTTCGGGTTCGACATTGACGGCGTTGAGGCATATGCGCGCAACGTTCCGCTTGACAGGAGCATCCACGACACTTACGCGAGAATAATCCGCGAGAAGAGCGGCCTTGACGAAAAGATGCAAATCGCGATACGCGGCGGAAACTTCCTGGAATTTGCCGGTAGAAAGCTCGGCTGACAGGGGCATCATTCGGTAATAATATTTTTGCGGCCGCGTGATCTTAACCGCGCCGCAGGCTTTGTACATACACTAATACATTCAAACGGCGGGGAAGAGGCGCACTATGTTCAAGCTTATCAAACATATAAAAGGATATCGCCTGTACGCCTTCTTCGGCCCGTTTTTGAAACTGCTCGAGGCACTGATGGAGACGTTTGTGCCTTTCATTATGTCTCTTATCATAGACAAGGGCATCAAAGAGGGCGACAGCGGCTACGTTCTCAGGCAGGGAGGCTTGCTCGTACTGATCGCGGCTCTCGGGTGGATCTTTGCCATATCCGCGCAGTATTTCAACGCGAAGGCGTCGATGGGCTTCGGTCTCAACCTTCGCACTGCGCTTTTCGACAAGATACTCGCAATGGATATGGAGACGGTAGACAGGTTCACAATCCCGTCTCTTATTACAAGGACAACGACAGACGTCACGCGCGCGCAGACGGGTCTTAACATGTTTCTGCGGCTCATCCTCCGCAACCCGTTTATCGTCGCAGGCGCCATAATCATGAGCGGCGTCATCAACGTGCGCGTTATGATCATCTATATCATTCTCGTGCCGCTGATAGCGCTCGCGTTCTACCTCACGCTGAGGTTCGCGCGTCCGTTCTACAAAAAGATCACAAATCTCATCGACAGCATCTCCACGTTCTGCCGCGAAAGCATCATAGGCGTAAGGTCCGTGAGGGCGTTCGGAATGCAGAATAAAGAGTGCGCCGACTTCGGCGAAAAAACAGAGGAGCTTTTCGAAAATCAGGTAAAAGCCGACAGGATTTCCGCGCTCACGACGCCGCTCAACACGCTGATGGTAAACGGGTGCGTTATTCTTGTGCTCATTATCGGCTCATCGTTCGTGAACGGCGGCAGGCTTCTTAACGGAAGCATCATCGCGCTTGTAAACTACCTGTTCCAGATACTGCTGGCGGTGGGGCGCACCGCGACGCTGATGGAGTCGTTCAACAAGGCGAACGTCTCGTCTGCACGAATCAAGGAAGTTCTCGACAGCGAAAACACCCCCTTAAAATCGACGGAAACGGCCTCTTCGGCCGAAACGGTAAACAAGACGCCCGGAGACGCGGAGTGCCCGTACGTGCCCGCAGAAGGCTCTGAGAGCGTCAAAGAAGCAACAAGTTCAGTCAGCAAGTCTGACGCGCCTTACGTATCATTCGAAAACGTGTCCTTCTCGTACGCCCGCAACGGAAAGTACGCTCTCTCCGGAATCAGCTTCGGCGTCGAAAAGGGCTCTTCTCTCGGAATTATCGGCGGCACCGGCAGCGGCAAGACTACTCTCGTAAACCTTCTGCAGGGCATCTACCCCGCGACGGAGGGGCGCGTTCTTGTCGGCGGAAGAGACGTCTCCGGCATCCCCGCGGCGGAGCTCACGAAGTACTTTTCGACCGTTCCCCAGAAGAGCATTCTTTTCGCGGGCACCGTGAAAGAAAACATACTGTTCGGCAACCCTCAGGCGACAGACGACGACGTCGACGAAGCGCTCAGAAACAGTGTCGCGGACGAATTCGTTTATAAAAAAGAGGGCGGCACCTCCTTTCGCGTAGAATACGGCGGTCGCAACCTCTCCGGCGGTCAGAAGCAGCGACTCACTCTTGCGAGAGCGTTCGTACGCGACGCCGGGATTCTCGTTCTCGACGACTCTACAAGCGCACTCGACTACGTTACCGAATCGAAGATAAGAAAGTACGTAACTTCCGGAAACACACGCGCCTCGACGAAAATCATCGTGTCGCAGCGCATTTCCGCCGTCTCGGTGTGCGACAAGATACTCGTACTTGACGAGGGAAAGGCCGCAGGCTTCGGCACTCACGATGAGCTGCTTGAGACGTGCGACACTTATAAAGAAATCTGGCTGTCCCAGACGGGCGACCTCGGAGAGGAGGACTGACCCGCAATGGCTGACAGGAAATCAAGGCAGGCTGCCGGCGAAAAAAAGAATAAGACAAAAAGCCGCATCGACACCGCGACCGTCAAAAAGCTGGTCCGCCTTCTCAAAGGCGACATCGCGTTCATAGCGCTTGCTCTTGCGATATCGCTCGTTTCCATCGTCGCGTCGCTTTATATCAACGTTCAGATCGGCCGCGCCGTCGACTGCATGGTCTCGAAGGGTAACGTCGACTTTGAAGGCGTCAGAAATTCGTGCGTGATCATCGCCGTCTGCGTGGCAATCTCGGCCGTTTTCGCGTACGTCTCGAAAATGATCCTCGACAGGATAGCCTTCAAAACGGTCAAACGTTTCCGCGAGAGCCTCTTCGCGAAGATCCAGCGCGTGAGCGTTTCGTACATCGACTCGCACACACCGGGCGACATGATATCGCGTCTCATAAACGACATCGAGCAGATCTCCGACGGCATGATTTTAAGCTTTGCGGAGCTTTTTTCGGGAATCGTCACGATCGCCGGCACGCTCGTTTTTATGTTCATGCTCGACTGGCGGATAACGCTTATAGTTCTTTTCGCGACGCCTTTCACGCTCTTCGTGGCGCGTTTCATCGCGAACAGCACGTATAAATATTTCACGAGGCAGACGAAGGACAACGCCTCTCTAACTTCCTCGGTCGAAGAGTCCGTCACCGGGATCTCGGTGCTGAGGGCGTTTTCGATGGAGGGCAGGAGAAGGGCGCTTTTAAGGGAAGAGGGCGAAAAGCTCATGAAATCGTCAACTTCCGCGACGTTCTTTTCGTCGACCGTTCTGCCGACGACAAGATTAATCAACGGAATCATTTACGCCGCGGTCGGCGTCGCCGGCGCTCTTACGGTCATCAAAAACGGGAGCGTTCCGGGCGGTCTTACGGTAGGGCTTCTCTCGAGCTTTCTCGCGTACGCGACGAAATTTTCGACGCCTTTCAACGAAATATCCGGAGTAATGGCGGAATTTCAGGGCGCCGTCGCTGGAGCTAAAAGAGTTTTCGACGTGCTGGAAACGCCCGACGAATACGAGGCTGAGGACAGCCGCGACGACGTGGAGTCCAAGGGCGGCGTTTTGATCGAAAACGTCGACTTCAGCTACGACCCGGACGTTCCTCTTATCAGGAATTTCAACCTCGAGGCAAAGCCCGGCCAGCGGGTCGCGATCGTCGGTCCGACCGGCTGCGGAAAGACTACCTTCATAAACCTTCTCATGAGGTTTTACGACGTCGACGCCGGCCGCATCTCTATGGACGGCACGGACATCAGAAAGATCACGCGCGACTGCGTACACAGAAATTACGGAATGGTGCTGCAGGAGACGTGGCTCCGCTCCGGAACAGTGCGCGACAACATCGCGATGGGGCGTCCCGGCGCAACCGACGAGGAGATCCAACAGGCGGCTAAGCTCGCCCGCGCCCACTCGTTTATAATAAAGCTTCCGGACGGCTACAACACCGAGGTTTCGAACGAACTCGCGGGCCTCTCGTACGGCCAGAAGCAGCTTATTTGCATCGCGCGTCTGATGCTTACATCTCCGCCGATGCTCATTCTCGACGAGGCGACGTCATCGATCGACACGCGCACCGAGATAAAAGTCCAGTCCGGCTTCAAAAAGCTCATGCGCGGCAGGACGTCCTTCATCGTCGCCCACAGACTCTCCACGATCAAGAACTGCGACCAGATAGTCGTGATGCGCGACGGCGTAATAGAGGAGCAGGGCACTCACGCGGAGCTTCTCGGCCACGACGGCTTTTATAAAGAGCTCTACGAGAGCCAGAACAACTGACATTATTGTCTACCTTTTTGACAAAAAACGTACTGCGAAAAACGATTGCGCTTGTTGTAATGCGCGCGCACGTGTGGTAGAATTAAACCGGGTTTAAAAATCCGCCGCCGCTTGATCCTCTGAAGCAAAGGTTTGAGGCGCGCGGCGGCAGGGGAAACCTTCGTTATGACTGAAGAAAAATTTCCGGAAATAAGATATGATGTTCTCGTTATCGGCGGCGGTCCCGCGGGCATTTCTGCCGCTATCGCTTCCGCGCGCGCCGGCGTTTCGGCCGCTATTATAGAGAAGAACGCCTCTCTCGGGCGAAAGCTCTGCATCACCGGCAAGGGCAGATGCAACATCACGAACGCCTGCGACCGCGACGAGTTTTTCGCCAACATTCCGGAAAATCCGCGTTTCCTCTATTCGGCCTTCAGCGGGTTTTCGAACGCGGACCTGATAGCGTTTATCGAGAGTCTCGGCGTCAAGACCGTTACCGAACGCGGCAAAAGGGTGTTTCCGGCGTCGATGAACGCAAAAGACGTTAGGGACGCTCTCAGGGAGGAACTCAGGCGCCTGCGCGTCAAGGTCTACTACGGTACGTCAGCGACAGACGTTCTGCCCGAAGCCGGCGGAGGCTTCACGGTGCCGCTCTCCGAAAACGGTATGAAGATCCGCGCGAAGTGCGTCGTTGTCGCCACAGGCGGCAAGACGTATCCGGGAACGGGCTCGACAGGCGACGGCTATGTTTTCGCCGAAAAGCTCGGCCACACGCTCACGCCGCTTAAGCCCGCGCTCGTGGGCATCACCACGGCGGAGAAGACTGACAGCGCCGCTCCCGGCCTTACGCTCAGGAACACCGGAATTTCATTCTACCGCGGTCAGAAGCTCATTTACACCGATTTCGGCGAGGTGCTTTTCACCCACACCGGCCTCTCCGGTCCGACGGTGCTGTCAGCCTCGTTCGAGCTCGCGAAAACAGGCTTTGAAAACGTCACCGTATCTCTCGACCTGAAGCCCGCTCTCAGCCGCGAAGAACTCGACAGGCGGCTTATAAAAGACTTCGCCAAGTACTCGAGACGGTCGTTTTCAAACTCGCTCTCGGACCTGCTTCCGAAGAGCCTCATTCCCGAATTCGTCCGCAGAACAGGCATCGATCCGGCGAAGCGCACGAGCGAGATCACGAGGCAGGAGCGCGAAAAATGCGTCTCTCTTTTAAAGGACATGCGGTTTAAAGTGACGGGAACGGGTCCCATGGACGAGGCGATAATAACGCTCGGCGGCGTAAAAGGGCGAGAGATCGACCCGAAAACAATGGAGTCGAAGATCGTTCCGGGACTTTATTTCGCGGGCGAGATAATAGACACGACAGGCTACACCGGCGGCTTCAACCTCACGATAGCGTTTTCGACAGGCATGCTGGCGGGGAAGAGCGCTGCATCAAAAATCGCCTTAAAATAGAATAAAAACGCCGTCGCGCAGCGCCTTTCAAAGAATATAAAGGCTTTAATACGCGGACGGCTTTGACAAAACATTTTTGACGGAGGAAATCAAATGCATATTCTTGTATCCGGCGGAACAGGCTTCATCGGGAGCCACACTGTCGTCGAACTTTTAAATAACGGCTGCGACGTGACTGTTTTCGACAATCTCAGCAACAGCAAGGCTACCGTGATCGACAAGATCGAGAAGCTCACCGGAAAGCGGCCCGCGTTTTTCAAGTGCGACATGAACAACAAAGCGGGAATGAACAGAGTCTTCTCGTCCGCTCACTTTGACGCCGTGATCCACTTCGCGGGCTACAAGGCGGTCGGCGAATCTGTCGAAAAGCCGCTTATGTACTACGAGAACAACATCTGCGGAACGCTCGTGCTGCTCGACATGATGAAAAAGTACGGCGTCGAAAATCTGATTTTCAGCTCCAGCGCGACTGTGTACGGCATTCCCGAAAAGTGCCCTGTTACCGAGAGCTCGCCGCTTTCGACGCTTAACCCCTACGGCCGCACAAAGCTCATGATCGAAGACATTTTAAGAGACGTAGCCTCCGCGGACAAGACGTTTTCGACCGTTCTCCTCCGTTATTTCAACCCTGTCGGCTGCCACCCGTCAGGACTCATCTCCGAGGACCCGAACGGAATCCCGAACAACCTCATGCCCAGGATCATCCAGGCGGTGAGGGGGCAGATTCCCGAACTGACGGTTTTCGGAGACGATTACGACACGCGCGACGGCACGTGCATCAGGGACTATATCCACGTCGTCGACCTCGCGAAGGGTCACGTGGCGGCGCTCGACTACGTAACGTCGCACAAGGGATCGGTCGCGATCAACCTCGGAACGGGAAACGGCTGCACGGTTCTCGAGCTTCTCAAATCGTTCGAGCGGGTAAACAACCTCAAGGTTCCTTACTCGATAGCGGGACGCAGAGAGGGCGACAGTCCCGCGGTTTACGCCGACACCTCGCTCGCGAAGGAGCTCCTGGGCTGGACCGCCGGACTCGGTCTTGACGATATGTGCCGCGACGCCTGGAAGGGAGCGTGCATGAATGGATAACGGCTACCGCTGCTTCAGCAAAAAGAATTTCGGGCAGCTTGTCTACATCTGCGTTGCCGTCGTTCTCATCGCGGTCGGACTCCTGCTCATCATCAGCAGGAACATCGGCTCGGACGCGATCGTACTCGGTATAAAGGTTTTCACGCTGATTGCGGGGCTCGGCATAATCGCCGGCTACTTCCTCAACCAGCGCACAAGATTCAGACCGTGCTGGACGCTTCCGATGGGAATAATGCTCTCCGCGGTAGGAGCCGCGTATCTCATCGCCGACGCGTTTCCCGCTGTCGACAAGCCGCAGATTGCACTCGTTCCTGTCGTAATACTGTTCAGCTTCGCGGGCGGCGCGCTTTTTCTCTCGACCGCGATCCAGCTAAAGTCGCTCATCCTCAAAAGGTGGATATTCGACCTTCTGTTTTCGGTCGTATCCTTCACGTACTGCTTTATGCTTTATATGGACGCGTTTTCGCTCAGGAACAGCGAATTTGTGGCATGCGCGGTGCTCATGTTCATTCTGGCGACGGCGCTCGTTTTCGAGGGTCTGACCGATATAGTTAAACAGTCGTACAAATCCTCCGCGGCGTCGAAGAGCGAACCGCACTAATTAAAAAAGGGGGCTTAAACGTGGCTTTCAGAAGAGGCTTCAATATGCTCACGCTGAAAATAATCGCGTTCGCGGGAACGGTATGTCTCAATCTGGCCTGGTGCGGCCTCATTAAGCTCCTGCCGCTTCAGCTTGCGCTCAGCTTCATAGGCGCCTCCTCGATAACGCTGATTGCTTTCGCCGCCAACGAAGCCGTCAAAAAGACGTCAAATCTCACAAAGTATCTTCTTAGGCTCCTCTTGCTCGCTGTCATCTGCGCGTTCCCGTACTTTACGGTCTACCGCGACCTTTCGACCGCGTTCAAATTCAGCAACTACCTCTCGGCTCCGTTCGCGGTGTTTTTTATCGCCGGCGTTTTCTCGCTGTACGACAAGCTTCCGTACAAATGGATGAAAACGGGTACGCTGATACTTTTCGTGATCATCTCGGCTGTGCTCGGAGTCGAATACGCGCCTGTGTCCGTCATTTTCGCGCTGTTCATTCACTGCTACGACAGCGAACCGCAGCGGAAATTCCGTGACTTCAACATCGTGTTCTTCTCCGTCGTGATAGCGGCGGTGTGCGCGATTCTTTACTTCACGAAGATCGAATTCTTCAAATGGAACGAGCTGCTGAAGACGGCGACTCTTTCCGGCGCGGCGCTCGCGGTGCCGCTTATAAAAAACTACAACGGCGAGAACAACCCGTTCACGAAGCCTGTTGCGTGTGCCGTCGCGAAGTTCGCTTTTTATTTCGCTTACGCGGCGCTTATCGGCTCGCTGGCGCTGATCAAGTACTTCGCCGTTACGCACTGACAAATCCGGTTTACGGACGGCTGCCTGACCGTCCGTTTTGCATATATAAAGCAGATTGACTACATCCTTCAGGGCAAACAGGGAGAACAGAGTATGGTTAAAAATTCATTTTTCCCCGAAATTAAGGGCAATTTCGGTTTTGGTTGCATGAGGCTTCCGATGCGGGACGGCGAAGTCGACCGCGAAGAGTTTTCGAAAATGGCCGACGCGTTTATTGACGCGGGCTTCAACTACTTCGACACGGCGCACGGCTATCTCGGCGGGAAGAGCGAGACCGCGATCAGGGAATGCGTCTCCGCGAGGCACAAAAGAGATGAGTTTCTGCTCACGAACAAGCTCTCCGACTCGTATTTCAATACGACCGAGGATATAAGGCCTTTCGTTCTGAGCCAGCTTGAGCTCTGCGGAGTCGACTACTTCGACTTCTATCTGATGCACGCCCAGAACCGCGAAAACTACAAAAAGTACAAGGCGACGAAAGCGTACGAGACGGCTTACGCGCTGAAAGAAGAGGGCCTCATCAGACACTTCGGTCTCTCGTTCCACGACAGCCCCGAGGTGCTCGACATGATCCTTTCCGAGCATCCCGAGGTCGAGGTTGTGCAGATCCAGCTCAACTATATCGACTGGAACGACGCGTCCGTAAACAGCCGCGGCGTTTACGAGGTCTGCGAAAAGCACTCAAAGCCCGTCATCGTAATGGAGCCCGTAAAGGGCGGAAGTCTTGTGAACCTTCCCGAAGAGGCCGCGAATATCTTTAAAGAACTCGGCGGCAACTCCAACGCCGGCTACGCGCTACGTTTCGCCGCGGGGTTCCCGAACATTACGATGGTCCTGTCGGGAATGAGCAACCTCGAGCAGATGAACGACAACCTCTCGACGATGGCCGACTTCAAACCGCTCGATATTAAAGAAGCGGACGCCGTCGCGCACGTGTGCGGAGTTTTCAAAAAGCTCAATCTTATTCCGTGCACGGCATGCCGCTACTGCGTCGACCAGAACACGTGCCCGATGGACATTCAGATCCCGCTCGTTTTCGCGGCGCTCAATTCGTTCGAGACGTTCAAGACGTGGAACAGCAGGTTTTACTACAACAACGTCGCGGTACGCGAGCACGGAAAGGCGGGCGACTGCCTCAAGTGCGGCATGTGCGAAGAGGTTTGCCCGCAGCATCTTGAAATCAGGGCGCTCCTCGAAAAGGCCGCGGATATATTCGAAAACAGGCAGGGCTGACGGCTATTATTAAGCGCCGCCTTCAAATACACGTCTTGAGCCGTTAAAAATACGGCGGGAGGGATTTTTCATGAACTTAAAAAGACCGGCCAATTACGCGGATTCGCGCGAACACATTCTGAGGCCGATGAAGATAATTCACGGCACGGGAATCAGGCGAGGAATGACGAAAGACGAGCGCGAGAGCGTTATCGACGGATGTCTCGAGAGGCTCGCCACGCTCGGCTACGGCGGAATCGTAACAAACGTCGACCTCGATCAGTACCTCGAATCGGAGGATAACTGGGAATCGCTCAGGTACGTTATAAAGCGCACGCAGAGTCTCGGCCTCAGGGTCTGGCTCTACGACGAGCACGGCTATCCGAGCGGAGGCGCCGGCGGCATTACTCTCCGCGACAATCCGGAGTTCGAGGCCGAGGCGCTCGTCAAGATCGACGTTCCCGCGGAAGAGGGAACGGAAGTTACAATTGAACTTCCGCGCGGTCATATGTATTTTCTGTCCGCGGGCGGCGTCACAATTTCCGGCGACGGTCTGAGCGTTATCGCGAGAGGCGGCAGCGACGGCGTAGCGAGCGCGTACGCGGTAAAAAAAGTTTACGAGGGCACCCACGCGGAGCACAACGTCCACGAGTCGCGCAGATACGTCAACGTTCTCGACCCGCGTGCGATCAAAGCCTTCATCAATAACACTTACAAGGCATACAAAAAACACCTGGGCGGCCTTTTCGGCGTCTGCGAGGCGGTTTTCACCGACGAGCCTTCGATCATGGCAGCTTACATTAACGCCGGACTCTACCCGGGAAGAGTACGCGACGAATTCGACGACACGCTTCCGCTATATCCGCTCACGGTGTGGGATCCGGAAATTCCCGAAAAATACGAGAAAAAGTGGGGCGAGAGCCTCTTCCCGCGCATTCCCGATCTGTTCGGAGCGAGCACGCCTTCGAAGGCTGAGAGCAGGTACAGATTCTTCTCCGTGACGTCTGAAATGTTCCGCGAAGCGTATTACAGGCAGCTCGCGGACTACTGCCGCAGGAACGGTCTTGACTTTTCGGGGCACGTTCTCCTTGAAGAGATGATACTCCACCATCCCGTTTTCGAGGGGAACAATTTCCGCTTTACCGGGGAAATGGGGATACCGGGAATAGACATGCTCTCAACGCTTCCGGAGAGGATTCTCTCCATGGCGCCTACGCCCAAGCTCGTCTCCTCCGCAGCGCATCTGCTGCGCGGGACAAACTGCGTGATGTCTGAGGTCTCCGGCCATCAGGAGGGCGCGTTCAAGATCCCGTTCGGCCTTCGCGAGATGAGAGCTTCGGTCGCCACACAGAGGGCGCTCGGCGTCACCGTATTTCCGTCGTACTACCGCGACGACAATTTCACTGCCGAAGAGTTCAAAAAAGGCTTCACCGATTTCGTGTATCATCTGACCAAAAACCTGGACGGCGGGAATCAGGCCGGCGACGTTCTTCTTTACTATCCTGTCGAGGCGGCGATGGCTGCGACGTCAGGCACAGAAAAGCAGCTCGGCGAGCGGCCGCATTCGCGCGAGGAACTTCTTCTTGAAGATTCGTGGCAGAGGCTGAACAGGTATCTTTTGCTCTCGGGAACGGGCTACGAATGCGCCGACACCGGAGAGATCAGTTCGATGAAATTCGAAAAGGGCGTTCTAAGGCATCGAAGCGGCCGCACCTTCCGCGCTGTCGTAATACCGTACGTAAATTTCGAGACTCCGGAGTTCGTCAAAATGATCGCCAAGCTCGAAAAGAGCGGAATTACCGTTCTTCGCGACACGTCGGGAACGGCTGAATCCGCGGAAGAAATCATAAACACTCTTAAAGACAGCTTCGCGCAGTCCGGATTCGTTCCCGAAGCTCCCGGTGAGAGTGAAAAACCGGAAAACCCCGTGCTCATAACCGCGTTTTCGGACGCCGGAAGTTTTAAGCAGGCTTTTCTCGCCGTCAACACGTCGGCAAATCCTGTAAAGGGCGTTATAACTCTCGGAAACAAAGAGACGTTCCCGGTGGAGGAATCGGGCGGCGTTTTCGAAATCAGGCCGGAGCAGGGCGGGAATACCGTTCTCGCGACGCGCAACGTTTTTGACGGTGTATATAAAGCGGCGGCGGCCTTCAACCCCTACGAAGCCGTCATCTACGCGTTCGGCTATAAAGGCAAGAGGTGAATTATTGAGATGAAAACGGCTCTTTGGGGATCCATCGATACTGTCAGGCGCGTGTATTCCGCAGAGGCTCTCGCGAAAATAGAGGAAATTGCCGGCGAAAAGCCCGAGGTCGTCGAAGGCTTCCTGCCGACAGACGCTGAGGCGGTGTTCACGACGTGGGGCATGAGGAGTTTTCCCGCGGATGAGCTGAGGACGGTTTTCCCGGATCTCAAATACGTTTTCTACGCGGCCGGGTCTGTCCGCGCCTTCGCAGAGCCTTATCTCAACGCCGGCGTCAGGATCTTTTCCGCGTGGAAGGCCAACGCGGTGCCGGTAGCGGAATTCACCGAGGCGCAGATAATCCTCTGCGGCAAGCGTTATTTCGACGTTTTTACAGGCGCGAAAGGGCGTGTGAAAGGCAATTACGACCTTAAAGTCGGCCTGATCGGGCTCGGCGCGGTCGGAAGGCTCACCGCAGAAGGTCTCAAAAAACACAGGCTGAAAGTGCTCGCATACGACAAATTCCTCGATGACAGCGGGTTCGAAAAAGCCGGCGCCGTGAAAGCCGGTCTCGAGGAGATTTTCGCCGGGTGCGACGTAATCTCCAACCACCTCGCGGACAACCCCGAAACGCGCGGAATGATCTCCCGCGAGCTCCTCTCTTTAATGAAAAAGGACGCGTATTTCATCAACACGGGGCGCGGCGCGCAGGTCGACCATGACGCTCTCTACGACGTCATGAAGGCGGAGCCGGAAAGGACGTGTCTTCTCGACGTGACCTACCCGGAGCCTCTTCCGGAGGATCACCCGCTGCGCACGCTCAAAAACGTGATAATCTCGCCCCACATCGCAGGCAGCGCCGGAACCGAGGTCGAAAGAATGGGCGACTATATGGCCGGAGAATTCGAACGCGTCTTGACAGGCGGCGAACCACTTTTCGAGGTCACGCGGGAAATGCTCGGGGTGATGGCGTGAAAAAAGGACTCGTTTCAATTACTTTTCGAAAGCTGGAGCCTCGCGAGATAGTGAGACTTTGTGCGGAAAACGGTCTCGGATTTATAGAGTGGGGCGGCGACGTCCACGTGCCTCCGGGAAATACCGGCGCTGCCGCCGGGGTGAAAAGGCTTTGCGATGACGCGGGAATCGTTCCCGTAGGATACGGCAGCTACTACAACGCGGCGGACGACTTCGGAATTTTCGACGCTTACCTCAAAAACGCCCGCGCTCTTGGAGCGTCTTATATCAGGATCTGGGCCGGAAAAAGCCGTGAGTATGATCTCGCGGCTGCCGGAAATATTAAAAAGTGCGTGATCGCGGCGGAAAACGCGGGAATAAAAGTGTCGCTCGAATGCCACCGGAGGACGATGACAGAGAGCGCCGCGACCGCCCTGAGGCTCGCCGAAGAGACCGGGTGCCTGCTCCACTTCCAGCCGAACACCGACATCACATTCGAGTCAAATCTCGAAGCGCTTAAGCTTACAAAAAAGCACCTCGCGTGCTGTCACGTTTTCGCCTGGGAGAAGGGCGACAGACGTCTTCCGCTTAAAGCCCAAGCAGACGAGTGGAAAGCTTACGCGAAAGCGGCCGGCGACGTGCCTTTTCTGCTTGAATTCGTGAAAAACGACGACCCGGGGCAGCTGGCCGAGGACGCGAAAACGCTACGGGAAATATTAGAAGATTAATAACCGGATTCATAAAATTCCGGACGTTTGAAAGAAGATTGACTTTATGAAACTAAGCGAACTGAAAATCGAACAGACAGGCGTTATTGAAGAGGTCGGCGGAGAGGGCGCGCTCAGGCAGCATTTTCTCGACATGGGAATGATTCCGGGCACCGAAGTCACCGTGTCGAAATTCGCGCCTATGGGCGACCCCGTCGAGCTGCTCGTCCGCGGCTACACACTGACGGTCCGTCTCTCCGAGGCGGAAAAGATCACCGTCACACCAACGGACAAGGACGCCGCGAAAGACGCCGCGAAAAGCCGCCAGAAGTCCGAGATCGACCACCCGGGCCTCGGCGAAGAAGGACGTTTTCACCCTAAAGGCAGCGGAAATCCGCTTCCCGCCGGTACGAAGCTGACCTTCGCTCTAGTCGGCAACCAGAACTCCGGAAAGACGACTCTTTTCAACCAGCTGACAGGCTCCAACCAGCACGTCGGCAACTTTCCGGGCGTTACAGTCGACAGGAAGGACGGCGTTATAAGAGGGCAGAGCAACACGCTGATTACAGACCTTCCCGGCATCTATTCGATGTCGCCTTATTCCAGCGAGGAACTCGTCTCCAGGAATTTCGTTCTCAACGAAAAGCCGTGCGCGATCATCAACATCGTCGACGCGACAAACATCGAGCGCAACCTCTATCTCACCATGCAGCTGCTCGAACTGAACGTGCCCATGGTCGTCGCCCTCAACATGATGGACGAGGTCCGCGGAAACGGCGGAACGGTCGACGTCAACGCGATGGAGTCAATGCTCGGAGTGCCTGTCGTTCCGATCTCCGCCGCCAAAAACGAGGGCGTCGACGAGCTTATCAGGCACGCGATCCACGTCGCGAAATATCAGGAATGTCCCGAACGGCAGGACTTCTGCGGCGCGGAAGACCACGGCGGTGCGGTTCACAGAGCGATCCACGCCGTCAGCCACCTGATCGAGGACCACGCGAAAGACGCCGGACTCCCCGCGAGATTCAGCGCCTGCAAGCTTATAGAGGGCGACACGCTCATCAAGAAGCCTCTCAAACTCGACACGAACGAGGAGGAGATGCTCGAGCATATCATAATCCAGATGGAAAAGGAGCGCGGACTCGACAGGAGCGCCGCGATGGCCGATATGCGCTTCGAGTTCATTATGAGCGTCTGCGAGACGTGCGTCGTGAAGCCGGGCGAGAGCAAGGAGCACGCGCGAAGCAGAAAGATCGACCGCGTTCTGACCGGCAAGTACACCGCCATTCCGGTTTTCATCGGAATAATGGGACTCGTTTTCTTTCTGACGTTTTTCCTGATCGGTCCGTTTTTCCAGGACCTCCTCCAGTCGGGAATCGACGCCCTCGCCGGTCTCGCAGAGAAGGGAATGGCCGCCGCGAAGGTCAACCCGGTCATTCAGAGCCTCGTTCTCCAGGGCATTTTCGAAGGAGTCGGGACGGTCGTCAGCTTCCTCCCGATCATAGTCATACTGTTTTTCTTCCTTTCGATGCTCGAGGACAGCGGCTACATCGCGAGAGTCGCTTTCGTGACCGACAAGCTATTAAGAAGGATCGGCCTCTCCGGAAGAAGTATCGTCCCGATGCTCATAGGCTTCGGCTGCACGGTTCCGGCCGTCATGTCGACGAGAACGCTCCCGAGCGAGAGGGACAGAAAAATGACGATCCTGCTGACGCCATTCATGTCGTGCACCGCGAAGCTGCCGATCTACGGCTTCTTCGTGAACGCGTTTTTCCCGAAATTCAGCTGGCTCATAATTACCGGGCTTTATATTCTCGGCATCCTTACCGGCATACTCGTGGCGTTCATTTTTAAAAAGACGCTTTTTAAAGGCGAGCCGGTGCCTTTCGTGATGGAGCTGCCGAACTACAGGTTCCCAAGCCCCAGGAACGTAATCCAGCTGCTCTGGGAAAAGGCGAAGGACTTCCTGAAGAGAGCCTTCACGATCATATTGATTGCGACGCTCGTCGTCTGGTTCCTCAAGAGCTTCGACTTCAGGTTCGCGCCTGTCGCAGACTCGAAGGATTCGATTCTGGCCGCCGTTTCGGGTTTCCTGGTGCCTCTGTTCAAGCCGATAGGTCTCGGCGACTGGAGAATCGTCACGTCGCTTATAAGCGGCTTTATGGCCAAGGAGAGCGTCGTATCGGTAATGGAGACGCTTTTCAGCGAGGGCGTAGCGTCAATAGGAAGCGTTTCGGCAGTTTCGATGCTCGTTTTCAGTTTGATCTACACGCCCTGCGTCGCGGCGATCGCTTCGATAAGGCGGGAGCTCGGACACGGCTGGGCGATAACGGTTGTGCTCTGGCAGTGCGCGCTGGCGTGGCTGATGGCGCTCGTTGTCTTCCTTGGCGGAACGTTAATCGCGGGGCTTTAAACCGCGTAATTAAAGTATTTAGTTGAAAAGGAGGTGATTCCCGTGGGAATCTGGGACTACGTAATTCTAGCGGCTGTCGCGGCGGCCGTAACCGCTGCCGTCGTTTCGGTCGTCGTAAGCAAAAAACGCGGGAAGTCATCGTGCGGATGCGGCTGCGGCTCGCCTTCCTGTTCCGGGAAGCAGTGCGCGGGATGCGGATTTTATAACAACAACGGTTCAAAAAACAGTCAGGGGGATTAATATGAACAATCACGGCGGAAAAATCGAATACAAGGGGCCTTCGAGCAAAGACCCGTTTTCTTTCAGGCATTACGACAAGAACAGAGTCGTCGGAGGGAAGACCATGGGCGAGCAGCTGCGGTTCGCGATGAGCTGGTGGCACACGGTCAACGCTTCGGGAACGGATATGTTCGGCGGCGACACAATGGACAAGACGTTCGGGCTTACCGGCATCGAAATGCACAAGGCGAAGGCGGACTTCGCGTTTGACTTTATGAAGAAGCTCGGGATCGACTTCTACTGCTTCCACGACGTCGACGTGGCGCCCGAGGGAGAGACGCTCGCTGAAAGCGTCAAAAACCTCGAGATAATGACCGATTATCTCCTCGAAAAGCAGCGGGAGACGGGTATCAAACCTCTCTGGGTGACCGCCAACATGTTCGGCGCGAAAAAGTTCATGGCCGGTGCCGCGACGAGTCCCGACGCCGACGTTTTCGCGATCGCAGCCGGCAAGGTCAAAGCGGGCATCGATGCCGCTGTCAAGCTCGGCGCCAAAGGATACGTTTTCTGGGGCGGGCGTGAAGGCTACGACACGCTTCTCAACACCGACGTCGCGCTGGAACTCGACAACCTCGGCCGCTTCATGAGGATGGCGCGTGACTACGGACGCTCGCACGGCTTCGACGGCGACTTCTACATCGAGCCCAAGCCGAAGGAGCCCACAAAGCACCAGTACGACTTCGACGCCGCTACCTGCGCCAACTTCCTGCGCGTCAACGGTCTCGAAAAGGATTTCAAGCTGAACATAGAGTCAAACCACGCGACGCTCGCGGGCCACACGTTCAACCACGAGCTTAGGATCGCCGCCGTCAACGGCCTCTTCGGAAGCATAGACGCGAATCAGGGCGACATGCTTCTCGGCTGGGACACGGACCAGTTCCCGACGAACGTCTACGACACCACCTTCTGCATGTACGAGGTCCTTAAGGCGGGAGGCTTCACGAACGGCGGTCTCAACTTCGACGCCAAGGCAAGGCGCCAGTCGAACACCTTCGACGACACGCTCCTCTCGTATATCGCGGGAATGGACGCGTTCGCGCTCGGCCTCATTAAGGCGCAGCAGATCATCGACGACGGACGCGTGGACGGGTTTATTAAAGAGAGATACTCGTCATACGAAAAAGGCGTCGGAAAGCGCATCGTAAACGGTGAGGAGACGCTCGAATCACTCGCGGAATACGCGGCCGGTCTCAAAAACGTCGAGGTCGCCAGCGGCCGTCAGGAGTACCTCGAAGCAGTCGTGAACGACATTCTGTTTTCCGGAGAAGAATAATGAACTACTACATAGGAATCGACCTCGGAACGAGCTCGTGCAAGGGAATAATAGCCGACAAAACGGGTAAGATCCACGGTTCGCACACGGTTAAATACGACGTCCGCTATCCCGAGCCAGGGTTTTCCGAGCAGGACCCGGAGGACTGGCTTCGCGCCGCGCGTGAAATTATCGACGTCCTCTCAGAGGGCAGAAAAGACGACGTCGCGGGAGTGGCGGTGGCGGGGCAGATGCACGGCCTTGTAATGCTGGGCGAAAACGACGAAGTAATCCGCCCGGCGATACTCTGGAACGACGGCCGCAGCGCCAAGCAGACGGATTATCTGAATTCTTTAGACGTCCTTCCGGAGCTTACGGGCAACATCGCGTTTGCGGGCTTCACCGCGCCCAAAATTCTCTGGGTCCGCGACAACGAACCCGAAAATTTCGCTAAAACAAGGAAAATTTGCCTCCCGAAGGACTACGTCGCGTACAAGCTTAGCGGCGTGTTTTCGTCCGAGTACTCCGACGCGGCGGGAATGCTTCTTCTCGACACAAAGAACAAGAAATGGTCGCCTAAAATGTGCTCGATCTGCGGCATTTCCGAAGACATGCTTCCCGCGCTTTACGAGAGCTACGAAATAACCGGAAAACTGAAGGAGGAGTTCGGCCTTCCCAACGCGTACCTGTGCGCAGGCGCGGGCGATAACGCGGGAGCGGCCGTCGGCACGAACACTCTTCACGAGGGCGACTGCAGCATTTCGCTCGGCACAAGCGGAACCGTTTTTCTGCCGTGCGACAATTTCCCGGCAGCATCCGGCACCGCGCTCCACAACTTCTGCCACGCGAACGGCCGGTTCCACATGATGGGCTGCATTCTGTCTGCGTCCAGCTGCGACGAGTGGTGGACGAAAAGGATCCTCGATACGGGCTTCGACCGATTCACGACAGAGCAAGCCGCCAAGACCGGAGTTTACTTTCTGCCTTATATGATGGGCGAGAGATGCCCTCACAACGACGTAAACGCACGCGGCGCCTTCATAGGGCTCACACCCTCGACAACGCGTGAAGACATGTCTCTGGCGCTCTGCGAAGGCGTGGCGTACGCTCTCCGCGACTGCGTTGAGGCTGGCGGCGTCAAAATCAAAAAAGCGACGCTGTCGGGCGGAGCGGCGAAAAGCGTTCTGTGGCAGACGGTCGTCGCGAACGTTCTCGGCGCCGACATATACGTAACAGAGACGGAGCAGGGGCCTTCGTTCGGCGCCGCTCTCCTCGCCATGACAGGCTGCGGCGAATACGCAACGGTCGAAGAGGCCGCCGGCGCAACGGTCAAAAAACGTCTGGCGGTAAAATCCGACCCGTCGCTTGCCGCCGCGTACAACAGGGGATACGCCTCGTTTAAGAAGCTCTATCCCGCGCTTAAAAACTTCTTCAGGGAAGAAGCGAAAGCGTCACGCTAAAACCGGCTCATGAAATGCCGGGTGAAACGGTATTTTGAAAACAATCAACCGGGGACAAAAATATGGTCGCAAGAAGAATAATAACAGCGGTACTTTTTATAATCTTTCTCCTGATTTTAGAGCTCAACTGCAACACGTGGTGGGGATTTCTGCTTCTGATCCTTGCCACCGCCGGCTTTACAGCGCTTTTCGAGACGCGCGTCATGGAGTCGAAGCCTTTTCTGAAGGTCGTAGCTTGGTTCGGCTTTTTCGCGGTTTTCGTCGGAATTCTTTTCCTGACGTATCCTCCCGTCAAAAGAGTCCCCGCGTACCTCGAGGGCAAAACATCGCCGACGGAGGTGCTTGAGCTTAGAGACGGAAAGGTGACCGGAGTCGTCGACGAGTCGATTGGAGTAGAGCTCTACGCCGGAATCCCGTACGCCGCGCCGCCTGTCGGTGATCTTCGCTGGAAAGAGCCGCAGGACCCGGTACCGTGGCAGGGCGTTCTCAAAGCCGACACGTTCGCGCCGATGGAGATGCAGCCGCGCAATCTTCCCATATACTACTCGCTAGCGCAGATCATAGGCTACCACGACTATAGGTGGTTCGCGCCTGACGACAACTACCGTCCCGCGGTCAGCGAGGACTGCCTCTACGTGAACGTCTGGAAGCCGGCGGGCAAGATCGAAAATCCTCTTCCGGTGCTCGTGTACATCCACGGCGGTTCGCTTCAGACAGGCCAGCCGTGGTACGCCGACTACAGGGGAACCCACCTCGCGAAGGAGGGCGTTGTCGTCGTGAACCTCGGCTACAGACTCGGCGTTTTCGGCTATCTCGCTCTTGAGGAGCTCCAGGCGGAATCCCCGAACGGCACGACCGGAAACTACGGGCTGCTTGACCAGATCAAAGCGCTTGAATGGGTAAGGGACAACATCGCGTCGTTCGGCGGCGACCCCGGAAACGTCACGCTCGCAGGTGAATCCGCGGGTTCGGCATCCGTAAGCGCCATCTGCACGTCTCCGCTCGCCAAAGGTCTTTTCAGGCGCGTAGTGATGGAGAGCTCGACCGTGGCGTCCGAAACTCCTCCGCACTCATACAGGCAGCTTTCCGACGCTCTTACTTCGGGCAAAAACGTAATGAAAGCGACCGGTGCATCAACGCTTGAGGAACTCCGCGCTCTTCCCGCGAAAAAAATCGTCGGCTTCGCCGATACCGAGCACCACATCACCGTCGACGGCCACGCGCTTTTGGAAGACCCGTTTGTTTCCTATAACAAGGGAAATTTCAACGAAGAGGCCGCTCTACACGGCTACAACAAACAGGAGAGCGCGGCGTTCATAATGTTCACGAAGACGTCGCTGAAAAACTATGAGTCGAAGGTACGCGCGTATTTCAGAGATTTCGCCGGCGAGGTTCTTGAGATCTACGATCCCGGGAGCGACAAAGAGGCGGCGGAATACTGGGCCGAGATCTACGGGGCAGTCTTTTTCGACTACCCGCACTACGCCTACAACCGTCTCGCGGTCAAGAACGGAATTCCCGCGTACGAGTACTACTTCACGAAGGACAACGGCCGTATAGGCAACTGGCACAGCGGCGAAGAGGTCTATCTCTACCGGAACATTCCCGGAAAGTCGCCCCTGTACAGTCAAAAAGACCGCGACGTCTCGATGGTCTTCAGCGGCTACATGCTCAACTTCATCAAGACAGGCGACCCGAACGGGGAAGGGCTGCCGGAATTTAAAACGAATGACGACAGTAAAACGCTTATGGAGATCGGCGAAAGTATCGGACCTGTCGCCGAAAAGGAGCGGAAGCTAAGGCTTTACGACGTTCTCGACAGGATGAACAAAAAATAGTATTTGCTTCGGCTCGGTTTGGGTTAAAGGTAAGGGTGAACGGGAATGCTCAGGGAAATTGAGATCAAAACGGATTTTTGCGTAATCGGCGGCGGCATGGCCGGTCTCTGTGCCGCCATTGCCGCCGCGCGCCACGGAACGAAAGTCGTTCTCATCCACGAACGGCCCGTCCTCGGCGGCAACGCGTCGTCTGAGATGAGGATGTGGATCTGCGGCGCCCAGGGCAGGGACAACCGCGAGACAGGCATTCTCGAGGAGATAATGCTCGAAAACCTCTACCGCAATCCGACAAAAAATCACTACATTTTCGACTCGATCCTTCTCGATTTCGTCAAAAACGAACCGAACATAACGCTTCTTTTAAACGCCGCCTGCATCGGCGCCGACTCGGAAAATGGCGTCTTTCCGCACGGAAGAACGGTCAAAATCAACTCCGTGCGGGCGTATCAGATGACGACGCAGCGCTTCTACACGGTGAAGGCAGGCATTTTCGCGGACTGTTCGGGCGACAGCATTCTCGCGCCGCTGACAGGCGTTTCGTATATGTACGGCCGCGAGAGCGCAGGAGAATACGGCGAGGACACTGTTCGCGAAGAGCCCGACAGTCTGGTCATGGGAAGCAGCTGTCTGATACAGGGAAGGGAGACCGGCGAAAGTGTCGCATTTACGCCCTCCGACAATCTTGTGCCGCTTAGCGAAGAGGAAGCCGCCAACCGTCCGATGAACATCCACAGCACCGGCGAAAACTTCTGGTACCTCGAGCTTGGAGGCGACACCGACACGATCGACCGCGCAGAGGAGACAAAGGACGAGCTTATACCGCTCGCTCTCGCCGCGTGGGACCGTCTCAAAAACGATCCTAAATACAACGCAGGAAACTGGGACCTGAATTTTCTGGGATTTCTGCCTGCCAAGAGGGAGTCGCGCAGATATAAAGGGGAGTACGTCCTCACTCAAAAAGACATCTCGTCTGACCGCGTATTTCCCGACACCGTTGCTTTCGGCGGCTGGCCGCTTGATGACCACGACCCCGCCGGCTACCGTCACCGCGGCGCACCAAACTCCGCGATCCCGACACCCGCCCCGTATTGCATTCCCTACCGTTCGCTCTATTCCGCGGACGCCGTCAACCTTCTTTTCGCGGGCCGCAACATAAGCGTCACGCATCTCACACTCAGCAGCACCCGCGTCATGGGCACGTGCGCTGTTATCGGTCAGGCAGCGGGTACAGCCGCCTCAATAGCCATAAAAGGCAGACTCACGCCCCACGAGATTTATCTTTACAGAATCGAAGAGCTCAGGCAGACGCTCGCCGACGACGACTGTTTTATACCTTACTTCGTACGAAATCAATCGCCGGCGGCAACGCTTGAAGGCGATTATTCCGCTCTTTGCGACGGCATAGACCGCCCGAACAGAATTTACGGAACCGCCTCCTGCGGTCTCGAAATCGAGAACGGCGTCCGTGTCGAGTACAAGCTTCCTCAGGAAATAGGCGAAATTGAAGTTCACGTCGTTTTCGACAGCGACCTTTGCCGCGACACGCTTCCCGGAGACGCGATGGAGCGCAGTCACATTACGCGCGCAAACGTCCCTCTAAACGCGCCTCAGATGAGAATGCCCCTGACGCTTTGCCGCGAATTCACGCTGACGGCCGTCAGGGAAGACGGTCAGACCGAGACGCTCGCCCGCGTCGAAAACAACCGCAAGCGCTCATATCATTTTAAGCTTTCCGGCCGGTACCAAAACGTCTCGCTGTGCGTGATTTCCAACTGGGGCGGCACGGAAAAGACGCGCGTTTTCTCATTTGATGTTAAAATATCGTAAAAAATCGCGCGCGGACTTGTAAATCCGGTTGAATTTTAGATTTGCGGTGATATAATACCGCTCGTCGCGCTTTTGCGCTTCAACAACAAACCAATCAGCGGAGTTCGGCCTCTAAATCCTCCGCTTAAAACATCAAAACCAAGGAGAAACAAAATGAAAGAAAAAATCAAAGCCGGTCTTGCGGACACAAAGCTTCTGTTCCGCAGCATCCCGGCCGCAGTAGCAGCACTGTTTACAATTTCCGTTGTGGCGATGAACATCCTCGCCAACAAGACGATCTACCAGTCGGACTGGCTCGCGATAGACGGCGGAATCCTTGTATCATGGCTGTCTTTTTTATGTATGGACATCGTCACGAAGGCGTTCGGGCCCAAGGCGTCCACAAAGCTCTCGGTTTTCGCGATGCTCGTGAACCTGCTCGTCTGTCTGATATTCTTCGTAGTGAGCATCATCCCCACCAAAGAGGACTACACGGCTTTCAACACGATAATCGGCGGAACGTGGTTCATTTTACTCTCGTCGTCGGTCGCGTTCGTCAGCTCCGCCGTCATCAACAACTTCATGAATTGGGGCATCGGAAAGCTTTTCAAAAAGAATCCCGACGGAAAGCTCGCGTACGTCACCAGAAGCTACATTTCAACGTTTATAGGGCAGTTCTGCGACAATTTCATTTTCGCCGTGCTCACGTTCACGGTCTTCGCGCCGATATTCTGGGACGGATTTCACTGGACGCTGATACAGTGTGTAACGTGTTCGCTTCTCGGAGCGGCGCTCGAGCTCGTTATGGAAGTGATTTTCTCGCCGATAGGCTATTTTGTACTCAAGCGCTGGGAACGCGAAGGCGTCGGCGCGGAATACAGGAGGGCGTCTAAAGTATGAAAATTATAATCACCGGCACATCATCGGGCATCGGCAGAATGGCGGCCGTCCGGTTTATTGAGCAGGATCATTTCGTGTACGGAATCGACTCGCAGGATCCGTCTATCGACAGCCCCAACTACGTCCACTTCAAAGTTGACATCCGCGACGCTTTAAATCTTCCCGAAATCACAGACGCGGTCGTTCTCATAAACAACGCCGGAACGCAGAACAGCGGCGCGGACATAGAGATCAACCTCAAAGGCACGATCAACGTCACCGAAAAGTACATTGCCTCAAACACGTGCCTTACGTCCGTTCTCTTCAACGCCTCGGCCTCTTCGATAACCGGCCAGGAGTTTCCCGAGTACGCGGCGTCAAAGGCCGGGGTAGTGGGGTACATGAAAAACGTGGCGGTAAGACTCGCTCCCCGCGGCGTGACCGTCAACGCGCTCTCGTTCGGCGGCGTGTACACGGATTCCAACGATCCCGTGATCAGCGACAAAGAGTGCTTCAAAAAAATAATGGCTGTGACTCCGATGAAAAAATGGATGAGCGAGGACGAGGCGGCTGACTGGATGATATTCATGACGCTCGTTAACCGTTCGATGTCGGGGCAGAACCTTCTGATCGACAACGGCGAGACGAACCTCAACCCGACTTTTGTCTGGAAGGACTAACGTTCTCACAAAAAAGCCGGCGTCAGGGGTCGATTTAAGATTCCGATGCCGGCAAAAGACTGGTCGGTGTAACAGGGTTCGAACCTGCGGCCTGATGGTCCCGAAAAAACCACGAGCTTTCCAATACCCGTTTTTGGGCGTATTTCGGCCGTTTTGGAGCCCTTTCGCATGGTTTTCAGCCCGATTTCTCCATTGTTTCCGTATGCTCTGCCGCCGGTTGGGGTCAGAGATTAGTGGTCAGACTGGTTTCATATCTCTGTGATTCCGTTCTGCTATTCATGCAGTATCTTCAGATATGCATCCAGTCTTGCGTTGATATACCCGGCAAACAATCCCTCCATAGCGGAAAGGTCGTGTTTGACGTGGTATGTTTCAAAGGCGTTGTAATAAGCGACTCTGTCGGTGAACTTGATGTCGATAGGCGGGTATCCGGCCTTCATCAGTTCCAGATTCACAAGCAGTCTGCCCGTTCTGCCGTTTCCGTCGATAAACGGGTGGATGCCCTCAAACTCAATGTGGAATCGAGCCAGCTTCGTTACAATGTGATCGTCGCTCGCCGCGTAGTCGTGCAAGAGCTGTTGCATCTTCGGCCCGATAAGATACGGCTGCACAGGTTCGTGGTGAGCGCCCATAATTCGGACGGGGACTCTTCTGTAAACGCCGCGGTCGTCTCTTTTATCAGCAAGTACAAGATAATGGATCTGCCGGATGACACTCTCGGTAAGCGGCGCGTTCTCCTTTACAAGCTCTCTGACAAAATCAAAAGCTTCCTTGTGACCGACAGCTTCAATGTGATCTTTCAGCGGTTTCTGATCTATCGTAAGTCCGCGGAGAACAAGGTCAGTCTCGCGAAGCGTCAGCGTATTGCCTTCAATGGCGTTGGAGTTATATGTGTATTCAACGGTAAACTCCTCGTTCAGCCGTTCCAGCTCACCTTCGGTCAGCGGTCTTCTGCCGTCAAACTCCGCTTTCTTGCGGTCGATCTGAGAGAGGATTCTTTCTTTCGATTTAAACCTTCCGTCGGCGGGTTTTTCCGCATCGATCGGAATCTTCCAGCCGCGCCCTTCCTGATACGCCCCGTGAATCTTCCCCTCGGAGCATAATACTCTTATCCTTCTGTCTGAAATGTTCCATCTTTCAGCTGCTTCTTTTACCGTCATATACATAAACTCTCGCCTCCAATCTGCAATATTATATCATATTATCGGAACAATGTCAAGCCTATCGGAATAATACAACGCCGATTATCGGAATAATATTGGAGCTAATGGAACGATTCAACCCGTGCGGAACAACGAAGCGGCAATTATCGGGACAATGGAAAAAGAGGCAAGGACTGTTCTGATTGCCTGCTTTCCAACGGTTAAAACCTCTTTCAATTACCTCATCCCTGATTTCAATTTTATCATTTCGTGTATAGATGACAAAATTGAAACCGGCAACGAACAAGAGTTAATGAAGTTAATGAAGACGGCGCAAAGCGCCTAATTAAGACGGGCTAACGCCCTAATGAAGAAGTTCACTTCGTTCACTAATGAAGCGAAGTCGCCCGTCTCTTAATTTACGAGCGCAGTGAGCGACTTAATTTCTTCATTAGCGAAGCGTCTTCATTCCTTCATTAGCCCGAAGGGAGACTTCATTGAAAAAAGCACGCTTCCGCGTGCTTTTTTCTGGTCGGAGTGACAGGGTTCGAACCTGCGGCCTGATGGTCCCAAACCACCCGCTCTACCAACTGAGCCACACCCCGTTTGGGCTTTTCCATTATATCACACAGAAAATAAAAATCAATTGAGAAAATATCGTGAAATATTAAAAAAAGTACTTGACAAGCATATTTGATTTTGGTATCATTACACAGTCGTGCGAGCGAGACGCTGGTGTAGCTCAGCCGGTAGAGCGACTGACTTGTAATCAGTAGGTCGGGGGTTCGATTCCGTCCACCAGCTCCACCTTAATGGGAGATTTCCCGAGTGGCCAAAGGGAGCAGACTGTAAATCTGTTGTCGTCCGACTTCCGTGGTTCGAATCCACGATCTCCCACCAGAAGACCTGATGCGAAAGCGCCGGGTCTTCTTTGTTTTACTAAAGGGTCTCAAACGTTACGGACAACGGCCGAATAATTATAACTAGATTCGCCGATTCAAAACCGAAGCGGCGTTTATCATTTTTCATCGTTTTTTTATTCATTTCCGGGTTTTGCCGATTGACAAACATTTTTCTTTGGACTACAATAGTTAGCGGCGGCTAACTGCCTTAAATTCACGGTTGCAAAGCCGGGAGAGCAAAGCTCCTATTTTTTAGAGCAGCCGGTTAGCTGCGGCCAACCATACTCACACCGGGTTTTCAACAGAGATTAAATCGCTTAAGGAGGGCGGCATGTTAAAGAATACAGTTAAAATAGAAGGAATGATGTGCGGCATGTGCGAGGCACATATCTGCGACACTATTAGAAGAGCTTTCCCCGGCGCCAAAAAGGTGTCGGCGTCAAGAAAGAACGGCGAGACAACGTTTTTGTCCGAAAACGCAATTGATGAAGAACTTCTGAAAAAATCGATCAACGATACCGGCTACACGTTTGTTTCATTTTCGTCGGAGGAATACAAAAAACGCGGACTGTTCGGTTCTTCCTGCGCTTTCTGCTGATTCTTTACATCTGGAAAGCGTTTGATATCGTCTGTCTCGACTGGCTTCTGCTCACGAAATCGCACTTTTTCCAGCATTTCTACCCGGAAACGGAGGGCTGCGCGGGATACAGTCAGTTCGGGTTCAACAGAAAAGAGCAGACGATCCGCATCATAGTATTCCCGTTTGTCGCGGCCGCGTTTGCGGGAATTTGCATGATTTTTTAGCCGAAACTCAAACGTTACTCACCGTTTTACAGCGAACCGGCCCAGCGCAGTCCCGGCGAGCGTTCCAAGCCTCTCCTGTCCGGCGGCGCTGAAATGGCCTCCCACGTAAGGGTTCATCATCTCCGGAACGTCTCTCATCGACGCGGCCTCTTCTGTCAGCATCAGGAAGAGCTCCGGATGCTCTGCGCAAGTTTCGCTCTGGGCTTCCATAATACGGACGTCGCGTTCGTCGTTGACAAAGTACCCGACGCGAATCACAGCGAATCTGTCGATGCCTGCGTCGCGGCGGAGGGCCTCTCCGAGCTCAAGCATTCTCGATTTGTAGTCTTCCTTCAGAGTGCTAAATATCGCGTCGCTCTCTCCCTGAAGCCACATAAAATAAACGCTTCCTATGCTGCCGCCGTCGCGCCTTATCTTGTCGACGGCGGCGCGCGTTTTTTTCACGACCATTTTGTAGCCGTCCGTTCCGGGGAGCCAGTCGGCGATCACGGTACTTCCTTTTGCCGCGTGGACAGCGGCGACTTTACGGCCGGTCGCTTTTATATACGCGGAGCAGAAGGAGGGAACCATGTTTGTGTTTCCGCACCACGACGCGCCGAGTACAAATTCGCGAAGCCACGACTCCGGGTCGGTAGATTCGTCACTCCCGGGGCCTCCGGTACCGTCCGCGCGCAGATCCTCCCCGACAGGGTTTTTGAGCGGCACAAACGAGTCGGTTACGAACCTGTACTCGCACGCGCCCTCGATCTCCTCAGTCCCCGTAAGCTTCTCAGTCTGTCCCTGCATATTGCTCTGTCCGCCGAAAATCAAAACGTCCATATCTTGTTCCTTTCAAAAATGCGCTTCCCGCGCCGTTATTACCATATCGGGTAACGAGCGCAAAAAAGTCATGTCACGTTAAAGGAATGGTACCAAAGCACGCCTTTTTTGTCAACCTCCGCTAATTCATATATCCGGTTATTTCGCTTTAATACCTGTATGAGAGGGCAGGGCGGCTGATCCCCCCGAATAAAATTCTGAATCCGCCCATATTATATTTGTCATCAAAAAAGCAACGCATAACCCCCGGTTTTGTCTAAAAAGTTAAAATATTACAAAAATACGCCCGTTTTGGAGATGATATACAGTTGTAAAACGCAGCGATAAATTGTATCATAAATAAAAAAGGAGGCCGCCATGCAACCACGAAGCTTTATTGTAAAAAGAATTCTGCCGGCGATTCTTGCCGCTTTGATATTGACGTCGTCTTTTGCGGTAGCGTTTCCGGCTGCGGCAGCGGCGGACGATAAAAACAAAATTTCGGAGGAAACGGTTATGTCTGTCACGGGAACCGACGATTTTTCGAGAACCATCGACACTGTGAGCGGTTTCAGAAAAGACCGCTACGTCGGACTTTTTTATTTCATCTGGTTCGAGTTCGCGCAAAAAAACTACAGGTTCGACACAACGAAGCTGCTGCGAACGAAGCCCGAGAAGCTCTGGGATCCGTTCGACAAGACCGGCACGGCGCCCGCGGGCTGCATGTACTACTTCAACGAGCCGCTGTACGGCTACTATAAATCGACCGACAAATGGGTCGTCAGGAAGCACATTGAGCTTTTCATCGCCGCGGGAATCGACTTCCTCGCGATAGACCTCTCGAACGACGTGATCTACGAGGACGCGCTCGTAACGCTTCTCGACACGATGATGGGGTTTTACAACGCGGGCTACAACGTTCCCAAGGTCGTCTGCTACACGAATCTCAACACGGGCCACACCGTCGACCTTTTGTATAAAGTCATTTACAGCTCAGACAAGTACAGGCCGCTCTGGTTCTACGGTCCCTACGACAAGCCGCTGATGGTCGCCCACAGGGAAGAACTCGCGGACAAGTACAATGAGTTTTTCTACGTGAGACCCGCGCAGTGGCCGGGCTTCGAGTATGAGGTCTACGAGGACGGAATTCCTTACTGCGACCTGAACCGCCCGCAGCGCACGCATCAAAACCTTATAGGAGTTTCCGTCGCGCAGCACACCGCCTACGTTTTCAGTTACGGAATGAGGGTCGACCCGCACGACACGCCGCGCGACATCAACCACGGAAGAGGCTACACTTCAAAAACGCAGACAAACGGCGACCCGGTCGCGATAATGCGCGGCGACAACATTGAAGAGCAGTGGGACTACGCGATCTCGCAGGACCCCGAGATCATTTTCGTGACTGGCTGGAACGAGTGGGCAACGAACAAATGGCCGGGCAAAGAAGGCGACACCGTCGCGAGATTCGTCGACTCGTTCAACACCGAATACTCGCGCGACATCGAGATGACAAAGGAGCGCCGGTATGAGGGCGACGCGGAAACAGGCTACACGAGCGAGGGCTACGCCGACAACTTCTACCTCCAGCTTGTAAGAAACGTAAGACGCTACAAGGGAGTTAAAGACAGTTCCTCGGATATGCCCGTTGAGCCATCTACGTCCGAAGCGCCTTCGGGACGCGAATACTTGAGCCTCGCGATCGCGAACGAGCCCCGCAACTCAGGCGGCTACAAGCAGGCGGCAGCTGACAATTTCGTGCGAAAAATCAACGTCTCGCACACGCCGGACGAGATCGTTTTCAGGATCGAATGCGAAAACGGCATCACCGCTCCGGCTGAAGGCGCGACGAACTGGATGAACATTTATTTCGGATTTGAAAAATCCGCGGAGGCAAAATGGGAGACGTACTCATACGTTCTCAACAGGCGCCCCGGAAACGGTGTGACGTCGCTTGACAAGTACGACGGAAACGCGTTTTCGCCTCTCGGCGAGTGCGCGCTTGAAGTCGCGGATAACGTCATGACAGTTAGAGTTCCTATCAGCCTTTTACCGGACGTGGCGGACGCGTACGGCTTCGTGATGGACTTCAAGGTCGCCGACAGCATTGAGGTTCAGGACGACATAATGGACTACTACGTGAGCGGCTCGTCGGTTCCGATCGGCAGACTCTCGTACACGTACGCGGCGAAAATCAAGGACGAACCCGTTAAGAAAAAAGGGTGCGGGGCGGCTGCAGGCGCCGGCGCATCATCGGCTTTGCTTGGAGCCGGCGCTCTCGGTGCTGTCGCGTTAAGAGCTGCCCCCCCAGTCAGAGAAGAGGCATCGCGGTCCGGAAAGGGGAAGGCAGGTAAAGAAAAAAGACGGAAGACAAGGTAATTCCCGTCCGTCTTCTCTAAATAACTTGCACAAAATAACCGGCCTCTCTGCGAGAAAAAAGGGAGGCCGGTTATTTTATTTTATGTATTGAAGGTAGGTGTCAGCCGTTTCTGGGTTCTTTTAGAGGTGAGTAGTGTTTTTTCCTGTACTCGCGCGGCGTCATTCCGGACCAGGCGTAAAACGACTTCGAGAAGTAGCTTGGCGTCGAAATTCCGACCTGTTCGGCGATCATGTTGAGGGGCAGGTTGGTCTGCGTGAGCTTTTCCGCGGCGGCCGACATCTTGATATCGCGAACAAGCGCTCCGAACGTGATTCCGGTGTACATATGAACGATCTTGCTGAGGTACGGGACGGAGTAGTGAAATTCCTTTGCGACGCTGGCAAGAGTTGCGGTCCTGTAATTCTGCTCGAGATACTTTTTGATCGCGTAAATCGTTCTGGGCGTGTTGTCGTTCACCTTGACGGTAACGACGTTGTCGGGAGCGATGCGCGAGAGCTTCGCGATGATCGCGAAAAGAAGCGCCTTTTTGATCGGGTACTCAAGCTTGTCGTTGCGGTCGCGCTCGTTGATGAGCTGTTCCACAAGGTCAGTAAGACCCGGAATCGAAGTGTCGGGGAAGTAAAGGCAGGCGTAGGGCGAGCTGCCGTCGATTCCGTATTTGATAAGCTCTCCGAGCCGGTTGCCGGGCTCTTCGGTGACAGCATCAAAAAGATGGTCAAACGCGGCCTTTTTAACGAGAATGTTGACAATTACGCTGTCGTCGAAATTCCCGATCGAATGACTTACGACCGGCGGAATGACACAGATACTGTTTTCGACCATATTGACAGACGTGCCGCCGATATTGTTCGTGCAGCAGCCTTTTATAACGTAGATCATCTCGAAAAACTGGTGAGTATGCTCAAAAAGCGGGTGAAAGCGAGTGTGCGTGGCGATCTTGATGTCGTCCTCAAAAGTCATGATCATCTCGCTGACGCCGATGTCGTTCAGCTCAGGGAAGACCTCGGGCATCCAGTAGTGGCGCCAGTTGATTGTCGGATCCGGGTACTGCTTTTTAAGCGCGGCAAGAATCTCCTGCCCGGAAGCGCCTTTTTGGACAAGCTCATAGTAGAACTTGTAGACGGTCTCTTCACCGGTGTAGTCCCTCAAGAAGTCTTTTGTTTTATCGTAGCGAACCATAATTTCATCCTCCGCGATGAGAAATTTATTGAAAATTATTATACTACAATAATTATAATTTCACAAATTAATATTGCGGGTACAATTCCGCAAAAGCCATATAGTAGATTATTGATTGCATTTACGAATATGTTGAGTGAGGTACCGTATAAAAGTGGTTAAAAATGTATCATTTCAGGCGATAATAGGATAAATTGTGTGTTTAAATACCGTCCTAAAACGTGTAAAATGTACTCAAGGAACGGAGGTGTTCGTTTATGAAAATAATTATAATTCGAAAACTTTTCGCATTTACGGTCGCTTTGATTGCGGCAAGTATCATTTTCAGCCTTGGTTTAGGCAAAAATAACGCGCGCGCCGAAGGGGAGGGCGCTCAGGAAGGCGAGGTCTTTCACTATACGATCTTCGGAGATCTGACAGGCTTTGACATCGTGGTTTCCGGTGAACACGTTTACGACGGCCAGACTCTCGCGGTCGGAACGCGTTTCGAGGTCCCGGAGATCTGCAATATTACAAAGATCCGCAAATACTTCGGCAAGGAGGAGCACGGAACGTTCGTCGCGGCCATCTGGGACGGCGAAACCGGCGAGCTCGTCAAATCCTACGACTGGACAGTTGAGAGCGGAAAAGACGCCTGGGAGGAATTCGTCCTGCCTGAACCGATTGAGATCAAGCCGCAGAATCCGTACGTTGTCGAGATCCAGAACACAAAAGAATCTCCGTACTACGTCTACACAAAGGGCTACTTCGATGACGTCACGGTCGACTTTTTTGACCTGGCCGGCGGCAACTCGGTATTCAGCGAGCGTCCCGGTGACATGTCGACAAACGCCATGGGCGGCAACGCAAACTTCCTGGTCGACGTCGAGGTCGAATACGTGAAGCCGGCGGAAACGCCGACACCGGAAGCAACCGAGGCTCCTACAGCAACGCCTGCGCCTGAACCGACTGAAGCGCCAAAAGAAACCGAGGTTCCGACCGGCGACGTCGAGCCACCCAAGAAAGGCTGCGGCAGCGTAGCTCAGGGGTTCATGGCTGTAACCGGACTTGCGTTAACAGGTTTCGCGGTTCTAAGAAAGAAACACTGATTAGATTTATAGAACTGTTTGATTAAGTTACGTCCGCCGAGGATCGCTATCCGAGGCGGACTTTTTTATAAATTCATGAGACTCCCGGAAAGATTTTAAGAGATTTTCGCGGAAAAGGTGAGTGAGGCGCTCATTTAAAATATTAGATAAAATCATAATTTTGTCTAATATTTAGTGCTTTTAGAGGGTTTTTCCCGGATTTTACCGCTTTCCGGACTTTTTACGTTTTCCGGACATCGAGGTCTTGAATTATAAGTATTTCTTAGTTGCTTTTGATCAGGCGTTCAATTTTTATATGCAAAAGAATGTTTTCTTTTTCTCTTCAGTTTTTTTAACCTTTACATTTCAATAATAATTCATGAACTTTACATTTTAAAAAAAATACATGAACAGTTGCTCAGGAAAATCATTCGTGAACATTTCTACAGATTATTGATCAGAATTTTCCCGGAGTTTTTTTTATAAACTTTTGATAACTTGTTTCACGTGATTAATTATTCCGGCGAACTCTTAGAAATTATTTTTGATTGACCGTTCACGCCAACGTTTCCCGAGCATTTCTTCTTCAGCTAAATTTGATTTCAATTTTGTCGCCTTTGCTGTGATCAGCTTTTCCGGACTGCGCTGACAGATTTTTCATTATTTTTTCAAAATCGCTCCAGAGGCCATTATTTTGGCCGTATTTCGGTTTTCCTTCAAAACCTTAAACTATTCGTTTTTATGGCTGGAATCGATTTAAAGGCCACTTCCGTGCTTCTGGCGCGATTTCGGGCCTTTCAGTGAATTATCCATATATAGATTCAACCTTATTTAGATACAAAGACAGTGTGTCGCACGTGGAACGATTCCGGGCTTTGCCCGGTCAATATAATAAATAACGCGTAGGGCGTTATTTTGAAAAAATCGCCCTTCCCTGGTCAAATCCTTTTTAATCCACCGCCCTGCTTCAGTTTTTTAGATGTTTTAATTATCGCCCTATTAAAGGCTCTTAGGGCGATACCTATACAACATGTAGTATTATCATTTTAAAGTCACTACAAGATATTGTTAAACCGCCAGAATCAACCGGCGGCTTTTTCCCAAAATGTAACGCACTTTATGTTGCGTCTCTCACTTGACGCCGCACTTTATGTTGCGCCCCTCACTTGACTGGGCAAAGCCCAGAATCGTTCGTGACGCCAACATAAAGCTGCGGCGGCTCGAAATAAGGAAGCAATGCTGCAATTTATATTGCACCGCTCACTTGACCGCTTCGCGGAATCGCTCACGTCGCAATATCAAGCTGCGTCGGCTCTTCCACAAGGTTGATATTTCTCGCGGAATCGCCGCAGGCACCTTATTACTTCGTAAAAGCCTGTGTGTTTCGCACGAAGGCGACTTTTAGCGATAGCTAAACCCGGAGACTGAGGGGAAACACACAGGCTTTATCGCTCATGCCGCCAACATAAAGCTGCGGCGTCTGTTAAAAAGGTAGATGAGTCAGCTAAACCGGAGACTGAGGCATCAAATCAACCTTCTTCAGATACAAAGACAGTGTGTCGCACGTCGGAACTCAACCTTATTCAGATACAAACAAAAAGGGTTTCGCGCGCGGTCGACTTTTAGCAGCCGCACTTTATGTTGCGTCCCTCACTTGACCGCTGTCGCGGAATCGTTCATGCCGCCAACATAAAGCTGCGGCGTCTGTTAAAAAGGTAGATGAGTCAGCTAAACCGGAGACTGAGGACTCAAGTCAACCTTATTCAGATACAAAGACAGTGTGTCGCACGTCGGAACGATTCCGGGCCTTGCCCGGTCAAGTGACGGCGCGCGACACACTGGCTTTTACATTTTCTCCACAACTCCAACTCCGATCAGGTGCAGCGTCTCTTTAAGGCACGTCGTGCAGGCATCGGTCAGCGCCAGCCTCGCGGCTCTCACGTCAGGCTCGGAACGTAGAATGTTGGTCGAGTTATAAAACTTGTTGAACGCCTTCGCGAGCTCGATAATGTAACGCGTCACGATGTAGGGCTCGTTCTTGGCCGCGGCGTCGCGGACGGTGCCGTAGAGCTTTTCGAGAACCTTGACAACGGCGTATTCGTTGTCCTCGCAAAGGAGATTCAAATCCGCGTCACCGAAGGTTATTCCCGCTTCAGCGGCACGGCGAAGAACGCTCCTTCCGCGCGCATAGGTGTACTGCACGTAAGGGCCGGATTCGCCGTCGAAGTCGAGCATTTTCGCAAAGTCGAAAATGATGTCGCGCTCACGGCCATTTTTGAGGAACTCGAACAGCACCGCGCCGACGCCGATAATTTCACACGCTTTGTCAAGGTCGTCGATCTGGTCGGCGGTTCCGTTTGCGATTATAATCTCGCGTGTTTTCGCGATCGACTCTTTTAGAACGTCCTCCAGAAGGACAACGTCGCCGTTTCTTGTCGAGAGCGCCCTGTCGGGAAATCTCACGTAGCCGAAGCCGACGTGAACGCAGTCGCTTGACCAGGTGTAGCCCATTTTCGCGAGAACGGAGAAAACCTGCTTGAAATGGAGCGTCTGAGGCGTTCCGACGACGTAAATGTTCTTGTAGAAGTCGTAGTGCCTCTTGCGGTAGAGAGCGGCGGCGATGTCGCGCGTCGCGTAAATGGTGCTGCCGTCGGATTTCAGAATGATGCACGGAGGCATGTTCGGGTCGTCGAACCGGACGACTTTCGCGCCATCGCTCTCCTCAAGAAGTCCCTCTTTTTCGAGAATGTCGACAACTTCCGGCATCTTGTCGCTGTAAAAGCTCTCGCCCGCGAACGAGTCGAAGCTGATGTCGAGAAGCCTGTACATACGGTTAAACTCATTGAGGCTGGCGTCGACGAAAAATCTCCAAAGTGCCGTGACCTCGGGGTCGCCGTCTTCGAGAAGCTTGAAATAGTGGCGCGCCTCGTCCTCGAGTTCCGGGTGTTCCTTGGCCTCGGCGTGGAATTTCACGTAGATTTTGAGGAGTTCGTTGATCGGGTCGGCTGCAATCGCGTCGCGGTCGCCCCAGCGCTTGTAGGCGCTTATAAGCTTACCGAACTGCGTGCCCCAGTCGCCGATGTGGTTGATTTTAACGACGTCGTAGCCGAGAAAATCGTAAATGCGCGAGAGCGAGCTGCCTATCGCCGTCGAACAGAGATGTCCGATGTGAAAAGGCTTCGCAATATTAGGCGACGAAAACTCCACAATTACAGTCTTTCCGCGCCCCTCCCCGCTCCTGCCGTATTTTTCGCGTTTTTCCAGCACCTCGGAAACGACCTCCCTCGAGATCTCTCCGCGGTTCAGGAAGAAATTGAGGTACGCGCCGACGACCCTGATCTCGGAAAAGAAACCGGCGTTTTCACTGTCGGCGAGTATTTTTTCGCGCAGATCCTCCGCAACCAGCTTCGGGTTTGTTTTCTGAGCGAGCCTGAAGCAAGGCAGCGCAAAGTCTCCGAGTTTCTCATCGGGCGGAACGCTTATAAGGTTTGAAATAAAGCCTGCGTCGAAGCCTGAACTCTCGGTGTGAAGCGCAATTATTTCTGAAAGCTTTTTCTTTATGTCCATTTTAGTCCTTTTGTAAAAATCAATAATAATTCGTCCGGGCAAATCGCGTAAATAGCCCGAAAACGCCGGTTTAGCAGATAATGTTCACAAGCGAACCCGGCACCGCGATGACCTTGCGCACCGTTCTGCCTTCGACAAGCTGCTTCACGGTCTCGTTTTCGAGCACGTAAGCGGCGAGCTCGTCTCTTCCGAGAGATGACGGAACGTTGATCCTGGCCTTGATCTTGCCGAGGATCTGGACCGCGATCTCGACCTCGTCGGCAACGAGCTTCGACTCGTCGCAAACAGGCCACGGCTGTTCGTGAATGTAGCCCTCGCCGAGCTCGAGCATGGTCCACATCTCCTCCGCGAAGTGCGGGCAGACGGGATACAGAAGCTTGAGAAGCGCTCCGAGGTCGCCGGCGGAAAGCGTGTTGGCGGCGTAGAACTCGTTAACGAGGCCCATCATCGCGGCGATCGCGGTGTTGTACTTCATTTTCTCGTAGTCCTCGCTCACCTTCTTGATCGCGACGTTGACCGCCCTCTCGTGCTTCTTTGAAATCGCCTTTTCGTCGGTGACGTTTTTCTGAAGCTTCCAAACGCGCTCGAGGAATCTGTAGCAGCCTCTCGCGCCGTCGGTCGACCACGGTATCGGCTGATCGAAAGCGCCCATGAACATCTCGTAAAGGCGGAAAGCGTCCGCGCCGATCTCGGCGACGATGTCGTCAGGGTTGATAACGTTCCCGCGTGATTTGGACATTTTCTCGCCGTTTTCGCCGAGGATCATGCCATGGGACGTTCTCTTGACGTACGGCTCGGGGCACGGAACGGCGCCGATGTCATACAGGAACTTGTGCCAGAAGCGGGAGTAAAGCAGGTGAAGCGTGGTGTGCTCCATGCCGCCGTTGTACCAGTCGACGGGGAGCCAGTACTTCATCGCCTCTTCGCTCGCTATCGCCTTGTTGTTGTGAGGATCGGTGTAGCGGATGAAATACCAGGACGAGCCCGCCCACTGAGGCATTGTGTCTGTCTCGCGCTTTGCGGGAAGGCCGCATTTCGGGCACGTCGTGTTGACCCAATCGGGAACGTTAACGAGCGGTGATTCGCCGCTGTCTGTCTGAACGTAATTCTCGACCTCGGGAAGGAGCAGCGGCAGTTCGGACTCGTCGAGCGGAACCCAGCCGCAGCAGTCGCATTTTACGACCGGAATCGGCTCGCCCCAGTAGCGCTGGCGGCTGAATACCCAGTCGCGGAGCTTGAAGTTGACCTTGCCGGCTCCGATGCCCTTTTCCTGTAAAAACTCAATAATTTTGGCCTTCGCCTCTTTTACCGGAAGTCCGTCGAGGAACCCGGAATTCACCATAATACCGTTTTCGATGTCGGTGTAGGCTTCCTTTTCAATATCGCCGCCGGCGACGACCTCGATGACCGGAAGGCCGAACTTGCGCGCGAAAGCGTAGTCGCGCTCGTCGTGTGCCGGAACAGCCATGATGGCGCCGGTGCCGTACGTGCTGAGAACGTAGTCGGACGTCCAGATCGGGATCTCTTTTCCGTTGACGGGGTTGATCGCCTTAATGCCCTTCAGTTCGACGCCTGTCTTGTCCTTCGCGAGCTCTGTCCTCTCGAACTCGGACTTACGCGCCGCCTGCTCTCTGTAGGCGTCGACCTCGTCGAAATTCGTGATCCTGTCCTTGAATTTTTCTATAAAATCGTGCTCGGGCGAGATGACCATGTAAGTCGCGCCGAAAAGCGTATCCGGCCTCGTGGTGTAGACTCTCAGTTTATAGCCCGCGTCTTTAACCTCGAAATCGACCTCCGCGCCTGTGGAGCGGCCGATCCAGTTGCGTTGCTGGACCTTGACCTTTTCGATGAAGTCGACCTGGTCGAGACCGTCGATCAGCTTCTGCGCGTATTCTGTGATCTTAAGCATCCACTGGCTCTTGACTTTTCTGACGACTTCGCCGCCGCAGCGCTCGCAGACGCCGTTCACGACCTCCTCATTCGCGAGACCGACTTTGCAGCTCGTACACCAGTTGATCGGCATCTCGGTTTTATACGCGAGGCCGGCCTTGAAAAGCTGCAGGAATATCCACTGCGTCCAGCGGTAGTACTCGGGGTCGGTCGTGGAGACTTCGGAAGACCACGTAAACGAAAAGCCGAGCATTTTGAGCTGCTTTTTGAACCTGGCTATATTGTTCGCGGTGACGATCTCCGGGTGGATCTTGTTCTTGATCGCGAAGTTTTCGGTCGGAAGTCCGAACGCGTCCCAGCCGATCGGGAATAGTACGTTGTACCCTTCCATGCGTCTCTTGCGGCAGATGATGTCCATCGCGGTGTTTGAACGCGGATGGCCGACGTGAAGACCGTTTCCGGAGGGATAAGGGAACTCGATCAGTCCGTAAAACTTCGGCTTCGAGTGGTCCTTCGAGGGTTCGAACGTGTTGTCGCGTTCCCAGATCTCCTGCCACTTTTTTTCAACCGCGGCCGGGTTGTATGCCTTGAATTCAACTTTTTTCATTTTCAGTCCGTCCTTGAAATGATTTTGTGCGGAAGCAAAAACGCGCCGCGCGCAGTTCCTGCTTAAAATATTATTATAAAGCTTTTCACGCGTTTTGTAAACAAAAAAACGGCTATTGGCATCACGAAAAGCGCCACGAAAAGCGCTTCAAGCCGTTTGTTATTTCTGACCCTGGCAAAGCAGGTTGCCGGAACGAAGTCAGATCGTAACGCACACGATGCCTCCGATGTCTGTAAGCGGTCCGTCGGACTCGGTTACTTTTATCCCGCCCTGCCTCAAAAGTTCGGAAAGCTCCGGGATCGCGGCGGACAGGCATCCGTTCACGAAAAGCGCATTTAAGTCGCCGCACCAGCCTATTGTTCCGCCTATAAATCCGGAATCGTATCCTTTAAGAACGATCCTGTCACAATCGCTTTTTTCGACGAAATAGCAGTTGAACGAGTGCTTCGCGGCGGCTTTCCTGATCCCGGGGTCGCCGGTAACGATAAGGTCAAGCGGAGGAATATAGCACGCGGAGCATCGAGTGTAACCCTGGTTGACGTTCACCTTTACGATATGCTTCGCAGCGGCGAAAGCATTAATCGAATCCGCGGTCGCGGACGTTTTGTGGATCAGGTAGTTCCCGCACAAGAGCGCGTTCAAAGACACGCACTCCGGGTATTTTCCGGGAGTTGCTTCACCCTCAAATACAAGCCTGAATCCGAGCGTCGAGAGCCTTTTTTCCGCGGCCGCGTCGATACCGCGCCTCACCGCTAGCGTTCCGTTCCCGAGATCGAAAACCTGCATATCGGAGTGTTTTGACTCGTGCGGCGGAAGATTCGGGTTGGACCCGAGTGTCACAAGCTCCGCGCCCGAAGCTGTTATTTTGTCAGCGAGTTCCGGTTTTATGTCCCCGGAAGCGATAAAAACGTTCATGTAAGTCTCCGCTCAAATATTGTTGTACCAATCTTCAGCCGAACGGTCTCGGCGCGTTCTTTTTTTCGTACCAGTCCTTCGTATAGGCGAGAATGTCGCGAAGCGTGACGTTCAGGTCGCATTCCGCTTCGACTCCCGCGACGCTTGCTGTCGACGTATACTGCCAAAGACATACGTTCGGATAGTCGTCGGTCGTGAGGACTCTCTTTTTCGACCAGCTCGCGACCCAGTAGCAGTAGTCCGTCAGCTCCTCCGGGTAATAGTAGTTGTTCGCGAAGTCGGTGTTAGTGTAATATCCGGGACAGATGCCGCCCTCCGCCAGCGCGTCGCAGAACGTCCTGATGATGTCGGTCAGCATCCGGCGCGAGTTGTCGGAAATGAGCCTGTCGCCGTCGTTTTCGACGTCGTAGAAAACGGGAAGCTCGAACTCAAGTCCCATTTCTTCGATCATCGCGAGCACCCTCTCCGCGTCGTGAGCGGCCTCTTCGAGCGAGTGCGCGCCCGAGAAAAAGTAGCAGCCCACCGGAAGCCCCGCGCTCTTCGCGAGCGCGTAGTACTCAGTGAACTTTTCGTCTATTTCCAGGTTATATCTCGCGATCCTGAGTATCACGCCGCGTACGCCGCCGGCGCGCATCGCCTCAAAATCGACCTCCTCGTCCCAATGCGACAGGTCCGCGAATATCTGCTGCGTAAGAGGCTTCCCCCAGATGCTTTTGACCTCCGGCTCATTTTCGCCGCCGTCGCTCTTCCCTTTCCCGGATCTCTCCTCAAGGTATTTCGTAAACGCGTCCCTGAATACGGAGCAGCCTGCCGAAAAAGCCGCGCATGAGAACAGAATAAACAAAACAAGCGCCGCCGCAAAAAAGCGCGCAACGCGTGTCTTGAAAACTTTTATCCCGCTGCGGAAAAAACTTCCGGTCATAAAACCCTCCGCGAAAAATAACGCCTCTTGATCAGTCGAACATGCTGTCATACGCTCTTTGCGCGATCCGGTCGATCTCCTCAAGAACCTCCGGTGATACGTTAAAAGAAAAAAGCGTTCTGAAATCGCTCTCAACAATATGTTCGATCGCCTGCGCAGTCCCCCTGTACCTGACTGTCTCCGGAACAGCGAAAAAGCCCTGGTCGTATGACAGTCTTATGCGGAAAACGTCCTTCGCGAGTGCGAGCCTTCCCGCGTTTTCCTTCTGCGACAGAAAGTAAAAAGTGTTTAGCGTAAGCCTGAGAAGATCCGTGTCGCGGTCCTCCTCGCGCGCCACCTTGAGAACCGTGGAGGCGATGTCTGACGCCAGGAAAAGAGCGTCGACGTCCTCGCGAAGTCCGTAAAACGAGTTGATAAGGTCTGCCTCGCAGAGCGTGTATATTCCGTTCCTGCCGGCGGAGAGCTCCATTGAGGAGTAGCAGAACTGCTGGCTCACCGCGAGGAAGCGGCTTTTAGCGCTCTTGGCGCCCTTCGCGGCGATGGAGACCCTTCCGAACTCGTCGGACAGCGCCGTGAGCATTTTACTGCCCTCGCCGTACGTCGCCTCGGAAAGAACTATCGCTTTGCACTTAACCCTCTCGCCCATTTTCACCTGCCGTGAAACAATTAAAAATCATCTGGAAATACAGAGACTTGTTTGTCGTCTCATCTCACCGGCGCGTTGTCGTCCTTGTAGCCGAGCTCCTTCAGCATCGAACCCGAGTTCCGCCAGTCGTCCTTCACCTTTACCCAGAGCTTCAAATTCACCTTGGTGCCTGTAAGTTCCTCGATGTCGCGTCTCGCGGCGGAGCCGATCTTTTTAAGCATCGCACCTTCCCTGCCTATGAGGATGCCCTTGTGGGTGTCCTTTTCGCAGAAAACGGTCGCCTCGATGGACGTCGTCTGATTCCTGTATTTCGGCTCTTTATAGGAAATGATCTCGACTCCGACTCCGTGCGGCACCTCGTCGTTCGTGAACAGAAGCACCTTTTCGCGGATGATCTCCTCTGCCATCTCGCGGACTGTGCTCGCCGTCGTGATGTCCTCCGGGTAGTACATCGGTCCCTCGGGAATGAACTTAAGAAGCTCGTCCTTAAGGATGTCGAGCCCGTCCTCCCTGAGCGCCGAAACGGGGACGACGGCGTCGAAATTGACGATCGAATTGAGAACGGCGATTATCGGGAGAAGTCTCTCCTTTTCGACAGCGTCGACCTTCGTGACGACAAGAATTTTCGGCGTGCCTTTGATCTCTGCGATCTTCTCCGCGAGCTGCCTGTTGGCCTCGGAAACGTCCTTTTCGGTCGCGTCGTACAAATACATAATAACGTCGGTCGCCTTCATCGCGTCGCCCGCTGTTCTCACCATGAACTCGCCCAGCTTCGTGCGCGGAGAGTGGATTCCGGGGGTGTCGACGAAAACGATCTGATAGCCGTCGCCCGTGAGGATCGCCAGCTGCTGCTTTCGCGTTGTCTGCGGCTTCGGCGACGTGATCGCCACCTTTTCGCCCGTAAGCGCGTTAATTAAAGTGGATTTTCCGACGTTCGGCCTGCCGATAACCGTGCAGAAACCCGATTTGAAATTGTCTGCCATTTTGTTTTCTCCGTAGCGGAAGGTTTACCTATAATAATGCCGCCGCGTCCGTGACGCGCATTTTAAATAATTCCCGCCGCAAAAAAAATTTACGATTCCGCGCCGTCGCCGCCCAGCACCGACGTCACGATCTTTTCGAGTGTTTCATAGATCTGATCCGCGTCCGCGGGGTCTCCGAGGCCGCATGCCTCGCAGTTCTCCCTGAGCGCCTTGTCCGCAGTGTTGTCGCAGAAGCTCATATACTTGCCTACGGGATCATCCGAGTTGTAGATAGCCGCCGCCGTGACCGCCGACACGCCGTAGCTTATATAATAGAACGGATAGGCGAAAATGTGGTAGATGTGCACCCACGCGTTCTTTGTGACGTCGTCGAAGTTGTCACCGAGTCCGTACTCTTTGAGGACCTCGACGTATATTTCCGTCGTTCTCTCGGGTGTGAGATTCTCCTCGGCGAACGTGCGCTCCTGGAACTCGTCGACGATCAGCGCCTCGATGACACTGTTTACGAGATTGTAAACCGTTTCAGCGCGGCAGCCGAGCGCCATGTCGCGGTCGGGGTAAAACTTTCCGTAGTACTTTGTCGCGAGAAGCTCGAGCGCCTGCGAGAGCACTTCGGCAGTGTCGATATCGTTGCTGTACCTCGCCTCGGGAATGACCGACTGGTGAAAATAGTGCCCGAATTCGTGGAAAAACGTCGACACATCCGTAGTTGTCGCCTCTTCCGAAGGCTGAATAAACAAGAACGGCTTGTCGTAGACCGGAAGCGTCATCGTGAACGAGATGTCCATCTTCCTGTCGTCATACTCAAGGTCGCAGAACCCGCTCCTCTCCATCTCGTCGAGAACGTCGGTAAACCGCTCCGAAATGTCGGAAAGAACCGGTCTCGCGGAGTTGATTATCCCCGCCTTGTAAGCGATCGCGGCCTGGCTGTCCGCGGCGTCAAAATCGGTTTTCGAGATAGGTTCGTAAAGAAGGCCGGCAAGTCCGGAGAGCTTCGGTTTGAGCACCTCCCTCATCGCGTGGACCTCGTCAAGCGTAAAATCGCGCCCGAAGAGCTCCTTGTAGGAATATCCGCCGTAATTTCCGGCGTAACCCTTGTTCTCCGCGATCTTGTTGCGGACCTTCACAAGCTCGACGTATATTTCACCGAACACCTCGAACTGCCGGAGCTCGATATCGCTCATCATTTTATACGCGACCTCGTCTGAAATGTAGCCCTCCTCTAAAAGCAGGCTGATTTCGTCTGACGTGAGCAGCCACGTTTTTGTGCCGTCGCCGTTGTCGGTGTACTCCTTGGCGCCGTCCGGAATCGGATACAGAAAATCATACGCGTCGCCGTCGACAGCGTACTCGATTCCGTTCGCCGTCGTGTAGTCCTTAAGAAGCGAAAGCTCCTTCACCGTCAGCTCGTTAAACTCTTTTTCCTCTTCCGTCTCGCCGCCGTAGCTCCCGCCGAACGACATGAGAACGCTTTCGGTGTCGACGAAAACTCTCGTGAGCCATCCGCCCGCGTGCGTCGCGACAGTATCGACCGCCTTCCACAGCGTGTTCTGAACGTCGGTCATCGCGGACGAAATCTCAAACGATTCGTTCGCGAGGTACTCGTCAGTGACGTCCCGGTTCGTATATATCTGGAGCAGGCCGTCCATGGCCATCAAGTCCGTGTAGATGTCGAACATCTCGTTCATCGAGTTGAAAATGTCGAAGCCGGCGAAAACGCTGTCCTTTTTCTCCTCGATCTTGTCTGCCAGCTCGTAAAGCCTGTCTATATTCGGCCGTCTGTACGCGAGATCGTCAAAAACGTAGCCGCCGGAGCCGTAGTCCGAATTGGACTTGTAGCAGCCCGCGAGGCAGCATACGCACACGGCAAGCGCGACGATCAGCGCGGTTATTCTTTTGTAATCAGTCTTTATCGTTTTTGTCATGCGAATCCTCTTCGTCATCCGAATCCTCGGGAAGAATTTCAAGCTTCAGCTTCGTTATAAGCTTGTTGCTGCTCTCGAGAACGGTAAACTTTAGATTTTTATACGTAAACTCGGGGTGCGAATTCTCGGGCGGTATCTCGCCGAGCATGTCTACCGCAAAGCCGCTCAAGGTGTTGAAATCCTCGCTCTCGATATCTATTCCGAGTTCGTCGTTGAGGCCGTCGATTTCGGCGTGGCCGGCAATAATGTACTCGTTTTCACCCGTTTTCTCCACGAGATTCTCGGTGAGCTCCTCCTGGTCGTCGTACTCGTCCTGGATATTTCCCACCAGCTCCTCGATAATGTCCTCCATTGTGATAATTCCCGCGGTGCCGCCGAACTCGTCAAGCACGACCGCGAGGTGGCTCTTGTTCTTTTTGAGAACGTTGAGCACGTCGTCTATTTTTTGCGACTCCGGCACGAAAACGACCGGAAGAAGCATGTTTTTGATGTCAAAATGTTCCGCGTCAAGTCCGATAAGACTCTTTATGTGAATGATTCCGACAATGTTGTCGATGGAGTCCCTATAGATAGGAATGCGCGAGAAGCGCTCCTCCTTGGCGACGTCGATCAGCCGCTCGAACGAGACGTCCTCCGGAAGCGCGACAATCTCCGTCCTGTGCACCATTACGTCGCCGCAGGTCGTGTCGTCAAACTCGAAAACGTTACTTATAAGCTCGCTCTCGTCGTCGTCTATGTTGCCCTGCTCCTGGCCCTCGTTGACCATCAGAAGGATCTCCTCCTCGGTCACGTCGTCGTCCTTTTCGTTCGGATCGATACCCAGAATGCGGAGCACGAGGTTGACCGAACCGGACAGAAGCTTGACAAACGGCAGGAAAACAATTCCGGTCACGCGAAGAGGCCCCACGGAAAAGCGCGCGACCTTGTCGCATTTTTTCATCGCGAGTCTTTTTGGAACGAGTTCGCCGAAAACGAGTGTAAAATACGAAAGCAGAAGCGTAATCACGATAACGGTGACGGCTTTGATCACGGAGCGGTTCGCCGCCGGAATCCATTTCATAACAAGACCGGCAAGACCGTCGGCAAAAGAATCGGCAGCGAAAGCGGACGAGAGAAAGCCCGAGAGCGTGACCCCGACCTGAATGGTCGAAAGAAAATTCGCGGAGTTGGAAAGCAGTTTAACGATCCTTTTCGCCTTTTTGTCCCCCTCTTCGGCGAGCTTCTTGTATTTCGTCTCGTTGATCTGCAGAAGAGCGATCTCCGCGGCGGCGAAAAAGGCGTTACACAACGTAAGAAGTACGAGTAATATTATTCGTAAAGGTACGTCTTCCATAAATTAAATTATCAAATCCTTTCGTTTAAGGGTGGCATCCCGCGAAAAGTCTCCGGGGAGCCTTGTCACATACACTTTCATTATACCATTTCCAAGGCCTCCCCGTCAAGAAAAATAAGCATAAAGGCGGCGCCTTTCCGGACAGAAATCAGACAGAAATCAGCGGGAAAGGCGCCGCATCAAATCATTATTCGACGTGTCTTTGTGATCTTGTGTGTCAGCCGATCTCATAGATGACCCTGACCGTCTCGGAGAGGTTTACGTCCCTGGGCGCCATCTCGACCGACGCGCCGCGGGCCATTTTCGATAGACCGACGGCACCGTTGTCCATGCAGGTTTCCGAGTAAAAGCCCGACCTGTTCTGCGAAGCGTCGATATAAACGACCCGCTCGATCTTGACTCCCGCGGCCTCGGCGAGAACCGTAGCCTTCTCGTAAGCGTTTTTGACAGCCAGCCTTAAAAGCTCCTTCGCGGCCTCCTCCCTGTTTTTGACGGTGAACGAGATATGAAGGTCAGGCTCCGACACCGAAGAGGCTATTGCCGAGATCATGTCGGACAGGAGCCCCTTATCGAACGGGAACGAGATCATCACGGAGTGGTTGACGCGGAAGCCCTTAAATACGTTTACGTAGTTGCCCGTTTCCGGATCCCTGACGCCTTCGTACTCCGGATAAATATTGTAGTTCGTCGATTTGAGGTCTTCCTTCGAAAAGCCGAGCGGTTTAACTGCCTCCGCGAGCCTCTCAAGCTTTTTCGCCGAAATCTCCACCGCCCTGTCGTAATCCCTGTCGGTCGCATTTATGTTGAGCGTAAACTCGACCGTGTCCGGCGGCAGGTTCAGCCTTCCCTCGCCTGTTACGTTGACTGTCCTTTTCATGATTTTCTCCTCTCTTGCGCGGTGATTTATCGCGACAAATGTTGTTCAAAAAAGCGGCCGAAAAACTCAGCCGCTCGCTTTCGAAAATGGTGCCGGTAACCGGACTCGAACCGGTACGGAGCTCTCACTCCGAGGGATTTTAAGTCCCTTGCGTCTGCCAATTTCGCCACACCGGCATTTACAGACGAAACGTATTATATACGATTTTAATGTTTTGTCAAGAAAAACGTAAAAAGACGGCGCCGGGTCATGCCTTCCCCGGTCTTTACGAAAAAGATCCGGAGATGGCCTCTTACCGGCCGCCGTCTTCGACTTATCGGAGCTTATAGAATCTCAATTCCGTTTCCGGTCTCGATAACGTCTCTTATCTGCACGTGCTCGTAAACGCCCGGCATCGAGTTCGGAGCGTGGAAGGTGATCTTCAGCCTGCCCTCTTTGTCGTAAAAGAGCATTCCGTGCCCGCCCTCGTAAATGAAACCGGGTTTAAGATTTCTGCAATATATAGGCCAATCCGCGTGTTTCCAGGGGCCGAAGACGCTTCCCGATTCGGACCATGCCAAGTCAACTGTGTAGCCGCCGCCGGCACTTCCGGGCAGGAAATTCGACCACGTCATTATAAGCTTCCCGGATTCCGTTACGCCCATAAAAGGAGCGTCCGTCACGCCGTTGTCCGTCCACACCGGATCGTCGGCGCGGAAAATGTCCACAGGCTCCGACACAAAGCGCGAAAGGTCGTCGGAAAGCTGAGCCACTGCCATTAAGCCTATCTTGTCTGGCCTCGAGATCCACTCGTGGACGAAAAACATCCAGGGGGTTCCGTTTTCGTCGACGTAGAGAGTGCCGTCGATGCAGTCCCAGTCCTTCGGCGTGATGCAGTATCCCGCGATGTCCTCAAACGGGCCGAGCGGCGAATCGGAACGGTAGACCGAAACCGTATGGCGGCCGATCACACCGTGGTGAACCGACGTGATCAGATAGAATTTTCCCTTGTAGTAGTGGACCTCCGGCGCCCAGAAGCAGTGCTTCGTTCCCGGGTGATCCGGTGCGGTTTTATAGACGAGAACCGGGTCGGACCAGTTTTCGAGGTCGCGGCTGACGAGAGCCTCGACTCCCCTTTCGCGCGCAGTCCTGTATAAAAAATAGTCGTCGCCGGCAAGCAGGATAAACGGATCCCTGCAGAAGAGCCTGTCGGCAATTTTGTTCGGGAACTCCGTTATAAACGATGTATCTACTCCGGGTACGTTCATGTTTGATATTTTCATTTTCTTGTTATGCCTCCTTCGCGACCGGGAAGGTTCCGGGGCGGATTTATTAATAATAGATTACCAGATTCAATGCTTTTTGTCAATGAACATCAGCTTCCCGGATTCGCCCGGATTCGCGCCCGGGTTCGCGTCCGGATTCGCGGTTCTTTTTCTGCCTCAGGCGTGGTTCGCGAGTCATTTTCCGGGTTGACCGTTCGAGCCTCCGGTAGTAAAATCCCGGTATAAAACCGGGCCGTTTTAAACCCTTTTATTTGATTATAACAGTACGGTCCCGCGTTTTAATTTTCCCTTTTAATTTTTCCGGAGGTGTAAACTTATATGAAAATCGGAGTTCAGACAGGCGGTCTCGAGGAGAGATTCGGAATTGAAGGCACGTATAAAATCGTAAAAGAGGCAGGCTTTGACGCAGTCGACGTCAATCTGGACCATCTGTTCCCGGGGCACGAAATCAGAAAGCATATGCGATCGCCTCTCATCGACGGGCCGGAGGAAGAGCTTTTGAAGGTGTGCGACGTCTGGAAGGAAGCCGCGGCAAAGTACGGTATCGACAACTACCAGGCACACGCGCCGTTTCCGTCCGTTCTGCCGCCCGACCCCGCTTTTCCCGGCTACGACGCGTACCTTCTCGATGCGCTCAAAAAGACGGTCAAATGCTGCGCCTACATCGGCTGCAAAAAGCTCGTCATCCATCCGTTTTATTACAAGCTTCCCGACACACTGAGCGCGGACGAGGAGTTTGAAATGAACGTACGCTGCTACTCCGAGCTGGCTGACGCGGCAAAAGAGCACGGCGTCATGATACTGCTCGAAAACATGTTCAGCACGTATAAAGGGAAGCCGTACGCCGCCTGCTGCTCAGACATTTCTTACGCGGAAAGGCTTGTCGACACTTTAAACAAGGCGGCCGGCGGAAAGGTGTTCGGCTTCTGCCTCGACACGGGCCACCTGCTTCTCTGCAGCCACGACGCGCTTGCGGTGATGCTAAGGCTGGGCGACAGGATCGAGGCGTTCCACGTTCACGACAACAACGGTCAGAACGACCAGCACATCGCGCCTTATATGGGGATCGCCGACTGGAACCGCTTTATAAGGGGACTCGCCGAGATCGGCTACGACAAGACAATGAGCTTTGAAACGTTCCACGTGTGCGACCTTTTCGACGACGAGCTCATTCCGGACGTGCTTAAGCTGATCGAAAAGACGGGAAGGATGTTCGCGAGGAGAGCTGATGAGTTAAGGTCAAAAATGTGATTGAATTATATATTTTAGATAAAACGGGAGCTGCCCGGCGCTTTTTAGTCAATCGGCGCCGGGCAGCCCTTTTTTAATTATTTTTGAGAAGTCACAGAAGCTGAAGAAGCAGCGCAGCGAGAGGAAGCGTCGCCATTGAAACAAGCGTCGAGAGCGGCACGATCCTGCCGGCCAGCTCACGGTCGAGGTCGAATTTTTCGGCGAAGATCGAAGTGACCGTCGCGCACGGAGTCGCGCTGCACAGAAGCACCGTCACCGCCACGTCAAACCCGTTAAAAGCGCCGGTTACCGAAAACAGCTTGAGAAGACCGAACGAAAGCACCGGACACAAAAGGAGCTTCAGCGCCATCGATATCCACATTCTGCCGTCGGTAAAGAACGACTTCACGCGGTTCCCCGCCATATGGAAGCCGACGACGAACATAGAGAGCGGCAGAACGGTCTCCTTCAGCATGTCGAGCACGCCCGTGACGACGCCCGGCACGTACCTGTTTGCAGGCGTGAAGAACATGATCAGGCCTATGAAAATGGAGATCGTCGCCGGGTTGAGGATGATCTTTTTAAACGAGACGTACTTTTTGTCGCGTGTCGCGATCAGACAGCCGAACGTCCAGAGGAAAATCTGGAAGCCGATGTTGAAAACGGTCGCGTAAACGGTCGCCTCGTCGCCGAGGAGGTTCCTGATAAGCGGAATCCCCATGTATCCGCAGTTGCCGAAAACCGCCGCGAACCTGAGCACCCTTGTCGACAGCTCGCGTTTTTTCTCTTCCTCCGTGGCACCGTTTTCGTCCCCGTTTTTATTCTTCCACGACCCGAACACGAGCAGCGCCGGAACGAGGAAGAGCGCGTGGCAGAGGAACGAAAAGAGGACCGCGAACCCCATGTTTTTGAGGATCTTCGCGTCAAAGTCGCGTATGTACGGCGAGATGAGCATCGCCGGCTGCGCGACGTACAGAATGATATTGGAAATACCCTTCGCGAACCCGCCCTCACCCGAGGCTATTTTCAGTTTCCTGAACAAAAACCCCGGGATGAGCAGGATGCAAAGCATCAGCGTCTGTGTAAATACCGTTCCGATATCAATCATAACTCAAAACACCCGTGCAATGATGCAATCGCGCCGTCAGCCGCAAGTGACCTTAAACGTCCTCTGATCGGTAAAGTTCTCCATGTCGACGATGAAGCTGTAGCTGAAATAACCGTCTTCGGTGTAGTTCACCTGGTAGCCGTCGAATTCCTCCACGTTATAAGTGATATCCGTCCACTCGCCGCCGATCTTCTCCTGAATCTTCGGCCTTGCGAGCTTCGAGAAGCCGTTGACTCTTACCGCGTTCGAGTTGCGCGAACCCGTCACTGTGAAGATTGCCTCGTCGTTTTCCGCGTTGACGATCGCGAGGTAGTCGTCCTCGACGGCCGTTCCCTTCTCGCACTCGAGAATTCTCCACGGATTGTCGACCGTGTCCTCGATAACGTAGTGAACGTTCGGGTCGTCCTTCTGCTCCGTAACGCCGTACGGGAGAAGCACGAAAACGATTTTAATAGTGTCGCCTTTTTTGAACTCGAGCTTGTCGGCGTCGAGACCGATCTCGACGAGATTCAGGAACGCGCCGTCCTTGATAACCGAGTTTCTCATCACGAGACAGCCGTCGAAATCCTTGCCGCCAACGGTCGCCTTATAAGAGCGGACGATATACGCGAAGTTCTCGACGTCGTTATTGTTCTGGAGCGAATAGTCGTAGAGGCTGAAGAAAGGCGAATTCTTGCAGAGCTTATAGACCTCCGGTTCGGAAGTCTTGTTGACCTTGTTGGTGATCTCCTTTATCGATCCGTCCTCCGCCTTATACGAGGTCGTCTTCATGCACTGGAAGCGAGGGTCGAAGCTGAACAGAGTAAAGCTGTTTCTCGCGTCCTTGTACGTTACGTCGTTCAAGCATTTCGCCTCGAGCGTGTAGTATGTACGGTTCTCGTCGTTTTGCGGGAACTCGGTGTGGCGGAGACTGTACTCAAAAGCGCCGTCGTACGTTCTGTAGGAATAAGCCACGTCGGCGTAAACCGGACCTACCGAGCGGATGTCGCTTCCGATGTACTCAGACTGGTACGTCTGACCGCTCTTGTTATAAGATACGAACCTCAGTCTGCCAACGGAGTTGAACTGAGGCTGAGACGACCACATTACGCCGCTGCATCCGCGGAAGTCGGGAAGCGTCCAGCCGTCGCGGCCGAAAACGAAGTAAGGCGCGATGCAGTTCGACTCGGTAACGCCTGTCGACAGATGGTAGTAGCCGATGTGGAAGCTTATCGAGGAGAGCTGCTTGAGTCTGTTGACGCCCCAGTTCTGATAGACGTTCAGCATCGTGTACGTGAGGTCCTTCCCCTTCTCAACAACGAGCGGATATACGGTGTCGCCGTACTGCGTGTCGTTCGGGTCGTAGTAACGCTCCTCGTGCTCGCCGGCGAAGTTTTTGCAGACCTCGGGCTGGATTGGCACGAGCGTTTTCGACTCGTCGAGAAGCACAGCCGCCTCGAGGCATCCGTTCGCGCCGTGGCTGCAGAAGTAGATCTTTCTGTCGTCGGAAGAGGCTGTAACCTTGATCGTACCGCCGAAGTACTTGTTGACGTTCTTTTTCCTGTACGCGTTGTTGAAGTCGGTTCCCGCGACGGAAACCTCGTAAGCGCCGTTGGTGGTATTGTAGCCGAGCACTTTAAGCTTCGAGTACGATCCGTGCTGCCCGGTGACCTCAAAGCCGAGCGGATTTCTCTCAAAGTAGCACTCCTTTTTAAGGTTTTTGAAATCCTTTGCCTCGGCAGTCAGTATTCTGTGGCCGAAATTCGCGTCGCTGCCCTGCTTGTGGTTTCCGGTGACGTCTATGTAGAACTCAACAACGTATTTGCCGCCGTTTTTGGAGAGCCTCGTGTGCGTCATGCCGTCGTCGCAGGCGATAAGTCCGAGCATTCCGGAATCTTTGATCTCAAAGCCTACGCACTGGAACTCCGAGAGTTCAAAGCTGTCTCCGCCGCCGGTGAAATCGGAGCCGTCCTGATTAAGGGCGTAAAAGTCGGCGACTCTGTCCGCGGGAATTACGTAGCGGTATCCGAACTCCTTGTAGTCGGACGATTTTGTGTCGAAGATCACGCGGAGCTCGTTGTGCATCTTGTCGGAATAAGAGTGAAGCGTCTGCTCGTAGCCGCAGTTCACCGAACCGAGCTCATTTATGTGGGCAAGTCTTATATTCTCGATCTTGAACGTGTCGCCAGCTTTTCCGTTGATGTCAAAACGAAGCGCGCTGAGATAGCCGTTTGACGACTCTTCAAAATCCGCGACGTAGATCGCGACGGTCTGTTTCGATCCGCCTGTGAACGGGAACGTCTTGCTGTCGTCCTGGTTGAAGCTCCCGGCGTGACCTCCGGTGAAAACGTAGAACAGCTGGCCGCCCGCGTCACTGCCTGAAGTAGTCAGGTCGAAAAGCACGACGTTGCAGCCGTCAATACTGTCGCTGAAATCGAGGCACACGTAAGGGTCGGTAGGGTCTTCGACCGTACCCGTCAGAACGCCGTTCTTCCAAGAGACGTTTTTGACCATATTACCGTGCGGCGCCGCTGTCGCGGGAATATTGAGAACCTTTTCTTTGTCGTATTTCGTGAAGTCGACAAGGCTCTCGTCGGGCGAGAAAACAAGATCCCTGATGTTTACCTCGTAGTAGAAAAGTCCCATGCGGTTCGTGTTGACTCTGGCCGCCGACGACCCCGATACCGAGTCGAAAACGCTGCCGTCAGCCTTCACGACGAATCCGGTCATGCCGCCGGAGATGAGCGTCTTGCCCGAAGCTGTCCTGATCTCGTTGAGGCCCTTCAAGCCATCGCCCTTAAGACCGATCTTGTACTGCGAGTTCTCGTTCGTAACGGTGAAGCCGAGACGCTCGGGAGTGTCGTAAACGCCCTGGATGCCGTTCTCGAGAGACGAAGCGTAAACGACGCTTTTCGCCATCGGCGTCTCGCCGTCTATGCTACGCGGCTCGGGTGTGGGCTCGGGTACTTCCGTCGGCGTTTCCGGCCTGTCGTCGGGCTTTGGCCGGCACGCGGCAACCGCTCCAAAGCAGAGCGTGCCGGCGATAAGGAGCGCAAGCACTCTGAGAATTCTTTTGATAAACATGTCATTACCTCCGTTATTTAGAGATTTAAGGCGCGCGTCAAAAGCGTAACAGGGACGCGCGCCGGGTTATTGTCAACCGTCAGATGACGGGGCCTCTCCTCTCAAACCATTTTCCGAGGTGCTGGCCGCCTGTCGTCGTCGAGGTCTCTCTGTCGTAATGGTGAATGCCGCCCTTGAAGCCGGGCTCGTACGAACCGCCGAAATAGCAGTTGATGACGTCGCCGGCAATCGGGAAGTTGTTGCCGCTGTAGACTCCGTGCTCAAGAAGAAGCGTTATCGATATCTGCGGGTCGTTGTAAGGGGCGAAGCCTGTGTAGAAGCCGTGGGACGACTGTTCGTTCGTACCGGTCTGCGCCGTTCCCGTCTTGCCCGCGAGGAAATAGTGCGGATAATTGGTAAGCTGCGCCTGGAGCTCCGCGTACGCGTCGATCATTTTTGTCATAGCCTCCTGGACAAGCGAGATGGTCTCCGGCTTGGCACCCGTGGGATATGACTCTATGGGCGTCTCGTAAACGATCCTTCCTTTGCTGTCGCAGACCGTTTTCGCTACGTGCATGTTGTGGAGCGTGCCGCCGTTGGCTATCGCCGCGATGTATCTGTTGACCTGAAGAGGCGTGAACGTCGTGTAGAGCTGGCCGATGCACGATGCCGCGGTCGAGGCGTCGGTCCACTTGTGGAACGTGCCGTACTCGAAAATGTCCATCGTCTCGGGGTTGCTCCTGAAGCCCTTCCGCTCCGCGATTTCGATGCCCGTATACTCGCCGAGTCCGAACTGCTTGATCCAGTAGTCGAGGTTTTCGATGCCGGCGTCGATGCCGACGGTCGCGAAATAGACGTTGCACGAGCGTCCGAGCGCGTTGACGAGCGATACCTTGTGGTGGTACGACAGGCATTTCATTTTCTTGCCCGACGCTATAATATAACCGGGGCACATGATGATTCTGTCTCTGTCCGTGACACCGGTCTCGAGGCCGGCAACCGCGATCGCGGGCTTGATCATCGACCCGATAGGATACGTGCCCTGCGTGCTCCTGTTGAGGCTCGGCGAACCCGGGTCAGTCATCAGGTTCTCGACGGCCTCCTGAGCCTCTTTGTCTGTCAGCGGAGCGACGAAAATGTTGTTGTCGAAGCCGGGATACGACGCCATCGCCAGTATCTCACCTGTGTGAACGTCGGAAACGACGCCCGCGCCGGCGTCGCAGTCACCGAAGTTGTCGATGCCGTTTTCGCGCGAAGCGGTGTAGAGTACGTTGTACTCGATCGACTCGTAAAGCGTCTGCTGAAGAAGTATGTCTATCGTAAGGTAGAGGTCGCAGCCCGGTTCGGGCGCTGTGTACCCTGTCTCAGTCACCGTTCCGTCGTTTGACTTGACGTATTTCCGCCAGCCGCGCTTGCCTCGGAGGTAGTCCTCAAAAGTCTTTTCGACTCCGATCTTTCCGATCACGTCGTCCGCGAAGTAACCGCTCTCCTTCTTTTCGTCAAACTCCTCCTCGGAGATTGCTCTCACGTAGCCGAGTATCGGCCCGAGCGAAATGTTGTTCACGTAGTATCTTATATACGTCTCCTCGGACGTCACGCCGTGGAATTCCATCGAGCGCGCCGTTATCTCGTCGACCGACTCCTTGCACACGTCCGTGGCGACGGGCGTCGGCCTGAGCGAATCGAGACCGTACATATAAGACGCGAAGCGCATTATCATGATCCTGTAGGCGTCGTACTCGCTGTATTCGTCGGAGATCGCGAAAAGGTTCACGCGCAGATAGTTAAAAGCGCTCTGAGGATTTTCGAAGTACACCTTGTCGGCCTTCGAGATGACCATGTCGTTTATAAAGGCCTTCATGTTCTCGGCCTCTTCCTCTGTGTCGACGGCCGGCCCCCACGCGGGAGGATAGAGCAGATAGTCGCCGAGATAGTTGTAGAAGACGTCGTTGTTCTTTTCGAAAATCTTCACCAGCTCCAGGTACATTCTGTCCCTGTACTCCTGGTCGTCGGCGGTGTTGATCATGTAGACCTTGTACGCGGTGCGGTTGCCCGCGAGAAGGACTCCGTTCCTGTCGTAAATATTTCCGCGCGGAGCGTCGAGCGGCAGATCGTACTCGGTGAACTTGGATGCCTCCCTTTCGTGGATTTCGTTCTGCCCGATCTGCAGCACGTAAAGGCGGCCGACAAGAACGGACATGACGATGATCAGTCCGAGCGAGAGGTAAGTTATCCGGTTGGTGAAAAACTTCTTAAGTGCGTCCATCTGTAAAGCCTCTTGAAATTCACGCGTCCGTCAACGCTGGCCGAAAAGAATCGCTCCGCCGCGGCGCCTTCTTCCGAGCTTCCGCCACGCCACCGTGAACGGAACGGCGATCAGCGCGAAAATGAGATAAGTGTAAACGGTCGACGGTACGATCCTCAGCAGAACGTGCCGGCCGGTATTTTCGTACAGCGCGGGCGCCTTCGACGCGTAAAGCGAAAGGAACCTGGCGCCGAAGCTTAAAGCCGACTGGAAAATAAATATCAGTACAGGCGCCACGGCAAGGTAGTTGAGGACCTTGCCCTTCATTCTCGGTCTTACCACGAAAGCCGTAAAAAAGCACGTCAGCATATATATGAGCGCGTAAAAGCCGAGGTACCGCCCGAAAACGATATCTATCGAAAAGCCCGCGACTACGCCAAGGACAAGCCCGAAATCCGTCTCGCTGCACATCGCCGCGAGAAGCAGCACCGCCAGCACGAGATTCGGCTTCACGCCGAAAACCCTCAGGTCGTTGAAAACGGCCTCCTGAAAAAGCACCGCCGCAATGACGGTCAGCGCCGCGAAAACTATCCTGCCGGACGTTATCTGCGTGTCGAAATTCTCCTCGCCGCTTATAAAAACGTTGCCGGTCTCGAGCCTGTAGCTGTCCTTTGTCTTGTCTCCGCCGGTTCCCGAAAGCCGCCTTCTGAAGAGACGTTTTATTGCTTTTGTGTTGAGAAACATCTCTTCCTCCCTCTCCGGTCACGCACCGTAAACGCCGCTCAATTACGCATTGTACGGTTCGCGGAATGCCTGTCTTACGGCTGCTCCGCCTGCGCCGGCGTCTCCTGCGGTTCGTTGTTCCTGAGCATCACGAACACCTTGCTGAGAAGCGTAAGGTCGACTGCAGGTTTGACCATCGCGGTAACCACGCCTGTCTCCCTGTCGACATTGACCTCCTTGACCGTTCCGACCATAATTCCCGACGGGAAAACTCCGCCGCTGTCGGCAGTTACTATATTGTCGCCGACGACGATTCCGGACGATGCGCTCAGCCTGTCGATCCTGAGCTCGTAAACGAGATTCTCCTGCGACACGCCCCTGACTCTAACAAGCTCGTTGGAGCGCGAAATTCTGCACATGAAAGAGTTGTTCTCGTCGACAATCGTCAGGAATTTCGAGGAAGCGAAGCCCGCCTCGGTCACGATCCCCACAAGACCGTCAGGTGAAATCACGGTGCAGCCGCGCGTCACGCCGTCTGCCGTTCCGCGGTCGATCGTAAACGTGTTGAACCAGTCCGTAACGTCCTCGGCGATTATCTCCGCGGGCACGAGCGAGTAGTCCTCCGAGTAGTCCTCGAAGCCCAGGATTCGCCTCAGCTCGGAATTTTCGAGAATAAGCCGCTCCTTTTCGTCCTCAAGGATCGGAATCTGTGCGTTCTTCTCGCGCAGCTCCTCGATCTCGGCGTTCACTTTTCCGTACGAAAACATATACTTAAACCACCCCGAAACTGCCGAGGCGGCCTTTTTGACTCCGTTCTGCACAAACGTGACAGGAGTTCCGAAAAACCTGTAAAGGCCCTCGAAATTCCCGTTGGGGCTCGCGGAAACGACGATCGCGACGAGCATGAGGATGGTCAGTATTGTGAGCGCGAAAAGAGTTATTTTTGATTTCTTGTTCATGTGAGAAGATCACCTCGCACCGGGGCTTTTATTCTGCCGCGGCTGTTAACGGGACTTGCGGTCACGCCCTGTTGGAGTTGATAAGCGCCCTGAGCGAGCCGTCGGTAAGGCAGCGTCCGATTCCCTGGGCAACGCAGTACTGCGCGCCCTCCGCGACGCGGACGGGAACGTTCGTCTCCGTTCTCAAAAATTCGCAGAGGCCGGTGAGAAGCGAACCGCCTCCGGACATCGTGATGCCGTTGCGGATGATGTCGGCGCTGATCTCGGGCGGAAGTCCGTCGAGAACGCGCTTCGCGCAGTCGACTATCTGAATAACGGTCTCCTTGAAAGGTTCGATAAGCTCCTGCGAGGAGATCCTGACGTTTCCTGGAAGGCCTGTCATCATGTCGCGGCCGCACACGTCCGTAGTTTTCTCCTGCGCCTGCGGGAAAACGCAGCCGACTCTCATTTTAACGGTCTCTGCCGTTTTTTCGCCTATAACAAGGTTGTGCTCGGTGCGCATGTAGTTGATTACCTGCGTGTCGAAATTCTCGCCGCCGACATTTACGGAATCGCCCGCGATAATGCTTCCGAGTGAAATTACCGCAACCTCCGCTGTGCCTCCGCCCACGTCAATTATCATGGAACCTTCGGCAGTGTCGCCGCGAAGAGGCAGATTTGCGCCGATAGCTGCCGCGAGCGGCTCCTCGATGAGTCTCGGTCTCACGCGCGCTGATCTTCCGCAGGCGGATTTCGCCGCCTCAAGGACAGCCAGCTGCTCGACCTCGGATATCTTTGTCGGAACGGACAGGATCATCCTCACGCTGCCGAAATTGATTCCGAGTCCGCACGCCTTCTGAAGGAAATACTTCAGCATGAATTCCGCGGTCTCAAAATCCGCTATCGCGCCGCCTCTCACAGGTCTTACGACTTTGACTGTGCCCGGGGTTCTTCCTATCATTCTCTCCGCGGACGTGCCGACCGCAATCGGCTTGCCTGTGTTGGTGCTGACCGCGACGACGGAAGGCTCGCTGAGAACGATGCCCTTTCCCTTTACGTAAACGGTCGTTGTGGACGTTCCGAGATCTATTCCAATATCCTTTGCCATACTTTACCTCTTGTCAAAAATCTACGACGCCCTTCTGAGCGTGAGCGCGTTCCCCTGTTTTCCGCCGGGCTTCGCCATCAGTCCCATGCCGCAGAAGCTGGTAAACCCGCGAGCCGACACTATAAAATGGTCGAGCACCTGAATTCCCAGAATCTCACCGGCCTCGACAAGCCTGTCCGTGAGCCGGACGTCCTCCTCGCTCGGTTCGAGCTCGCCGCTCGGGTGGTTGTGCGCGACGATAACCGCGTACGCGAGCTCCCTCACCGCGGGCGAAAACACCTCTCTCGGATGGACGAGCGTCCTGTCGAGAACGCCGTGGCTGACGTCCCTGGCGGAAATGATCCTCAGCCGTTTGTCGAGCATCAGAACACGGAAAACTTCCCTTTTTTCGCTGCCGATGTCGTACATCAGCATTCTTCCGACAGCCTCGGCGTTCGCGGCGTCGACGAGTCGTATACTCTTTTCGCGGTTGATTCTGTCCGCGATCTCACCCGCAGCCTTTAGCTGTATCGCTTTGATGCGCCCTATGCCTCTCGTCTCAGCGAGTTCCGGAATTCCGGCGTCGCAGACACGTCTCAGACTGCCGCCGAAGCTCTTAAGCAGCTGCCGCGCGACCGTCACAGCGTTCGCGCCTCCCGTTCCTGCCCGAATGATGACAGCAAGAAGTTCCGAATCAGTCAATGTATAAGCTCCGTGTAATTCAAGTTTCTCATAGGGTCTGTCAGATTCAGGCAGGTCTGTCATGATTTGTTTAACGTTCATAACGTCCCCTCCCGAATATAGGAAGCACCGGTCGACCGTTCTCGCGCAGGCGCCCCCGCTTGTTTGTCATACGGTTCCGGAGCATCCGGCAAAAAGCGCCGGCGCCGCTCCGCGGCCATACGGATTCATTATACAATTTCCGCGCCGCGTATTCAAGCCTTATAAACGCGTGCGCACCCGCAAAATTATTGTCCGGAATCAGCCGCAAAAACGGAAAATATCCAGAAATTGCTTGCCGAAAAGCGCCCGCGGGTGTATAATCAAAGTGTATATTCTTTTTCAGGAAAGGGCATTTCACTATGACTGAAATCAAACCAACCGAAAATCCGGAGCTCGTTCTGGAGACTTCAAACTTTCTGACCGACATTATCGACGAGGACCTGGCAGGCGGTTTTGACCGCGAGATCCACACGAGATTTCCGCCCGAGCCTAACGGGTACCTTCACATTGGCAGCGCGAAGGCGATATTCATCAACTCGTCCATCGCAAAAAAATACGGCGGGAAGTTCAACCTCCGCTACGACGACACGAACCCGGAGAAAGAGGACACCGAGTACGTCGACTCCATTTACGAAGATCTGCTCTGGCTCGGCGCCGAGCCGACCGGCGGCGTTTTCTACGGTTCCGACTATTTCGACAAGTGCTACGAATTCGCGGTGAAGCTCATTAAGGAGGGCAAGGCGTACGTCTGCGACCTCTCGCCCGACGAGATCAGGGAGTACCGCGGCACTCTTGTCGAGCCCGGCAAAAACAGCCCCTACCGCGACAGGTCCGTCGAGGAGAACCTCGACCTTTTCGAGCGAATGAAAAACGGCGAGTTCGAGGACGGCAGCAGAACGCTCCGCGCCAAGATCGACATGACGTCGAGCAACCTCAACATGCGCGACCCGATCATTTACAGAATCTGCAAGCAGCACCACCACCGCCAGGGCAACAAGTGGTGCATCTACCCTCTCTACGACTACGCGCACCCGATCCAGGACGCGATCGAGGGCATCACCCACTCGCTCTGCTCGCT